>JAEEJY010000016.1 GCA_016282155.1 Caryophanales bacterium | reverse complement strand
GAGTAAATACTTTATTTGATAAAATACGTTTCTTTGAAGGAAAATCAAAAGTTATTTCTGATAGAAAATTAGTTATGAATTATGATAATTTTATGACTAATCTTTTTGATGGAAAATTTAAAGTATTTGCTAATAGTAAAAGCGCAATTAAAACTGCAGGTAATGATTATTTAAATCTTACAATTAACGATGGAAATATATCAGTTGATGTAATTGTAGAAGGTAAATATGATGCATCTACAAATACTTTTACAAGAAATCAAAATAATTACTTAACTGTACTTAATGATACAGATAAGAGTGTAAAAGATATTGTAAGAAATCAAATTAAGAGTGATATTATAAATAAACGTCATATACATATTGATGATCAAGGTAATTGGTTAGAAAAATCAATTAATAAAGATCATGTAATATTTAAACAACTTCGTCAAGCATTTACACAAGAAATGCAAAATGCTGCTGAAGCTTTAAAAGTTATGACTAATCGTAAAGATGGTCTTGTAACTTCTGATGATTTTAAGAAAGATACTTCTAAATTGTATAAAAATTATCATTTTGATGGCAAAACTATTATTAAAAATGGTAAACTTACAGGTAAAGTCTTTAGTTCAGATAGATTTACATTAACTGATAAAAATGGAAATCAAGTTAATTATATGACTAAAGTATTTGAAGTTGATGGTAAGAAATATCAAGTTATTGATGATAGTGCAAATGAAAGCAATCCGTATAGCATCAACTTTCTTTACGGGGGAGCTTATAATTCCAATTTACACATTAATGCTGATGGTAATATAGAATTTACTACTGAACAACAAGAAGCTATTGATTATGCAATATCTCAATTTATTAATGATTATATTGAAGATACTAAACATAAACTTCTTAATTATAATGATAGTGTTCATGAAACTTCATTTACTTCTGATGATAATATTGCAGAATTTGCTTTAAACTATCAATTATTTTACATTAATAGTTGTGATTTATTTGATGGTGATAGTAAATTCTATAAGAGTTCTCAGGATATGTTTAAGCGTTTGAAAGAAGTTCAAGCTGGAGGTCTTTCTTATGCTTTATTTGATATGAATAAGGAAAGAATTAATGATACTGAAGAAAAAACATTAAATGAAAATTCATATCTTAATAGTGAAAGAGTACAAAATATATTAAGACGATATCAAGAAGGAATTGATGATAAATATAAACTTAATGATTGTTTACAATATAATAGCTTTAGGGCAACTACTATTGAAAATAGAGTTACTATAAATGAACATGATTTTGATATTATAGAAAAACAAATATTTAATACTCTTAAATTAACAAAAGATTTTACTGTAGAACAAGCTAAAGCTAAAGCTAAGAAAATTGTTGATGGTTATAGAGATCTTGATGAAAATGGTAAACCGAAAGGTATAACAACTGATGATGCTCAATCTTATATTACTTTTGAAGAATTTATTAGACGTTTAGCTGCAAAAGGACAACTTGAAGAAAATCTTCCTCTTATTCAAAAAATATTAAATCCTAATGCTAAAATTAGTGATAAAGATTTAGAAACTTTTGTACAAGTTCAAAAGAATTTCTATTATGATTTGCATTATGATGAAAATATGAATGTTGTTCATCCTAGACAAATCAAAAATGCTGAATTTGTATTAATACCTAGATTTATAGAAGGAACACAACTTGAAAGTTTATATGATGCTATGATTTTAGGTGGTATTGATCAATTAAATACAGAAGAAACATCAAAAGCAGGTAAGACTCAAGCTGTTAAAGTATGGACAAAAGGTGATACAATTAAAAAACAAACTAAAGCTTTAGGTGCAGAATTTAGAGCAGCTAGTCAGCAATTTGATTATAATTATCTTTATACTCAGCAAGAAAATCCTCAACATATGGATGATGAAAATAAAGCTGGTGTACAAATTGTAAAGAAAATTATAGATAATATAGTAGAAGTAGATGTAAATGATGAAAGTATAGATAAAAATTTAAGAGAATTATGTAGTTTAAAACATAAATTTTTAGATTTATTCTCTGAAAATATTAAAGATAGTTTTAATAATTTAATGACTGATTTAATTGATGATGTTGCAAATAATATCAAAGATGGTCATTTAGTTATTGAAGGTGAAAAAGTTCAAGGTGTTAAATATGTTGAACTTTTAAATAGATTAAAAGATGAATTATTAAGAGTTAATGCTGATAGTAATAGTCTTGATTATGTAACTTTGATAGATAATGCTTTTGAAACTGTTTCAAAACAAGGTAATTTTGTAGGTCTTATAACTAAAATGCCTACAATATTTCCTGCTATTAAATCAAGATTAGAAAGTGCTGCACAAGCTATATTTACAAATGCTATTACTAGACAAACTCTTCCTGGTTTTCATGCAGCTCAAGTAACTTCTGTTGGATTTGCGAAAATTAAATCTAGTGAAAGACTTAATTATCATGTTTCTGATGATAAATTTAACAGTTATGTAGAAGTTATAGTTCCTGCTAGTGCTTTTGGTTTAAGTCTTGATGGAACTACTCCTAATGATTTATTAAAGCAAATACAAGCTGCAGAACTTGATGAATTTGTGGGTTATCGTATTCCTACTGAAGGTAAACAATCTATTGCATTAATGAAAGTAGTTGGAATACTTGATAATACTCAAGGTTCTTCAATAGTTGTTCCTGATGGTTGGGTTGCACAAACAGGTTCTGACTTTGATGTTGATAGT
>JAEEJY010000015.1 GCA_016282155.1 Caryophanales bacterium | reverse complement strand
GGTAGAGCACAGGACTGAAAATCCTGGTGTCGGTGGTTCAATCCCACTCGGAGCCACCATTTATTTTTTATTAGGAACGTTGTCTATGCGCTCGTAGCTCAGCTGGATAGAGTGTTTGGCTACGAACCAAAAGGTCAGGGGTTCGAATCCCTTCGAGCGCACCACTTTCGGGAAATGGCTCAACTTGGTAGAGCACTTGGTTTGGGACCAAGGGGTTGCAGGTTCAAATCCTGTTTTCCCGACCATCTGAAATTTAAGGACTTAGATGTCCTTTTTTTGTGCCCAAACAAGTGCTCCACATATGATTAATATATTTTGTTAAATAGTTCTTCAATGCAATCATTTTTGATTTTAAAGGCTGCACCTCGATCATACATTTGACCATATCTTTTCTCACTAAGATGTGTGCCAATATTAAAAGATACATATATTTTGTTTTCCTCAACTAATTTCAAGAAATTTTCGAAACTTATTAGTTTATATATAGATAAGGTCGTGTACTTAAATTTTCGCTCACCATCTCTTATATATGGATAACCCTTTATGACTGCTAGTGTAGCTAATTTTGTTTCTAATCTATATTTTAATGTTTCAAATTTCCAATATATATTTTTTTCAAGTATTTCTCCAAAAATATCAGTTATTACTAATTCTATCCTTTCTTTTTCTCTATCAACTTTTATATTTACAACGTATTTATTTAAAATAAAACAATATTTCTTGGAGTATATATCGTGTCTAAAGTTTTTACAAATAGCTCCATATTTTTTATATGCGTATGTGTTATATATATATTTCATTCCTTTTTCGCTTTCAAGTGCTAAAGTAAAAAGTGTTAGGTTTGATTTTGAATATCCAAACTTTGTTTTTATTTCAATACCTTTATAATCGGGATTATAGCTGTTGTCTTCTTTTTTGCCTATAAGTGTTTCATATGTAAAACCTAATCCTGTATATCCATTTCTTAGAGAACTATTAAATTCCTGCCTTTTTATGCTTTTAAATTTTTCGATAAATTCTTTTATGTTATTATCCATTTTTACCTCCTATATATATAACATACTGTCTTTTTTGGCAATTTCCTTTTTTTATCAAAGAAAAAGTAAAAAAAAGTATTGACAACCTATTTTTTTCTTTGATATAATACAGGAGCATTAATGAGTTGGGGAATTAGCTCAGCTGGCTAGAGCACCTGCCCTGCACGCAGGGGGTCAAGGGTTCGAATCCCTCATTCTCCACCATTTGAAAATAAACATCCATTCGGATGTTTTTTTGTGCAAAAAAAGAATAGTGATTATTTCTTCACTATTCTAAATAAATTCATTGATGGTTGATTTAAAAATCTTATTGGTAGAAGGGTTGTTCCTAATCCATTTGAAATATATAAATCTGTCCCATTAATATTGTAGTATTCCTTATTAAATTTTTTGCATCCTGATGGGTACCATATAGAACCAACAAACGGTATACGTATCTGTCCATTATGCGAATGTCCAGAAAGTATTAAGTTAAATTTATTACTATCAATTTTAGCTACATCATCAGGTTCATGAACCAACAATATTTTATAGGCGCTCTCGTTTATTGCCTCACTGTTTACATAATCAAATAGGGTTTTAGTACGATCTTTTATTGCTTTAGTTGCATATAAACTATCACTTATGCCCGCTAAGAAGATATTTTTATTACTATTTTTATAAATAAGTTCATAACTATCATTAATATTTATAAAACCAGCATCTTCTGCAAGTGTATTCCATTTATCATATAAGGCATCATGGTTTCCATTTATAATATATTTTTCAAGCTTTGCATTAATCTTTTGTAATTCTTTTGCCAATTTTTTATGTTCTTCCTCTGTAATTTTATTATCTACAAGATCCCCAGTAAAAACAACTATATCGGCATCGGTATTATTTATCATTTTTACTATCCTTTTTAATTCTTTATCTTTAACACTTGTCCCGTAATGAAGATCAGAAAAATGTATAACTTTTAGTCCGTCATATTCATCCGGTAAATTATCAACAGCAATCTTGTATTCCTTAATAGTAAAATTTTTTGCTTCTATAAATGTTGCATATCCTAATAGAATAGCACCTACTATTGCAATAATCCCAATAGCAAGAATAATTTTATGTTTTATATTCATTCTATCACCTTAATATATTTTATCATAAATTCGATATATTAAGAATAAAAATCTTTTTTATAGAGATATAATATTGTATAATAATATTGGTGATACTATGAATAAAAATAATCGAGCATTGGATAATAAATGCCCAAGTTGTAATGCACCACTTAAGTATAATCCGGTTTATAAAAAATGGAAATGTGAATACTGTGATAGTGAATTTACACTTGAAGATTTGAAAAAATATGATAACGCGAGTAGCGAAAAAAATAACCAATCTAAGGATGGCGACGATGTAATTTATGATAGTTACCGTTGTCCAGATTGTGGAGCCGAAATAGTAGCTGACGAAAATACTTCAGCGACTTTTTGTGTGTATTGTGGGAACACTGCAATAATTAAATCAAAATTATCTGGAAAATTTGCTCCATCAAAAATAATTCCTTTTAAGACAACTAAAGAGGATGCGATTGAAACATTTAAAAGTTTAAAGAAAGGGCGTCCGCTTCTTCCAAAGGAATTCGTTTCTCAAAAAAATATCGACAAGATTACTGGTATATACATTCCATTCTGGTTATTTAGTGCTGTAATGGATGGTGAAGTTAAGGCTATGGGTGACAAAATAACAACATGGTCTTCAGGCAATACTCATTACACAAAAACTGATATATATGAATTAACAAGGGAAGGAAGCGTATCTTTCTCTAAAGTGCCAGTCGATGGAAGTAAAAAGTTCGACGATGCAATTATGAACACGATTGAACCTTTCGATTACAATGAATTAGTTGATTATAATCATGCATATTTATCCGGTTTTATTTCTGAAAAATATGATGTTAATTCGGATGTTGCCCAGGGAGACGCAGTCAATAGAATGGCCAATTCCTCACTTAATATGTTTAGAAAAACAATGATATCTTATTCTCCTGTTAGAATTATTAAAAATGGGATAGTTGCGAAAGAAACAACTATTGAATATGTCTTATTACCAGTTTGGATGGTAAATGTTAAATATAATGATAAGTATTATTTATTTGCAATGAATGGCCAAACTGGAGAATTTATTGGTGATATGCCAATAAGTAAAAAACGTGAATTAATGTATGCACTAATAACTTTCACAGTTACATTTTTATTAATAGCAGTAATAAGCATATTTATATATTTTATAAAGAAGGTGGGTATTTAATATGAAAAAATTTAAATATATTGTATTCACTTTAGTGGCACTGCTATTTATAAATGTAACAAGCGTAAGTGCCGAAATAATAACGGATGATAATACTGTAGAGGAACCAGCAACTTCAGCGAGTGAGATAGTCACATATGAACGAAAAGAGGAAGATAACTACGGTGTAAAAAAACATTGGACTATAACTAATGATAATATTTTAAACGTCAAAAGTACTCCTTTAGTTGATGCTTCTCAAAAAGTTTACGACTTTGCTGGAGTTTTGACTAGTGAAGAAATAGAAAAACTAAAGAAAAAAATAAATGTTGTAGAACGTGAAATTAACATGGCTGTTGTAATTGTAACTTACGATAACTTAGGCAGTGAAGGACGTATTCAAACGTTTGCTGATGATTTCTATGATTATAATGATTTCGGCATTAATAATGAATACTATAGTGGAATACTTGCTATAAGAAATATATCTACACCAAGATATTACTACGTTGGTACAACTGGTCAAGCACAATTATATTTTCCACAGGATCGTATAGATAATATATTAGATAGTATGTATTTTGGAATGCATAATGACTATTATTTTAATGGCTTTATGGATTTTTTAACAGCTGTTGAGAACAATTACGCTAAAGGACTTCCAAATAAATACAAAGATGTAACAATGGATAAAAACGGATATATATATGATCAGTTTGGTAATAGAACGACTTTTGAATCTGGACGATATGATTTTCCTTTTGGCACTGCCATAGGTATATCATCACTTGTTACCTTAATTACAATTTTAAGAATGCGTTCTAAAAATAAGATGGTAAAAAAATTGACAGATGCAAATGAATATATAGATTCTGAATCTATGGCTATCCGTGTTAGTAATGATAAATTTGTATCATCACATACAAGTTCTTATACAGTTTCCTCTAGTTCAGGCTCCGGTGGTGGTGGATTTAGCGGTGGACATAGTAGTTCTAGCGGTTCCAGCCATGGCGGTGGAGGAAGATCTTGCTAATGAGTATTAAGAGATAAATGATTAAATTTATCTCTTTTATGTTATAATTTTGGTGGGTGATAATATGAAGAAACCAGAAATACTTTCTCCGGCTGGTGATATGCTATGTTTAAAAGCTGCGGTAACAGCTGGTTGTGATGCCGTATATTTAGGTGGCCAAATTTTTGGAGCCAGAGCATTCTCGAAAAATTTTTCTGAGCAAGAACTAATTGAAGCAGTAACTTACTGTCATGGATATGGCGTAAAAGTTTATGTAACTGTAAATACTCTTGTTTATGAAAATGAGGTAGAAATATTTATTAATTATATTGATTTTCTTCATAAGAATAATGTTGATGCAATTATTATCCAAGATATAGGAATGGCAGATTTAGTTAGACAAACATTTCCTGATTTAGAAGTTCATGCATCTACACAAATGCATATTCATAATTTAGAAGGAGTAAAACTTGTTGAAGAAATGGGCTTCAAGAGGGCCGTTTTAGCAAGGGAAACTCCCATAGAATTAATAAAAGAGATTAAAGATAACACAGATATCGAACTTGAGATTTTTGTCCACGGAGCTTTATGCGTAAGCTACTCAGGTCAATGTCTGATGAGTAGTTTAATTGGAGGACGAAGTGGTAATAGAGGTACATGTGCGGGTTCATGTAGATTAAAATACGATGTGTTAGATAGCAATAAAAAAATAGTCAATAAAGAAAAATATAACCTTAGTACTAAAGATTTAAACTGCTTGGAAAATTTAGGACAATTAATAGAAATAGGTGTGGATAGTTTGAAAATTGAAGGGCGAATGAAGTCGCCTGAATATGTTTATTTAGTTACCAAGTTATATCGTAAAGCTGTTGATTCATATTTTGAAACTAAAAAAGTTGTAATCGATAAAGAGGAATTAAAGAATCTTATGAAAACTTTCAATCGTGAATACACAAAAGGCTTTATTTTTCACGAGGAAAATAAGAATTTTATTAATCCATTTAGGCCAAACAATTTAGGTGTCGAACTAGGTCATGTCATTAAAAAAGAAAGAGGCCTAGTATATATAAAATTAGTTGAAGAGTTAGTTATTAATGATGGAATTAGATTTATTAATTCAAACGGTGATGACGAAGGATTAATTGTTACTAAAATGCTCGTAGACAGTAAAGAAGTTTCTTCAGCTAAACCAGGTCAAATAGTAGCTATACCTACAACTAAATTTGTTACGATAAATAATAAAGTTTTAAAGACATCTGACTATAAAGTTCACTTAGATATAGCAAATGCCCTTGAAGTTGATCTTCGAAAAATATATATAACTGGTAAGATTAAAATATGCGTAGGTGAACCAATTCAAGTAGAAATTAGTGATGGTATCGTGGTTGCTAAAGCAGAGGGAAATACACCTATAGAAAAGGCAATTAATCAACCAACTTCTCGTGAGAAAGTCCTTGAGCAAATTGAGAAAACTGGTGGAACAGTTTGTAAATTTAAAAATATAGTTCTAGATTATGACGGGAATGCCTTTGTTTCGATTAGGGAAATAAATGAAGTACGAAGAGAAGCCATAAATAAGTTGCTTGATATCAGGTATGAATGTCATAAAAAATTCTATCGTAAGGCAAGTTATAGTCGTAAAGTAACGGATTACCCAATTGAAAAGTTAAAATCCGTCTATGTGAAAGATCAGAAAACTTACGAAAAAGCCAAAAACTTAAATTTTGATTTGTATTATGTTGATAGTTTGTTATTCGATGAAGTAAAAGATAAAAAAGTAATAAGAAAGATTCCAAGAGTTTTAGAACATCATTTATCATATGATGAACCTCTTCTAGTTGGAGAATTAGGAAGTGTAAGGAAGTATAAATCTGTAATTACTGACTTTTCACTAAATGTCGTAAATTCTTATTCCGTAGCTTTACTTAACTCTTTGGGAGTTAAAAGAATAACACTGTCTTATGAATTAACTGACACTCAAATAAAAGATTTAATTGAAGCTTATAAAAATAGGTATAACGCAAATCCTAATTTAGCCTTAATCGTATTCGGCAGAGAAGAAATGATGATTTCAAAATTCAAACTATTAAGTTACTACAATTTGCCGAATAAGGGATACATTAAAGATAGATTTTCTACTATATACGAAGTTCGCGAAGAAGATAATTTGATGTATATATATAATTCAAAAATTAGAAAGCTAAATAACCTTAATAAATATTATGAAATGGGTATAAGCGAACTAAGATTTAATATTCTAAATGATAATGAATTATACATGATAAAAGATAACGTTTAGTTATCTTTTTTGTTATATAAAATAAGTTGATAAAAAACCTTTCACATGCTATAATTTTTATAGAATTGGAGATACTATTATGAATAAAAAAAGAAAGAGAAAATTTAAGTGGCCTTTCATAGTTTTGATTATTTTAGTAATTGCATTAATTGCCTTTTTAGGTAAGAAAGGATATGACCTTTATCTAGCTAGTCTAATTGATCCAACTAGCGATGCATATTTAGGGTCACTTGATTATAAAATTAAAACTTATGATTTAGAAACATTTAAAGAAAACGGCGAAATAACAAGAGGTACTAAGGTAGTTCTATATGAAAAACAAGTAAAGCAAATAGATAAAAAAAATCCTAAAAAAAAGGATGACGATGTAGAAATAATCTATCGTAAAATTAAATATAATGAAAAAGACTATTTGGTAAAACCAGAATATATAGTAAATACATATGAAGAATCGGTTAAAGAAAAAGAAAAATATATTCGTACAAGCTCAACTATCTATGAATCATCAGATGATGTAACTATTAAGAGTTTCCTAAAAAAGGGAACTAAAGTAGAGTTAGCTGGTTTTGATACTATTTTAGATAGTGGAAAAGTCAATATGTACAAGATAAAATTAAATGATACAGATTTTGGATATGTTTATGAAAAATACCTAGTTGATACTGAGGAATCAGCTAAAGCTATGTACAATGAAAATGGTGTTTATGATAAACATAAGGGGAGAAAGTTTAATTATGAATTATATGGCGGATATGCGGCAAATTTAGACTATTATCCATATGAACATCCTGCTTTTGAAGATAATGCTTTTGTTGATAACGCGAAGACATACTATTTAAACGGCAGTCCCTATATTTTAAATGCTGTTGATAAATATATAAGCTTAGGAAAACAAGCGGGTGCTACAGCGTTTGTAGTTGATATCAAAGATGGAGCTTTAGCTTACAAGTCACCACTTGCTCAAAAATTGTCGCCATCAAGTTACAATACAGCAATGGGAAGTGTTGAAGCTTATAAAGCTGCAGTCGATAAAATAAAGGCGGCTGGGTTCTATGTAATAGGGCGAATTGTAACATTTAATGACACACAATATGCTAAAGACAATCCAAATGAGTGTATAGCAGGAACTACTTGGGTTAGCGCATATAGTAGAAAAGCTTGGGAATTCAATGTTCGCTTAGCCTTAGAAGCAATAGATTTATTTGGATTTAATGAAATTCAATATGACTATGTAAGATTCCCAGAAGCTTCATATAGATATTCTAAAAACGGAAAAGATTTTAGAAACGTATATAATGAAGAAAAAGCACAAGCTATTCAAGCTTTCTTAATGTATGCGGCTGATGAAATTCATAAAAAACATGTTTATCTTTCAGCTGATGTATTTGGTGAATGTGCAAGTACTTATGTAACAGCCTACGGTCAATATTGGCCAGCCATATCTAATATAGTAGATGTAATAAGTGGAATGCCATATCCTGATCATTTTGCCAAAGGGTCTTATGGATTAAGTATTCCATGGCAACACCCATATAATTTAATGCTAGCTTGGGGCAAAGAAGCTGCGGCTAGACAAAACGAAATACCAACACCAGCTCATGTAAGAACATGGATTCAAGCTTATAATGCTATTCATGAACCTAAAATAAATTATGGTGCTAATGAATTAAGATCTCAAGTAAAAGGTTTATATGATAGTGGTTTAAAAGGTGGATTCATTACATGGAATGGTAATTCAGTTTATAATAAGTATGCTGAAATAGCACCAGGATTTAGTGGGGTGTATTAATGAAAAAAATTAAAATTAATGACAAAGATTACGAAGTTATTGAAAACTATAAAGATGGACTAGATACTGAAGCCTTAACTGAATATTTAACAGATTATTTTAATAATTATGACTACATATTTGGTGATTGGGCTTATGGTAAGTTACGCTTAAAGGGTTTTTGTGACAAGCAGAATAAATTAAGGAATAATATTAACGATTATGAAAGTATTAAAGACTATATTAAAAATTATTGTGCTTATGACTGTAGATACTTTATTATAAAAAGAATCGAATTGACAAAATAATGTTTTTCTTATAAAATATAACCTGCGATTGTTAGAAGGAGAAATATTATGGGTACTTTTACTAAAGAACAAAATAATATTGTAGAGACCTTGATAAGTGTATTTACCGTAAATAAAGGCGATATTGAAGTACTACTTATCAAGAATAAGGTTGATCCATATAAAGGATATTGGATATTACCAGGTTGTATACTAAATAATCAAGTTACAATTGAAGACAGTATAACAGATGCTGTTTTTGATCAAACTGGATTAATGAATGTGTATATTGAACAAGGACCAGTAATGAGTAATGTTAATAGATATCCAGATAATAGAGTTCTAGCAATTACGTTTTTAGGATTAGTTGACTCAACTAGTGTTGAGATTAATCGTGAAGAAAGAAAAAATATTGAGAGTAAATGGTATAAATTATCTGAACTTCCTAAAGTAGGATTTGACCACGAAGAAATAATTAAACGTGCTAAAGACTTACTTAGAAAGAGAATTATGAATATAAACATATTAAAAAGTTTATTTCCAAGTGATTTTACTCTACCAGAAATGCAAAAAACTTTTGAACAAGTATTAGGAAAGAGCTTAGATCGTAGAAATTTCCGTAAAAAGTTCGTAAGTTTAGATTTAATTGAGGAAACAGGAGAATACTTAGAAGGTGTATGTGGAAGACCAGCTAAGTTATATAAATTTAAGGATAATATAAAACAAGAAGAATTGTTCTAAAGGGGGAACGAGTATGGATAATAAAGGTTTTACAATAACATCATTATTATTATTTATAGTATTATCAGGAGTTGTAATATTTGTATTTTATATATTTATTACAAACTTAATGGGTGTTTTCAAACCAACAAGAGTGGCGTCTTATGATTATAGAAATCCATGCACTGTATACTTAAAGGAACAAAGAAAATTAGTAGCTGCTAAATTAGCAAAAGGGGAATAGTTTACATTCCTCTTTTTTATTTAAAAAAAGTGTTGACAAGCATATTCTAAAATGTTAATATATTGTTGCATTCAACTTGAGGTTTACCTATGTAAACCTTAATAAAAGTGTCAATATGAAACACCTGGATGTGTGCAAAGAGAGAGGAGGACTAATATGCCTACAATTAATCAATTAGTAAGAAAAGGAAGAAAAGATAAGGTTAGAAAAAGTAAAGCCCCAGTTTTAAACGTTGGATACAACAGTAAAGATAAAAAACAAACTGTTCAAAATTCACCACAAAAACGTGGAGTTTGTACTCGTGTTGGAACTATGGCTCCAAAAAAACCAAACTCAGCTTTAAGAAAATACGCTCGTGTTAGATTAAGTAATGGTACTGAAGTAACAGCTTATATTCCTGGAGAAGGACATAACTTACAAGAGCACAGTGTTGTATTAATTCGTGGAGGACGTGTTAAAGACTTAATCGGTGTTCGTTATCACATTATTCGTGGTACTATGGATACTGCTGGAATTGAAAAACGTCGTCAAGGTCGTTCTAAATACGGAACTAAAAAACCAAAAACTACTAAATAGTAAATAAATATATAAATAAAGAAGAGGAGGATTAATATGCGTAAAAGACGTGCTACAAGAAGAGATGTACTTGCAGATCCACTATATAATTCTAAATTAGTTACAAAAGCTATTAATGCTTTAATGTTAGATGGTAAAAAAGGAACTGCTCAAAAGATTTATTATCAAGCTTTTGAAATGGTAAAAGAAAAAACTGGTGAAGAACCACTTGAAGTATTTACAAGAGCTATTGAAAATATAGCACCTTCATTAGAAGTTAAATCTCGTCGTGTTGGTGGTGCAAACTACCAAGTACCAGTTGAAGTTAGACCTGAACGTAAACAAGCTTTAGCATTACGTTGGTTAACTAACTATGCTCGTTTAAGAGGTGGACACTCAATGGCTGAAAACCTTGCAAACGAAATTATTGATGCATCAAATGGTGTTGGTGCAGCTGTTAAAAAACGTGAAGATACACATCGTATGGCAGAAGCTAATAAAGCATTCGCTCATTACAGATGGTAATCTAGAAAGGAAATTATTATGGCTCGTGAATATAGTTTAAAAGACTATCGTAATATCGGAATAATGGCTCATATC
>JAEEJY010000014.1 GCA_016282155.1 Caryophanales bacterium | reverse complement strand
TGACCCCACCATAATTGTCTTGAAATACACCAATCATGAGTATCAGTCATCCAACTTCTTAAAGTGTTTTCAAATTTTTCAGGAACAAAGTTTACTTTTTTAGTTTTATCGTCTTGGGTATTAAGAACCATCTTAGCTAAGCCATCCATTTTAACAAACCATTGTTCTTTAATCATTGGTTCAACCATTACACCAGTTCTCTCGCTATGTCCTACTTCATGAACAAGAGGTTCAATTTCAAGTAATAAATCTGCGGCTTTTAAATCTTCAAGAACAGCTTCTCTACATTCTTCTCTTGTCATACCTTGATACTTAGCTGGTACATTTTCGTTCATAGTTGCATCATCATTCATAATACAAATACGTTCTAAGTTATGTCTATTACCAACTTCAAAGTCGTTAGGATCATGTGCTGGAGTAATTTTAACTACACCAGTTCCTTTTTCCATATCAGCATGTTCATCCGCAATAACTGGGATTGATTTGTTCATAAATGGTAATTCAACTGTTTTACCAATATATTTTTGGTATCTTTCATCTTCGGAATTAACCGCAACTGCTGTATCACCAAATAAAGTTTCTGGTCTTGTAGTTGCAACATCTAAGTATTCTTCACTACCAGTAATCTTATATTTTAAATGATAGAAAGCACTCTTTTCTTCAGAATACACTACTTCTTCATTTGATAAAGCTGTTTGCGCAGCAGGATCCCAGTTAATTATCTTTTCACCACGATAAATTAATCCTTTATTATAGTAATCAATAAATACTTTATTAACTGCTTTAGCTAATCCTTCATCTAATGTAAATCTTTCTCTTGTATAATCTACAGATACTCCCATAGCAGCCCATTGATCACGAATATGTCCACCATATTCATGAGTCCAATCCCAACAAGCATTTAAGAAGTTTTCTCTACCATATTCGTATTTATCAATACCTTTATCTTTTAATCTCTTAACAACTTTAGCTTCAGTTGCGATAGCAGCATGATCCATACCTGGAAGCCATAAAGTATCAAATCCTTGCATTCTCTTATAACGAATAATTGCGTCTTGTAACGCTACATCATAAGCATGTCCTATATGTAATTTACCTGTTACATTTGGAGGTGGAATAACGATACAATATGGATCTTTACCCTTATTCTTTCCTGCTTCAAAATATCCTTTATCTTTCCATTCTTGATACTTATCTTTCTCTACTTCACTTGGATTATACTTAGTATCTAGCATAATATCACCCTTTCTAAATAAAAAAGCGACCATCACCCTATAAGGGCGAATAGTCGCGGTACCACCTTACTTATATCTTTCGATATATCTCTAATCGATAACGAGATTAACCGTTCTATCCTATTTACTTAGATAGTCACTCCGAAGCTACCTTCAATACTCTTATATTGTTAACTTTCACCAAACGTTAACTCTCTATAAATACTTAAGTATTTACTCCTCTTCCTCATCGCATTACAACAATTATAATGTTTAGACCTATTTTTGTCAATATTATAATTTACTTAAGTTTTTAATAAATGATTTAGTATTTAAATATAATCCTGTATAACGATCATAATAATCATCAAGAAACATATTTATTTCATTTTTAACACTATCACTTATATCTAACTTTTCAATCTTACTTATATCTACATAATAAAACATACGAATTAATTTAATTGTTTTCTCAGATACTATTTTTTCATCTTTTAAACAATCACTACATAAGTAGCCACCTTTAAAACTTGATATTGTAGCGATATTAGTAGTTTTACCACAAACACTACAGGCATCTAAGATTGGTAAAGCTCCTAAAAATTCTAAATATTTAAGTTCCAAGATATTTGTTAGAACTAGAGGATCAAATCCCTCTTCAATTTTTAAAATAGTATTTATAAGTAAATCAAATATTTTTTCATACTCATTATTTTGTTTTACTACTTGACTAGCAAGTTCTATTAAATATGAAGTATAACTTATTTTTGTAATATCTTTTTTAATATTCTTTAAACTATTAAGTGCATCAACATTAGTTAAAATTGATAGTTTATCTTTATGGTAACGGAAATAAAACTTTCCATAAGTAAGTTTTGTACTAACACTACGTAATGGACTTTTCATTGTACGTGCTCCTTTAGCATGCATTCCTATTACTCCATAAGTACGTGTTAAAACATTTATTATCTTACTTGTTTCTCCATAATCTAATTCACTAATTACGATTCCTATATCTTCAGTCATTTATTTCTTCAAAACGATATTCTTGCTTAATATCCGGATATTTTTCTTTATCAACTAGTGACGCAAACATAGCATAGTCTCTTACCCATATTTTATTATCACCATATAAAGCTTTATAAACAACTAATTTTCTTGGTTCAAGATCATTATTAGTTTCTGAGTCATACGCAATAGCGATAACTTCATAGTCATTACCTTTAAAATGGCGATATTTTTTACCTACTTTAATTTCTCTCATATATCCTCCTACGCTTCAAAATCGTTAAAACCAAATTCCGCAAGATACTTATCACGATCACGCCATTTTTTAATAGTTTTAACGTATAGTTCAAGATATACTTTTTTACCTAGTAATTCTTCTATATCACGTCTAGCTTGCATTCCTATTTCTTTTATCTTATTTCCTTGTTTACCAATAATAATTCTTTTAACTGAATCACGGTCTACAACTATTACCCCATTTATTTGAAAAGCATTATTATGTTTTTCAATATTTTCTATATAACAAGTTACGGAATGTGGTATTTCTTCTTCCGTAAGATTAAATACTTTTTCACGAATCATTTCACTCATTAAAAATTCCATACTCTTATTTGTTGAAGTATTTGTATCATAGAATTGTACTGATTCCGGTAAATAATTTTTAAGTACTTTTACTACTTCTTTAACATTATCTTTCTTAAGAGCAGATACTGGAATTATTTCTTTAAAATCATATAAATCTTTACATTCATTAATTTTATTAAATAATTCTTCTTTTGTTAATTTATCAATCTTATTAATTATTAAGATAACTGGTTTATTAGTATTCTTAATTCTTTCAAGAACAAACTTATCTCCTGACCCGCAAGCTTGAGTAGCATCTATTAAGAATAAAATAATATCTACATCATCAATTGAATAATAAGCTTGCTTATTTAAATAAGTTCCTAATTTATGATTAGGTTTATGAATACCGGGAGTATCAACAAATACTATTTGCGTATCATCTTCATTATAGATACCTTGAATTATATTACGTGTTGTTTGTGGTTTATTAGAAGTAATCGCTATTTTTTTACCAATAATACTATTAAGTAAAGTTGATTTACCTACATTAGGTCTTCCTACTAAACTAACAAATCCACTACGCATTTAAATCATCCTCACTAAATGGATATGGACATAATTCTTTAACTGTATATTCTTCCCTATCACCATTTTTATCATAGCAATATATTTTAGCATTTTCATCAAAAAATTCACTAATTACTTGGCGACAGTTAAAGCAACAAGTACTTATCTTATTACTATCTACACACATTACATGTAGTTCTTTAAAGTCCCCTTTTTTGTATCCTGCTGATACAGCGGATACAATAGCAGATCTTTCTGAACAAATACTTGCTCCATAAGAAGCATTTTCTACATTAACACCATAAAATTCTTTACCATCATTCATTACAAGTATTGAGGCTACTCTAAAATTTGAATATGGTGCATAAGAATTTTTAGCTAATTCTAATAATCTTTCTTTCATAAGTCCTCCCCTTATCTTAATATATTCGCTTCAAGCATTATTTCATCTTGTAAATCAAACATTATTTTTTCATCTTCTTTAGATAAAGTATGATCATATCCTAATAGGTGTAAAAAACCATGAACGGCTAAAAAGCATATTTCTCTTTTAAAACTATGTCCATAACTTTCAGCTTGTTCTAAAGCTTTATCAACAGATATATAAATATCTCCTAAAATACGATGATCAACTTCGACAAAATCTTTATTGTCTTCTAAAGCAAAACTAATAACATCTGTAGGACGATCTATCCCACGATATTCTCTATTTAGATTATGAATATATTCATTATCCACAATAATAATATTAAATTCTAAATTATCTAGTTTTTGATGTTTAATTGCAACATCAATAACTCTTCTTACTTCATCTAATTCTTTAATTTCTCTATTTGTTTCATTAAAAATTTCTATCTTGTTCATTAACTCACACTTTCCTCTTTAATTATATTATAAAATGTCTTATTTTTCAATTAAACAAAGAAAAAAACTATCAAAGATAGTTTTAATTATAACCTCTTCCTAGAAGTTTTTCATTTACTTTATTAGGGAATGAATAATAGCTTAATCTTAAACATTTAATTGACTTATTACCAATACCTGTTTCAATCTTAACTACACCCATATATTCTCTATTTTCGCCATCTATTGTAACAAGGACATTTTCGTTATCCGGTTCAATAGTTATCTTTTTATGTTCTGGAATTATTACTGAATTAAATATTGTACGATATACTTTGGAATTTAATGGAGCGATTGGTGTTAGTTGTAAGGCTCCCATAGAATTATACATAATAGCACCATCATAACTAATATTATGCCCTGTTGAACCAAAACTAGAACATACTAAAACACCATCACCAATAAATCTTTCTAGTAAATCACCATCTATTTTAATAGTTAATTTAGCAATCTTTAAATTAACATCACGAACTATAATTTCGTTTAAAGAATATACTTTATCTTGGTATTCACTACAATAAATATCTGATTCTTGAATACCTACTTTTTCAATACGATATTTACTGCGCTTTAAAGCCTCAATAAAATCATCTAAATTATCCATTGTTACTTCTTGAATAAATCCTAGTGTACCTGTATTTATTCCTACATAAAAAATATTACTATTAAAATTAGTTCTCCTTACCATACGAAGAAAAGCTCCATCGCCACCTATAGCAATAGCAAGATCATAATTTTCTTCAACTATTTTAAACTTATTTGCGATTAATTTTTCTTTAACAATACTAGCCGCCTTTTTAGTTTTTTCTTCATCATTGTAAAATAGTTTAATATTCTTAATCACTATATCACCTCTTACATAAAAAGGGTAGTTTTACTACCCAAATAATTCACCATCAAATTCATCATACCAGCTTGGAGTTTCATTTTTAGCTTCCGCTTTACTCTCAGCCTTTTTTGTAGATATTACAAATCCGTTTTCATCAAACATGATTTCATCTTTAACTTCTTCTTTTGGTTTTTCTTCCTTAGCTGGAGAAATTACAAAACCATTTTCATCAAACATATATTCTTCTTTAGGTTTAGTTTCTTTTTGGGCTTCAATAACGAAACCATTTTCATCAAAAGTCAAACCTTTTAAAGTATCTTTTTTAATTTCTTTATTTTCAAGAACATTACCATCTTTATCAAGTTTAGTTTCTAAAGATCTAACAACTGGAGTATTATCACTAATTACATTACCTTCACTATCAAATTTAATATTTATATTTTGTGTACGGTTAGTTGTTCCATTACTATTAGTATTTTTAGAACTTACAGTATCAGATATTACTGTACCATTTTCATCAAATCTAATTGTTGTTTCAGTTTTCTTTTCACTACTTCCACTTAAAACAACACTATCTTCTTCAAATGAAACTCCTAAATCGGAAGGAATATCAATTTTACCATATTCTTCAGCAACAATTACATTACCTTCACTATCAAATTGTATATCTTTAAATATAGGCCAGTTAGAAGAATTTTTATCTACTTCTTCTTTCTTAGTTTCTTTAAAACTTGTGACAAAAGGATTCTCTACTAATTTACGATATTTTTCATCTTCTATTTTCTTTGTAGTACCATCACTTACAACAACACCGTTTTCATCAAAATAAATATCTACTTTTGTAGGCTCACTTGGAACTGGTGAAGTTAAGACATTACTTTCAAGTTCATCTTTAAAAGTATTAAATATATTATCCTTATACCCTTCAAATACTACATCAAGGATTTCATTACTATTTAAACCTGTTGTTTCAAATCCTGATGGATATAAACATGCTGAATAATCATATTTCTTAATACCATTATCATAAGCATATGTAAAATATCCTGTTATCATATATAATTTTTTTCTTGCATTTACTACTGTACCTATAGGTAATATTCCTGTTTTATTCATATATATACTCCCTTTTACTCTTATAAAAATATTATATTATAAGATATTAAAAAAAGCAATATTTACTTAATATTGCTTTCTCTTATTTTAGCTGGACTAGGAGTAACTGTTTTAGTATTCCTTAATATTTCATCTTCCAGATTAGTATAGTCTCTAATACTAGTTTCTGCCCATTCTTTAGCATAAACAAGTTTATCTTTTTCTGCTTCTAAAAAATTATCTAAATTAGCTAAAGTAGAAGCTCCAGAAAAGCCTCCCGGTATATCTAAACTACTAGCTTGTCTAATCGCATCACTTAAAGTATCTATTGTATTTGTTAAACTATTAATTACAGGATTATTAACTCTATCACTATTAAAACTTAAACGCATTATCCTCTGTACTCATCTTTCTTAACAGTAACATCATAACTATTTGCGATATCAGTTAAAAATTTACCTAAATTATATACTTCATTTTTAAGTTCAACATATTCTTCTTTATCTACTTTGCAAGCCTTCTCATACTTTAAAGTACTATCGCCAACCCATTCATGAGTTTTTGATGACATTAAAGTTAAACGATTAAACATTTCATCAATAGCTGAGTTTAGATCATTCGATAACATCATAATATCTTTACCAGCATTATTAACTTTATCTGTATCAATATATACTTCCATACATCCTCCTAATTAAAAAACTAGACAAGTCTAGTTTTTCATCATTTCTTCTAAAGCTCTTCTTTCTTCTTCCTCTAGACGTGAGATTTCTGCCTCGATTGAACTAATCTTATTACTTATCATTGGCATAATAGAACCTGTAAGTTCACTTGCCTTACTATTTAATCTTTCTTTAGTAATTCTTATTTTGCCCTTATCGTAAGCCTCATCATTAACATTATAAGCATCCCTTATTCCGTTAACTGCCCCATCTAGATTAGAACTACTTTGTCTAATTTTTCCTGCGACATTTTTTACAGCATCATATAAAACTTGATATCTTGCTTTTTCGTGTCTTAATGCATCAATCATTTATTATAATTTTTCTGTATATCCGCCTGAAGTACCAAATCCACCAGCAGCTGAATCGATATTTCCAGCCATAGATTTGGCTTGTTTTTCCCAAGCGTCTTGAACGTCTTTTAATTTATCGCTGAATGTCAAAATATATGATACTAAATTTTGAGCATATTCTTTAACTGCAGCAATATATTTATCTACAGCAGCTTTTACATCTTCATTTTGGATGGCTCCAGCTTGTGAAGATGAAGTATTAGCACCAATTTGATCTAAATAATCTTGGATATTTTTAACATATGTTCTAATAGCATCACGCATTCCTGGTACTTTAGTTGCATTAATACCAACTACGTCATAATCACTAGATACATTACTGTTTCCAAATAATCCACCACCAGCATATCCAGATCTTGTTCCTTCTCTTTCACCAGTAAAATTACTAACTGCAGCGCTTGTTTCTATTTGTGAAGCACGAGTTGCTTCTGTTGAAAAACTTCCCATATTATTCCTCCTATTTTAGTTATATAAATCTTTATCTTGTCTAAAGTAATTATCTTGTAATTCATCTAAACGATTTTGAACATCTTTGTATTCTTTTTCTAAATCTTCAACAAGAGTTTTTCTTACTTTTTCAAAATCTTTTAAGAATTTATCACGAGATTCACCTTGCCATCCGCCATTAATAGCTGTGATGACTGCCTCAACATCTTCAATTTTTGTCTTAACATTTGTTAAAACATTAGTTTTTAAATCTTCTTCATATTGAGCCATACCTGATCTTGATATACCAGTTGTTAAACTTGAAATTCCTAATTCACTTGAACCTGTACTCATAAATACCTCCTATTTCCCGTACCTTTCTTCACCTTTGACTTTTAAATAAGTTGTTGCTTCTACTACTCTATTAGCGTAGTTTTTCTTAACTTTTTCCATGTCATCGGCATAACTTAGGATATTTTTGCCTGCAATATAGAACTTATCTTTATATTGTTGGAATTCATGTCTTATTAAATTAGCAGTATCTGACTTATAGAAAGTACTTGTACTATCCATAATGTTTTCAACTTCATTAAATATTTCTCTTATACGATCATAATAAGAATAAATATCCTTAATAAGTAGATCAACTTTTTGATCATTAACTCCACTTATGTTTTCCAATATATCACCTCTATACTAGCAATCTATCTTATCCAAAATATAACATATATTTATTTATATCGCAATATATTCTGTCAAGCGTTTTACATTTTATGGGTGTATTCGCTTTGAACACTAAATGTATTAGTATTAACATATCCACCTATTGAGTTATATAGCTTATTCATATAATTATTTTCTTCTTCACTTAATAAACTAGATGGTTGATATGAAGTCATACTATTTACGTATTCCATATAAGCAGATTTAATATCTTGATAATCAACACCCATATTTTCCGCTATATCATTAAATAGTTCATCTTGCATAACATTATAATTAGCTACAAACTCTTCGGAATTACCCGATCTATCATATATAACACTCATTTCTTGCATTCTAACTACGGAGAATACATCTTTAAGTAAATAGTCATTTCTATTTTCTAATTTGTGTGCTAAATCTTTATAAAAATTCTTTGATAAAGTAGTAGCAATACTACTTGATAAACTATTCTTATATTCTTCTTTAGCCGATGTATTCATATTTTGTGCTTCAAAATATTCTTTAGCACTAGGAAAATCCTTAGTTAAATTATAGGCATTTAACATATTAAGAATTTCCATTTTATCTTCTTCTGTTTCACAATTAAAGTAATCATAAACTTTATTTATATCGTTTTGGAATGATAAATGTTCTAATTCTAAAGCATCACCACTTAAGATATAAGATGATTTGATAGCATTTAATCCTCTTAAAGCATTTTCATATAAAAGTATTCCATCATCATTTAATTGTTCCATAGCCATACTTTCCGCACTTACTTCATATAAGAATTCATTTTGCATACCAGTATTACCGTCATTAAAACGATATCCTGTACCATAACCATATTCATAGCTATCCCCTTTTTGATCTGCTTGAAGAAAATGGTTTGATTCATGGGAGATAATTCTTTCTAAAGCATTATCTTTATCTATTGAGTCTATGCCTTTCATATTAACTGCGATAATATCTTCAGCTGGATTATTAAAAGCATATCCAAAACTAGAATAACTAAGTACTTTTAAATTATTAAGTTTATTCTGTAAATTACCGGTAGATATATTTGTTTTACTTGTTTGGTAATTAACAGTATTCATAATATAAGTACATATTTGTTCTAAATCTTTATCTTTTAATTCTTCATAGTACTTAGTACCAGTTTCTTGTAAGTATTTACTATTATTAGCTTTAACTATTTTAACTAACTCATCTGTTGTCATACTAAAATTACTACTATTATCACTACGATCTACTTTACTATAATTAGCTAAAGCTTCATCAATACCAAATGTTTCACTACCAGCATATGTCACCTTGATATTATCAATATTTGCTATTTCACTAGCGACATCTTCACTATCTAGATAAGCTCCTGTTCCTATTAAGGAATTATACTTACCTAAATCTATTTCTTCATAAGTATTAGTCATGTTATTAGCATAATCATCAACATTAGTTTCGTATGTAACTGGTGTATCAATATGTGTTTCATAACTACCAAATCTAGAAGAACATCCTGATAATACAGCAGCCGCTATAGTACCAGCAAATGCTACCTTAAACATTTTTTGTTTTGTTTTAAATTTATCGATAGAAAAAATTTTAATTCTTCTTATCATCTTATCACCCTCTATTATAAGTATACTTTATTTAGAAAAAAAATAAAAGGACTAGTGTAAACTAGTCCAATACTAATATTGCGCCATTACGAATATTAGTTTCATATATCATACTATTAGGATCATATTTTTCTCCTGTTTCACGATTATATAAAGATACTGTATCACTTATTTGATAACGTCCGGAAGACATTTCAAATATGGCTTTATTGATAAGTAATACTACTTTACCAACTCTTTTATTAACAGGAATAAATAAATTATATCTTTCATCTATTTTAGGAATAATTATTTCTACTAAGATTTTATTTTTCATTAGTATCACCTACTACTAGATCTTCATCTATGATATATTTAATATTCTTTTTACGACCATTATTAACCATAAACGCCATACATGGATAATTTAATTTACGATCCTCTAATGTTAAATTAGTTATGTTAATAGCCATTTGAGAACCAACACCATCACCCATCCAAATACCATTGCTTGTATTTACATTTGTACGGTACCATTCTTCGACTTTAAGGTTCTTAATATCATCGTAATCATCCGCAAAGATGAAGAAATTATTTTCAAGAGCATTAGCATTACTAAACATTTCATTAACTATTTGCTTAGTTTCATCACGAAGTTTAAACTTCATTGCTCCCGGAGCTACAAAGATATAGAAATTCTTTGTCTTAGCTTCTTTATCAACTTTTAATTGTTTAGCTATCGCAATTAATACTTCATCAAATGATTCTTTAAATACTTTTACCTTATCAAAAGAACGATCAACAGCATTTACAAAATCGACAATCATAATATTTGTATTTGGAATTGTTGTAAGCATACGGATAACCGCATATACAAGTTCCATATGAATTGACATTTCATTAGATAAAATCATGTTAATACGATCACTAACAAAGTTATACTTAACAATCTCTTTCTTATCAATATCATATCCTATTGGCATAGCCATATATCCTTCTAAGAATGGCATAACTTTGTTTAATCCTACGGAGTTAGGAATTACCATAATCTTATCGGCTTTAACTTTATAAGCTGGTGCTAATTTATCAGCAGCCATCTTAATAACTTGACTCATTTGGTTTGGATTACAGAAGTAAGCAGTTTGGAATTCAAAGAATTCATTATCTAACTTAACAAGTCCACGACCAAATATTCTTGCTGGGATTAATCCCCTCTTTACATCAAAGTTATTACGATAATCTTCATCTTTAGGAAGTTGAAGAGTTATAAAGTTATCAAAATATTGACTCATACGCATACGAACTGCTTGCGTACTTACCGCTGTAACAACAAATACAATTCCATATTTACTACACTCACGATATAAAGACATAACATCTTCACCGAGTTTAGCAAAGTTTTCAATAAAATTATCATAATTATTAATAATAACTGTAATTAAAGGAAGTTTCTTACCACTATTAGCGCAGTAATTAACATAACTACCAGCATAGTCAGCAAATAAATCTTTTCTTCTTTCAATTTCTTCATATACTTTTTCAAATATACCAGTTACTTTTTCAGTTTCTTCTCTTGTTACGACATCTCCTACATGTGGAATACGGTAGAACATCTTAAGCATCTCAGCTCCGCAGTCAATAACATAGATATTTACTTCTTCTGGAGTATGAGTTGTAATGATACTCCAAATTAAAGTACATAATAAATTTTCTTTACCCGAACCACTTTGTCCATAAATAAGGGTATTACCTTTATTTGTTAAATCTAAAGTTAATAAACCTTGATATTGGGAAGCTGGGCTATCATATTCACCAATAATTGGATTAATAACGTATGGCATTGCTTTATATCCATATTTTTGTTTTAATTGTTCTACAAAAATATATTCAGGGATTTTATCTAACCATAAATTATTTGTTTTTAAATTATTTTTAACACCTAGATTATAAATATATTTAACTATATTAGTTAATTGATCTCCTAAATCTACAGTTGTTTCTTTTTCTTTTTCTTCTTCATCAATGCTCTTAATCACATAACCTGTATTATTTACAAAACCAATTGATTCATCAAGTTTTTTAACAATCTTATTTGATGGTACGTATTTAGCACCACCCCAACCTGATTGACCAATATCAAAGTAATCATCATAACCAATTTGTAAATAGAAACGTCCTGCATTTTTAATACTTGCAGCATCAGGTTTCTTAAGCATTTCCATTGAATCAGAACGATCTTGTACTTTAAGACAAACTTTAAATTTAGAGTTTGACCAAATTTGATCATTAACTACACCACTAGGTTTTTGTGTTGCTAGGATTAAGTGAACTCCTAAAGAACGACCTATACGGGCAGTTGATATTAATTCATCCATGAAGTCTGGTTGTTGAGCTTTAAGTTCCGCAAACTCATCACTGATAATAAATAGATGAGCCATTGGTTCTTTAACTTTACCTTCACGGTATAATCTTTGATATTTATAAATATCAATTGTACTTTCTCCTAAAGCATCTTTAGTAGCATTAAATACTCTTTGACGACGTTTTAACTCACTATTAATAGATACTAAAGTACGATTCATTTCACTAGTATCTAAGTTTGTTATGGTACCAACTAAGTGTGGTAATTTAACTCCTGTTTCTTTATTTAAGAAAGCACCTGCAAGTCCACCACCCTTGTAATCAATTAGAACAAATTGAACTTCATAAGGATGATAGTTAATTGCTAAAGATAAAATATATGTAATTATAAATTCTGATTTACCAGATCCAGTAGAACCAGCTATTAATCCGTGTGGTCCATGGAATTTTTCATGTAAATCTAGTTTAAATGGTTCTAAGTCACTATGAACACCAATTACTGTTGATAATGATGTAACTGGATTATTAGTTTGCCATCTATTTAAAATATTTAATTGTTCAATCTTTGAAACTTTAAACATTTCAAGGAATGAAAGTGATGTAGGAAGCTCTTTTAATCCATCTTTAGGCATTAATGGAATATTAGCTAACTTCGTACATAAACCTTCCATATCAATATTTTGGAAGTCACTATTTCTAAATTTAATTTGTGATTTAGAATCTACCTTCTTAGTTAAAATACAACTATTAGTATCACTAATTTCAATAAAATTAGCACATCTATTAGGTAGATATTTCATTGAATCAGCCATTGTAAGAATAGAAAAACCTAAGTTATTCTTTTCTTTTAAGATATCTAAAATAATTTGTAAGTTCTTATAATTTAAATAATTATCTGTGATTATTAAATAATAAGGACTGTAGTTTTTATAAATATCTTTTTTATCGGCATTTTCATCTTTGTTATTAGCTGCTTCTTCCTTACGATTTTTAAATTCGGTATCTAAATAAGAAGATATTTCATTAGCTTCTTCTAAACTAGATGCAAAGAATCTTAAACTCTTATCTTCACTCCAACAATGTGGAAGTATTTTAGCATATGACCAGTAAGACTCATTAGCCTTATCAGTTAAAATAATTATCTTTAAATCTGATCCACTATGGAATGTAGCAAACTTTAACATTACTTCATTAACATAGTCATTACGATAACTACAATTAAATATCATTGAACTAATGTTGTTAGTTCTAAAATCAAACATAATTGGAACATTATGTAGATATTTATGATCTTCTACTACTTTAAGAACATCCGTAAATAAATTATCTTCATCTAAAGTAAAGTGTTCTTCAGGAGATTGAATATTAAATTTAATCGGAATATCTCCTACTCCTAAACTTATATTTAAGAAATCATCATCTACTATTTCTCTATTCCAAATATTACTCTTTATTACTTTTGATACTACTTCAATACATTTAGCTGTGTCATCATTATTTTCGTTAAGTATCTTTTCTTCTAAAGCAATTTCATCTTCAATTTCTTTAGTTTTATCCGCTAAATATTTTTTATATTTATGTTGACGATACTTCTCACGTTTTTTCTTTAAACGTTTAGTATATAAACTTAATAATCTTGGTAAAATTAAACTACTTATTAGCATCGCTACTAACATAACAATTTGTCCTAAACAGTCCATTATTGTTTTACCAGAACGAAGATTATTATATAAACTGTAACCCATAACAAATGATGAGGCTAACATTGTAAGAGAAGCTCCAATAGAGAATATTGCTGGTAATTCACCACCCTTTTCTCCTGATGGAGGTTGGTCAATAACAATAGTCTTCTCTTCAATTACTTCTTCAATTTTAGGAATATGATAGAAATAATCATCTTCACGATATAATTCTTTACTTGCTTCTTCATCACTTACGGGAGTTGTTCCAGCATTATTAGTTTCCCCTTTTACTAAGTAAGGATCAATTCCTTTAACAAGTATTTGTTTTCCTGGATTATTTATTTTAAATGAATTTGGTAACCATATTATTCTTAAACCATTAATAAAAATAATATCTCCGTATTTTAATTTTTTATATTTAGCTTGTTTATCATTAACAAACATCATTATACGAGCATTATCACTTGCTTTAATACTATACCCGTCATCTTCTTTAGTGATAACTGCATGCTCTTTTTCAATTAATGGATGATTAAAATAAATATTAGCATCACTATTTGATCCGATTGTAATTTTATTTAAAGGTTTATAATCTAAACTATATAATTCTGCTTCATAATCAGGCATAGCATAAATAATTGTATATCCATCAATACCAATTAATTTAGCAAAGTAGCAGCGATACTCAATTAATTCTGCTTCATCAATTACCGAATCTTTTGAAACAATATCGACACTACCATTACTCTTTAAATACCATTTACCTGTTTCGTTAGAAATGATGGTAATAGGATATTTTTCACGAGTGTTATCAGGTTGATATTCAACAGAAAAAAACTCTTCCAATTTAATTGGCAAAGTGTATTTAGTTATTCTTTTACTGCTTGCTACATATAGTTTCACTATAACCACCCTTTATTCTACTATAAATAGTATAACATAACTATTACTAAAATAAAAGAAAAAAGAGTGATTATTCACTCTTTAATACGTCCATAGCAGCTTTCATTTCTAAATCATATTTAATCATTTCTAAGCCACCCATAGTTTTTAAGAAATCTTCTTTTTTCATTTGATATTTAGTTGCGATTTCTTCAGCTTCTTTTTCAGCTTGTTTATCAGTTACTTTAATCTTTTCAGCTTTAACGATAGCTTCAAGAATTAATCTATAAACTACTCTATTTTTAGCTTCATCATGCATTTGATCAATTAAAGCTTCTTCATTAGAATTTGTATATTGATAGAATTGTTCTAATGTTAAACCTTGCATTCTTAAGTTTTCTTCATATTGGTGAACCATTCTATGAGCTTCTTCGTGAATCATAGCTTCAGGAACATCAATCTTAGTTTCTTTAGCTGCTGCTGCTAATAAATCATCAATGTATTTATTTTCAGCTTCTTGTTCTTTAGCAACTTTAATTGTTTCTTCAAGTTGTTTTCTAAATTCTTCTTCAGTTTTAATATCAGTAGCTCCCATATCAGCAAATAAATCTTCATTAATTTCTGGATATACTACTTCTTTAATTTCATTTACCTTTACTTTAAAAGTGGCTTTAGCTCCTTTTAATTCTTCAGCATGATAATCTTTAGGGAAAGTTACTTCGATTTCTTTTTCTTCTCCCTTTTTCATACCGATTAATTGTTCTTCAAATCCTGGGATAAATGAACCACTACCAATTGCTAAACTGTAGTTTTCTCCTTTACCGCCTGGGAAAGCAACACCATCTTTGAATCCTTCGAAATCGATAACAGCGATATCACCATTTTCAACATTACCTTCTTCTTTAGTAACGTTTTCTGCATATCTATGTCTAATTTGTTCGATTCTTTCATCTACTTCTTTTTTAGTTACTTTAACAGTTTCTTTTTTAACTCCTAATCCTTTGTATTTACCTAATTTAACTTCAGGTTTAGTAGTTAATACAAATTTGAATTCAACATGATTTTCATCAATTGCTAAGATATTTACTTCAGGTTGAGCAACTAATTCTAAATCTTTGTTATCTTCAAACATTTTTCTATATGCTGCTTCTAAAGCACTGTCTGCAGCATCCATATATAAAGCTTCAACACCATATTTCTTTAAAAATACTTCTTTTGGAGCTTTTCCTGGACGGAAACCATCTATTTTTACTTTTTTATTTGCTTTCTCAAATGCAGCATCAATAGCGTCTTTCCATTCCTTACCTTCTACTTTGATTGTTAATTCTTTAACATTTTTACTCATTAAAATTCTCCTCTCAAAACATAAATAGTATATACTAAAATACCTTTTTTTACAAGTAAAAAGCACAAATTATTGTGCTTTTATTTCTAATACTTCAACATCATAACTATCAGTTTCAGTAGTTACAGTAGCAACTTCACCAACTTTTTTACCAATAATAGCTTTAGCAATTGGTGATTCATTAGAAATTTTATTTTCAAATGGATCTGCTTCCTTAGTTCCTACTATGTCATATGTATCTGTGTCATTATCATCTATAAATTTAATAGTTACTTTTGTACCTAATCCAACTGTATCTGTTTTAACTTCAGTAATAACAACTGCGTTTTCAAGCATTACTTCTAATTCTTGAATTCTGCTTTCAATTACTGCTTGTTCATTTCTGGCTGCATCATATTCTGCATTTTCAGATAAATCTCCTAGAGCTCTAGCTTCTTTTAAAGCTTGAATGTTTTCTGGTCTTTTAACATTCTTTAATTCATTTAATTCTTCTTTTAATTCATTTAACCCTTTTTCAGTTAAATATATTTCTTTTTTATCTGCCATTTTTTTCACCTCTAAATTGTTTTCATATAACAAGCAAAATAATACTATAAATTATTTTGTTTGTCAACACTATTTATACGCATCATATCAAACTCATGAAGTTCATTATCTACATGCAGTTTAACAATTTGTTTTGGATGTCTAACGACATCAATACTATTACCATCTTCATCGATTATTTCATCTATTTGATACTTAAAATAAGTATTAGGTCCAAAGAATTCTACTAAGTCACCTTTTTTAAAATAATTTCTTTGTTCTAAAGTAACAGTATGTGTTTCTTTATCATATGCTTTTACCAGTCCTAAGAAGTCTTGATTTGATAATTCAACTCTACCATTATAATACTGACTTTCTTTACCATAATTACCATTAAAGAACTGACTTATTGAATCACGATTAGCTACATTACGTAATACTACTTCATCATGACTATCATATTTATAATTATGTTTTAAATAAGCATCAATTGCTCTTCTATATACGCCTACTACAGTAGCAATATAGTATATTGAACGCATTCTACCTTCAATCTTAAATGATGATATACCTAAATCTATCATTTCTTCAATATTCTTTAAATTACTTAAATCTTTTGTACAGAAAGTAAATGGTTTATCACCAGCTAAAGGATTTTTATTTTCGTCAAGTAAATCAAAATCCCAACGACATATTTGAGCACATCCACCTCTATTAGCATCTCTTCCAGTAAAGAAATTTGATAATACACATCTACCACTATAAGAAGAACACATAGCTCCGTGAATAAATGTCTCTATTTCAATATCAACATTATCAATAATTTCTTTAATTTCTTCTTTACTTGCTTCACGAGCAAGAACTACTCTCTTAGCACCTAATTTCTTAAAGAATTTAACTGCTTCGACATTTAAAGTAGATGCCTGAGTTGATACATGAACTTGTAAAGATGTATTATCTAAAGCAAGTTTCATAATACCCGGATCACTAACAATAATAGCGTCTACGCCTCTTTTTTCTAATTCTTTTAAATAATTTACTACTTCTGGTATTTCCTTATTATGTAAGGCAATATTTACTGTTACGTGGACTTTTTTACCTAAATTATGGGCAAATTTACATCCTTCTTCTATTTCGTCTAATGTAAAATTAATAGCGTTTGCTCTTAGACCTAAACTAGGTCCCCCAATATATACAGCATCAGCGCCATATATAAAAGCAACTTTTAATCTTTCTAAATCTCCTGCGGGAGCTAGTAGTTCGACCATTATTTCACCTTATAGATAGTTTCTTTATATAGAAAACCTAAATCAGTATCTAACATACTATCTATTCTTTCTTTATATTCTAAAACATTAGACTTATCCACAGTATAAAACATTTCTACTACTTTACTAAAAATATCGTCTGGTATACTAAAACTATTTAAAACAATATAATCTGTCTTAATATCTAAAGACTCTTGTATTCCGTTTAGGACACTATGCGAATATGCGATTGTTCCTAAATCTGAATCGATTATTTGATATAAATAATTCTCTTTATATAAATAATTAATCTTACTATCATCTTTAATATTAAAAGTATCTAAATAATTTTTTACTAAATGTCTTTTAGATACAAACATAGGTAAATAACCAAACATATTTACCATTGTAAGGGCTTTAGTATTTTCCGCTATTTCATTAATTTCATCTAGTGTTATTTCACTAGATAGATATACATACTTAGCACCATACATATTCCAAAAATCACAAGTTAAATAATTTGTTGTTAAATGCTCTTGACTCCATACTAAAGGAGTATTTATTTTTAATTCATCTTTTAAATTAACTAAAGCAATATCATAGTATAATATTCCTTCAATATTTAAAGTATCTATTTCTTTTAAAATATCTTTTAAATAAGGAATATCTTTATTTTGCATATTCTTATTTAACGCAATAAATACTTCTTTATTATTATCTTTACATATCTTAGTAATTTCTTTAATATTTTCCATACTAAAAGTAACTGGCATATTAATAGCGTAATCTCTAAGACCGATAATAACACCATCATAGTATTTAGTTAAATCATTAATTTGTTTAATACTATTTGGCATAATAATTTTTTTCATAAGATCACCTCTTATCTTCTAATATAAAACATAATATATCATTTTCTTATAAAATTCAACTATTTATTAAAAAGTTCATAGCGAGCATCTAAATACTCATTACATACTTTTTTTATTGTTAAAGTTGGGTGTTTACCGAACTCACTATCTTCGTTATAAGCTCCAGCATCATAGATATTTTCCATCGCTCTTCTTATCTCATATTTATTAAATGGTGATAATATAACATTATTAATGTATTCACTTCTACCTTCATTTAAAAAAGCAGGTATTTCTGGAATTGAATACATTCCCTCTCTTATACGACGAAGTAAAACAAGTAAATTATTTCTTGAAATATCTTTAACTGAATAAACTAAAGTTAAATAATTAAGAAGTTCTAACCATTCTTTCGAAAGACCATATCCCCCACCAAACACTTTACGGTCAACTCTCTCTAAAGAATTATTTTTTTCTTTTTTTTCATTATAGCAACTATTTTTATCAAGTAATTCCATAAATGAAGGAACTACTTTAAAAGAAAGAGATTCCATATTAGTAACTCTATCAGAATTTGCAACTATTTCCTGCATCTTATGATAATAACGTGTATCACGAAGTAAGGCATTAGAAAAATTAATATCTAGTTCCGTACGTGATAATTCCTGTAAAAGTTTACGCATTCTTTTATAAGTAAAATATGCATGATGATCGTAACTCTTCGAAATATACACATAATTATTATCTTTAACTAGATTAATTTCTCTTTCCGATAAATCAATTGATTTAAAAGACGCTAATCCTTGAAAACGATATAAGTTCTTTAATGCCATAATAATTCCTCTTTCTAAATGTTAAAGTATTATATCACTTATACAAGAAAAATCAAAGAAAAAAGAGTACTAAACTCTTTTACTTATCATTAAACCGTCCCCTATATTTTCATATCTTGATGTATATTCTTTATTATCTTTAAGAAAATCTAAATAATCATGAATTTTTCTAATCATTTGTCTTAGATTTCTACTAGGAGCAGGTTCCTTACTAAAAGTTAATCCGTGGAAATTTATATTATCAGTGATAATAGTTCCATCTTCCTTAAGTAATTTTTCATATCTATTAAAGAATTTAATTGATTGAGATTTAGCTGCATCAATGAAGATTAAATCATATTCGCCACTAACTTCTACTTCTAAAGCATCACCAAATATAACATTAATTCTATCTTCCATATTAAATGCCTTAATATTTTTGATAGCTTCATCATATCTAATTTTATCCCTTTCAATAGTAGTAACTGTAATACTATCATCTACTAAACACATACGAATAGCTGAATAACCAATCGCTGTTCCTATTTCTAAAATATTTTTAATATTATTCTCTTTAATATATTTAGTTAAGAATTCAATACCTTCTTTTTCCATAATTGGAACATTATTAATTTTAGCATATTCTTCCATTTCTTTAATACTCATAAAAATCACCACACACATTATAACACAAAAGGTTTATGCTTGCCATAAACCTTTATTCTTTAATTCATTTATTATTCGATTATGTTCACTATAATTACTTGTTAAATATGTCTTACCTGTCTTATCAGCAACAAAGTAATAGTAACTATGACTTGTAGGATTAATAGCTGCTTTTATAGATTCTTCTCCCGGTAAGCATATAGGACCTACAGGTAAACCTAGTTTGCTACTACATCTTGTATTATATCCATTATTACATGTATTTAATTCTGATTTAGTTAAAGAATGTGAAAAATCATCAATCTTTAAAGCATAATATGTAGTTACATCACTACCTAATGCCATACGAGCATTAATTCTATTTACAAATACTCCCGCTACCCCACTACGGTCATTAGCGTTACCTGCTTCTAATTCAATAATTGAAGCAAGAGTCATTATTTGATGAATACTAAATTTACTACTTGTAATTTGGTTTTTATATTTACTTAAAACTTTATCTGTTTGATCAAGTAATACTTTAAATATTTCTTCAACACTAAATTTAGTTGATATTTGATATGTATCTGGGAATAAATATCCTTCTAAAGGATAATAGATACTTGTATTTAAAATATCTTCGTTTAAAAACCAATATTTACTAATTAAATTATTAAGATAAGTTTTATCACTTACTTTACTAAGTACATCATCGTAAGTATTTTCAGTTTTTTCATCTATTAATTTAGCAAGCTTTCTAATATTTAATCCCTCTTTAATAGTTATATTGATTAATGTACCATTAATCTTTGAACCACTATTTAAAGTATCAATTATTTCATCTAAATTCATTGCTTTATTTAATTCAAAAACACCAGCTTGTAAATTATTTGGTTTCTTTAATTTTATTTGTATTTTATAAATAAAACTATTTCTAATTAAACCTAAACTGGTAAGTTTATCTCCAATACTATAAAAAGTATCATTTTTGTTTACTTCTAATCTTAGATTTTCACTATTATTTTTATCAACAGGTGAAGTATAGTAATTATATAAACATACACATCCTATAGTTGTAAGAACAACTAATACACCTACTAAAAATATTATTTTTTTTAATAAACTTTTCATAAGAAAAAAGTGCGTATTAATTAGCACTATCCTTTACTTCTGATTGAATTTCTTCTAAGATTGTTTCGATTATTTTCCATTCAGCTTCTGATTCAATTGGTATTAGTTCGCTTTCTGGTTTTTCAGGATCATATATTGAAGCATATACTTTAACATTACCTTCACTATCTGTAGTGTTATCAGTATAAACCATATAATTTTTATTTGTTTCTTCTGATTCGAAAGTAAATAATACTTCACATTCTACTTCTTTTCCTTCATTATTTACTGCTTTAAAAGTCATTTTTTCTTCCATTTTATTTTCTTCCTTTCTCTATATCCAAATATGTTTGAAGTATGATATTAGCTGATAGCCTATCTACTCTTTCTTTTCTTTTCTTTCTCGACACATCAGCTGCAAGCATATAATTATGAGCCGCAACTGTTGTTAATCTTTCATCTTGTAAAACAACAGGTATATTTAATTCCTTTTCAACTAATTCTTTAAACTTAATAGTTGTTTCGGCTCTATCTCCCATTGTATTATTCATATTCTTTGGCAAACCTAAAACTATCTTTTCAACATTGTGCTCTTCAATTATTTTTTTTATTTCTGGAATAATTGATTCATATTCCGAATCATTAAAACGAATAGTTGTTAATATACTCGCTATAGTTTTAGTTTCATCACTTATTGAAATACCTAAAGTACGTGTTCCTAAATCAAAACCTAAGTATCTCATTTAATAAATTCTTTAACGATTACTTCTAGTACTTTAGTTCGATCAATTTTAGTTATTTTTTTACGTGCTTCTTTATAACTTGATATATAGCCAGGATCCCCACTCATTAAATAACCTACTATTTGATTAACAGGATCATATCCCTTCTCTAACAAGTTATCTGCTACCTCTTTAACTGTTTTAATAATAGCAGCTTCTTGAAAGTCTTTAGCATTATAAATCTTTGTTTCACCCATATAAATCACCTCTAATATGAATACAAATTTATTATATCATGAATAAAATTATTTTCCAATATAATTAGAATTCTATAACTGGTCGAACAGCAAAATAGTATGCCGCTAATGGTGGCACTGGAATAATATTAAGCATATCATACGGCATTCCACCGCTTTCTAAAGAGAATGTAGCATAAACTTCAGTCGCACTACTAGCCGTACCTAACCAATATGATGACCCAAAAAACAAATCACTGCTGTTATCCACTATTTTTTGACCAACTGATGTACATGTTACAGGATTCATATTAGCATCAGGATATATTTGTGCATCATCCACATCTTCCTGAGTACATATCCTACCTTTCATACACGTTGCAGAAGGTCCATTATCACTATCACCTGTATCTTCGGTAATTTCAATTTCACATCCATGCCCTATCATTTCATCGAGTTTTAAAAGATCCCCTGTTATTTCTTCTTGCGTGATATTTTTTAATCCTTCAACATATTCATTAATATATGAATATATATTACTATTACTATCATACACATTTGCTGGATAACTAGAACCATACTTAGATAGCAAGTTACCACTAGCATTAATCCAGTAGGAAGAATAATTCTCAACATTAAAATCATCATCTACTGTTACTGCCGTAGAAGTTCTTTCAAAATTAATAACACCTTTTGCTCTGATTGTTGACGTAGAAAAATTAGAACTAAATTTTATTATAGCTCCAGCTATACTCGAATCTTGCTTTATAGATGACGGTTTTAATTTAGTATGAGTAACACCACTTAAAGAAATTCCACCGAAATCAGAATAATACGCTACATCATTGTTATTAACAAATTCTTTTTCACCATCTTTAGATAATTCATATCCTACGTTAAGTGGATATTTAGCTAAAGCTCTAGTCTTATGTGTACTCTCATCAAAGGAAATAATATAGAATTCTTCATCACCGATACTTATAGTTTCACCGAAATCTCTTTCTCCATTATGATTTTCATCATTAAAGATTATTTCTACATCAGGTTCTTCTAATTCAAGTTCACCCGCAGTACATTTATATTTACGACAGTTAAAAGTATAGTCACCAAATACTAAAACTGAATCTCCTATTTTACCGTCAGTTATATTGATACTACCACTGTCAGGTTTATTACCTTTAACTACAATATCTGTTTCATTAATATCATCAATAGTATATTCACCATCTTCTAAAGAATTGTCTTCCATTTCTCCTAAAGATAGTTCTTGTCCTAATAATTTAAGATAGTTTTGAGCTGATTCTAAAGCAGATTTTTCTCTTGCTTTAGATATCATATTACTTGTTACCGGAACCATTATTAAGGCAATAACACCTAAAATAACAATTACCGCCATTAATTCTATTAATGTAAAACCTTTTTTCATATAGGATACACCATCCTTTTCATATTATTTTTATTAATTTTTACAGCCGAGCCAGTTACCAACACGAAGACGCACCATAGTAAATTTCACAAGAAAATGAGCCACGTGCATCAATATAGCCATTATCATATACTACAGCACTATCAGATCCAACAAAATAACGAACAGAAAACCCGGTTTGTCCTGTATCTGTTCCGTATGTTCCATTCATATCTGTTACACCTTCATATGCCGATGTGGACGTTTTGCTGTCCCATTTATAAAAATTCGATAATTCTACTACTTGTTCTTCATATTTATTATTTATCCATTTTTTAGTTTCTTCATTATATGTTGCGTATGATTCTCTACATAGTGTTCCCCACGACGTAATATTACATAATTCGGTTTTAGTTATTATTCCATATTCATCTATTGTATGTTTTAGATAATTTATGTTATTTTTACTTCCTACTGGTGTTCCATCCGGTTTAATTGACACAGTCAAAACATCATCTATATTTGTTGAATAAATACCAGTCATTGGTTTTGTTTTATCTGTTGGAACATTGATAAAATCTTCATTCGTTGGCACATCAATATGATCTTTATTTCCAATATAATTAAACTTTGTGTAGTTTGTTATTGTTTTATTTACTAAATCTATTTTATCACCAATAAATAAGAAATCACTACTAAGCCTATAAACTACTGCTGGCCCTAATTTTTGTACATTTCCTTCTGTAATTGTCTTATTAGTACCATCATATGATACTGTATAATCTCCTATTACTAGAGAGTATTCACTAACATTACCATCTTCTATTTTTACCCAACCATCAGTTGGAGTTTGTCCTTTTAATTTAACTCTATATTTAGAATCTAAAGGTATATCATAAGTTCCATCATTAATATCATCTGTTGGATCAGAATTCATTTGATTAATCGCTATTTGTTTATCAATAGCATTAATAAATTGATTAACGCTTTGTTCTGTTGCTCCTTTTTTAGCATCTTCAACTATATTACTAACTGCAGGTACAGCGATTAAAGCTATTATTCCTAGTATTAAGATAACCGCTAGCAATTCTATTAACGTGAAACCTTTTTTCATATCTATCTACCTTTCTTTATTCCCAACACTTAGAACGTCCATTTGCATATACGCCACAATTAACATGAGCAGCATAATCAAATGAATATGCATCTCCTATCGAATGAATATAAGATCCTTCTGCAACATTTATACAGTATGAATCTGAAGAATACACACTACAAGAAAAACCACTATATTCTGATGTATTAGTACTTGTATTCCATTTATAAAAATCTAACATTGTATTTTTCTTAGCTGCATATTTAGAATCATTCCATTGCCCGTTAGTTGAGTTAAATACACCTTCGCCTCCAGTTTGGCAGAATGTTCCCCATGAAGTTTTTACGCATGTTTCAGATTTTGTAATGATACCTTCTTCATCAACAGTATGTTTTAAGTAAACAACACTGTTTCTTTCCGCTACTGAATCACCATTATAATTTGTTGAAACAGTTAATACGTCATCTAAGTTTGTTGAATAGATACCTACCATATTATTTGTTATATTAGGGTCAATATATTTATTTTGACTATCACTCCACACATGATGCGAAGTGATTTTTTTGTTTTTTAAATCTATCTTATCCCCTACATATAATTCATCACTACTATAGCGATATATTATTTTAGGTTGGTTAGATACAACTGTACCTTCAACGATTGATTTACTAATTCCGTTGTATGTAATTGTATAGCCACCAACTACTAGAGAATATTTACTTACACTACCATCACTAACTTCTAACCAGCCACTAGTTGGTGTTTGTCCTTTTATTTTAACATTATATTTAAAATCTAAAGGGACAGTATAAGTTCCATCATTAATATCATCAGCGCTATTAGAATTCATCGAATTAATAGTTATTTGTTTATCAACAGTGTCAACAAAACTAACAGCGTTTTGTTCCGCTGTCCCTACTCTTGCTTCATCAATAATATTTCCAATTACAGGTATAGCTATTAAAGCTATAATTCCAAGAATAATGATTACCGCTAGTAACTCAATTAATGTAAAACCTTTTTTCATACTCTCACCTAGTATAATTATACCATAAAATATGAAAAAAACTATCTTAATCTAAGATAGCTTTTATTCTTCTTACGCCAGCACTACTTGCTTCTTCTTTAGCAATATGGAAATGTCCTAATTCACTTGTATTTTTAACATGAGGACCACCACATAATTCTTTAGAAACAATACCATATTCACTATTACCAATAGAGTATACAGTAACTACATCTGGATATTTTTCAATAAACATGCATTCAGCTCCGGACTTAATAGCATCTTCTTTACTCATAGATTCTACTGTTACATCAAGACCGGCCTTAATCCATTCATTTACTAAAGCTTCAGTTTTAGCTTTTTCTTCATCACTTAACTTATGATCACAACTAAAGTCAAAACGCATACGTTCATCAGTTATGTTTGAACCTTTTTGATGAACATCTTTATTAACTACTACTTTTAAAGCAGCATTTAATAAGTGGGTTGCTGTATGATATCTAGTTTCAATTTCTGAGTTACCTGCTAAACCACCTTTAAATTTACCAGCGCTATTAGTTCTTGATAATTCTTGGTGTTCTTTAAATTTAGCTTTATATCCTTCAACATCAACTTTAATGCCTAACTCTTTAGCCATTTCTTCAGTTAATTCAATTGGGAATCCATAAGTATCGAATAAATGGAATGCTGTTATACCATCAATATCTTTATCTGATACTTTATTAAATTCTCTTAATCCTTTTTCTAGAGTACGATTAAATTTAATTTTTTCATTTTTAAGTACTTCTAAAACAACTTCTCTATTATCTTTTAATTCACTATAGTATTTATCATATAAAGATAAAATTACTAAAGCAATTTCTTCTTCCCAATTACTATTAATATCAATATTTAATTTCTTAGCATGACGAATAGCACGTCTAATTAATCTTCTTAAGATATAACCTTGATCAGTATTAGAAGGTTTAATACCAGCTGGATCGGCCGAAATAAAGATAGCTGTACGTAAATGGTCAGCAATAATACGCATTGATTTTTCATTGCCTTCATAAGGTAAGTTTGTTATTTCTTCTATTTTTTTAATTACAGGAGTCCATACACTTGATTTATAATTATCTGTTACTCCTTCTAAAACAGCAGCAACTCTTTCAAGCCCCATACCTGTATCAACATTCTTCTTAGGTAATTCTTCAACTGTACCGTCAGCCTTTTTATTATATTGCATAAATACATTATTCCAAATTTCTACCCAACGTTCATCTTCAGTATCAAATTTTGTTGGGATTGGATCATTACTACGCCAGTAAAAAATTTCTGTATCAGGTCCACAAGGTCCTGTTTCACCAGCTATCCAGAAATTATCATCTTCTGTAGGTACTATTCTATCTTCACTAATACCCATTTTAATCCACATATCATGAGCTTCTTGATCAAATGGAATAATATCATTTCCTTTAAAGATAGTTACCGCTAATCTTTCAACAGGAATATTTAATACTTTAGTTAATAATTCAAAACTCCAAGTAATTGATTCTTCTTTAAAATAATCTCCTAAACTCCAGTTACCTAACATTTCAAAGAATGTATGATGATAAGTATCCCCAATATTATCTAAATCATTAGTTCTTACACATTTTTGGTAATCACATAATCTAGTTCCATATGGATGAGGTTGTCCCATTAAATATGGGATTAATGGTTGCATACCGGCTGTATTAAATAATACTGAAGGATCATTTTCTGGTACTACAGGAGCACTAGGTATTTGTTTATGTCCTTTACTTACAAAAAAATCTATATATAAATCTTTTAAATTCATAATTATTCTCCTATCTCTTTTAAAACATCTTTTATTTTATTAATTAAATCTTCTTTATTACCACTATTATCAATAGTAAAATCATAATTATTATAATCATCTAAAGATGTTTCTGTATCATGTTTTCTTTGTTCTTCTGTTAGAGATAAGTTATCTCTTCCATATAAATGAATACTTACAGCATCTTTATATTTTTCTTTTATCATATCTATTTCAGGAGCAAATCTTGCATCAGTAATAATAACATTATCAAAGAAATAAGCATAAACACTTATGTCTTCCATAACTCTTCTTATTAAAAGAGTCTTATCGTTTAATTTACCTCTTACTAAAGATGAACCTAATTGTTGTAGTAACTCACGAGGTTTAGTTTCTTCTTTACCATCCCAATCCGTAATATGTTTAGCATATTCTTTTAATTGATCAGCATACGCAAGACAAATTGTACTTTCATTTTTTTCTTTGAAAATATCTTTCATAATTTCCGATAAAAATGTTTTTCCATTACCACTTTTACCGCATAATATAAATACTTTTGGATTTTTACTTATAAATTCCATATTATCCCTCCTAAAATAAAAACCACGCTCTTCCTAGGAACGAAAGAGTCGTGGTACCATCCTAATTTTTACTTAATTTGCATAACGGTATTACCCGAGAATGTTTACATTCCACTTAGAAGTAGCTTTCAAGTACCATACTCTTAATTTTCACCAAACATTAAGTCTCTACATAGTATAAAATACCTTACTTTTCTTCCTCATTGATTTAATCGAACTTTAATATATCATACTTTTTATCAAAATACAATACTACTGCTTTAATTGCCGCAATTATTGGTGTAGATATTACCATACCTGGAATTCCCCATAAATGGCCACCTACTAACAATCCTAACATAATTGTAACTGGATGTAATTTTGTAGTCTTTGATAAAATTACTGGTTGTAAGAAGTTTCCTTCTAAGAATTGAATAATTCCAATTACGATTAATGTTAATATACCTGTTGTAATTCCTTGGGAGAATCCAACTACTACTGCTGGAATTCCACCAATATATGGTCCAGCATATGGAATAATATTTGTTATACCACAGAATAAACCAAATAATAATGGTGCTTTAAGTCCAACAATACTTAAACCGATTGATGTAATTACAAATATTAGTAAACAGTCAATAATTGAACCTGTTACAAAAGTTCTTAAAGCTCCATCTACTTCATCTAATAATTCTTTAGTAACTTTTTTAGCTTTCTTTGGTAAGAATCCAATTAATTGATTCATATCTTCAAAACTTAATAATAAGAAGAACGCAATAATTAAACCAACAACAAAGATTCCAACTCCTGAGAAGAAGCTTGAAACAGCTGATATTATAGTTTCAGGTAATCCTGATACTAAACTAGTTCCTAAATTTTCAATTTTAGTTAATACTTCAGTCTTAATATTCGCTACATTAATTCCTGCTATACCATCGAATGAATTAATAAATGAGACAAACCATTTTTGTAATTTATTCATGATATTTGGAACTGTCGAAGCAAAGTCTTGAACTTGGGTATATAATGTTGGAATAAATGTACCAACTATTAATGCTAATAATCCAATAAATACAATAAATACTGCAGTTGTTGCTAAGCTACGACGAACTTTCTTTTTCTCTAACCATTTTATTATTGGATTAAATAACCACGCTATTACAATACCTACAAATAATGGAGATATTACTTTTAAAATAGAAAGAATTGTTTTAAATACACCCATTTCTTTTCCTAATTTTATAAAAGCATATATACCTAAGATAATTAAAATAACATAACCTATTTTAAATATCTTTTTCGATATTCCAATAATGACATTTAAACCTTCAACATCAAGTTTATTTTTTGATACTTTCTTTTCTTCATCTTTCATATTATCACTCCTATTATAATCTTATAACAAATCTATTTTTTTGACAAGGTAAGTTTACACTTAAAAGAAAAAATGTTATCATTAATTAGGTGATAATATGTTAAGAAATTTTTTAAGTGGTGTTGGTGTTGGTATCGCTAACATTATTCCCGGTATCTCAGGAGGTACCATCTTAGTTATCTTAGGGTTATTTGATAAGTTTATGCATGAAATAGCCAATATCTTTGATACTAAATCTAAATTTAAAGACAAAGTAAAATCAGGAGTATTTATCTTACAAGTACTTGTTGGTGTTGGTGTTGGATTAGTATGCTTTGCTAAATTATTAAATTACTTATTCGTTCATTTTGAACTACAAACAATATCTTTATTTGCAGGATTCATAATTCTAAGTCTTCCTTCTTTAAAAAAAGAAGAAATGAAAAATAAAAATATTAACTATGTATATTTTTGTATAGGAATTATTTTGATTGCTGCCTTGGCTATTTTCTCTCCGGGAGAAAACGGTAATATCGTTTCATTAAATGAATTACTAGCAAAAGATTTAAATATTATTTATTTATTATCTTTAGTTTTACTAGGAGCTATTAGTGGAGCAACAATGATCTTCCCTGGTATATCAGGATCAATGGTCTTACTAGTCCTTGGATGGTATCATTTATTTAAAGGATATGTAGCTAATGTAACTACAATTGATTTAAAAATATATATTCCAATCTTATTTATTGGTATTGGTGTATTAATAGGTGTTATAGGAAGTGCTAAACTAGTATCTAGTTTACTTAAAAAACATAAAGATAATACAATGAGTTTTATCTTTGGATTAATTCTTGCTAGTGCAATAGTAATCTTCCCTACTAATATTAAAATATATACAAAAATAAATATCTTAACTTCAATAATTACATTTATCTTAGGTGGATTAATTGTTGTAGGATTAGATAAATTAAAAGACAAAAAAAAGATTCGTTAAGAATCTTTTTTATTTTAATTTTCCACCTTTAATTCCTTTTAAACCTTTAGCGCCTTTAGTACCATTAAAGTTTGAAAGAATATTTGTATCAAAAGAGAATACTTTCTTATTCTTAGCTTTATAGTCTTTAATAGCTCTAGTGATTGCTTCATCAAGTAAATCACTATATTTTTTACCTGTTGGTTCCCATAAATAGAATGATAATGATCCTGGAATTGTATTAGGTTCATTTACATATACTTTATTTTCTTTCTTATCAATTAAGAAATCGATACGGCAAATACCACTTAAGTTTAAAGCTTTAAAAGTTTTTTTAGCAACATCTTGTACTTCTTTAGTCATCTTGTCTGTTAAACGAGCTGGTACGATTCTTGAAGTTGAAGCCATACCTTTAGACTTACCTGTCTTTTTACCATTTCCTAAGTATTTATCTTTATAAGTTAAGAATTCATCACTACTCATTACTTCTTCAAGTACTGAAGCATCTTGGTGTTCATAGTTACCTACAACACTACAGTTTACTTCTACTAAATTAGGCACCATCTTTTCAACTACGATTTTTTTATCATAAGTAATTGCTTCCATGATAGCCTCATCTAAACGAGCTTCTTCTTTAACAACAGTAATACCTACACTACTACCTAATGTAGCTGGTTTTACAATAACAGGATATCCCATCTTTTTAATTTGTTTTTGGTAATTAGCTGGATCATTTAAATAATCTGCATCAAAGAACCAAACATAATCAACAATAGGAATATTACAAGCATCAAATACTTGTTTCATAACAACTTTATCTTGTCCTAAAGCCGCTCCTAAAACATTAGGTCCTACATAAGGAATACCAATTGTATCTAAGTATCCAGCAAGTGTTCCATCTTCCACATTTGCTCCATGAACAATTGGGAAAACAATATCTAATTCTTCTACTAATCTTTTGAATAATCCTAAAGATTGTAAATAGTATTTACCATCTTTTTTATACATAGCTACTTTCTTAGCATATTTTTTTAAATCTTCAAAATCTTTGTATACTTCGATATCCATTAACATCTTACCTGTATACCAGTTTCTATCTTTATCAATATAGATTGGTATAATATCGTACTTTTCTGTATCCATTGATTGCATAGCTTGAACAGCTGATATTATACTTACTTCATGTTCAACAGAACATCCTCCAAATATAACTCCTAATTTTATTTTCATTTCTATCTACCTCTCATTAAATATATCTGGTAAGTCATTTTCAAGTAAACAATATGTTTCTTCCTTACCTTTTAATTCACGCATTAAATTAAATGCTATTTTAACATCGTTAATAATATAAATTTTTTCTTTATTATATTTTTTATCCATAAGTCCATCATAAATAGCTTTAGTTTGCTCTTCACCTACTAAGATAACTTCATCACAAACTTCCGCAATATGACGACCAAATTCCATATTTAATTTATATTCTTCTTTACCTAATTCAATCATTCCTGGAGTAACAATTATCTTTTTACCAGGCATTAAATTTAATACATCTAAAGCCATCTTTGATCCTACAGGATTTGAATTATAAGCATCATCAATAATATTAATATCTAAATATTTTTTAAGTTCTAAACGGTGTTCAATTGATTTAACTTTTTTAACACCACGAATTAATTCTTCTTTACTAATTCCTAAGTATGAACCTAACGCTATACCTGCTAAGATATTATATACATTAGGAACTCCTAATAACTTAGTCTCAAATTTATATTTAGTTTTATCCCCTTTAAATGTAACATCAAAACTCATGCCTTGATAAGTCATTTTAATATTACTTGCTTTTACATCAGCATCATTATCAATACCAATCCAAATAATATGACATTTATTTTTAAGTTCATATGATACTTGTAATGGATCATCAGCATTTAAAATACCTACCCCATCACTAGGTAATGATTCAATTAATTCAAACTTACCTTTTTGGATATTTTCTTGACTACCAAAACTATCCATATGGGCAGTACCTATTTTAGTTAAAATACCATATTTAGGGTGAACAAAGTCACATAACTCTTTTATTTCTCCCTCTTTAAAGGCACCCATTTCAGCAATAAATAAATTAGTAAATTTATCTAGGTAATTATTGATTGTTATCATTAAACCATTAGGTGTATTAAAGTTCTTAGGTGTTGCTAAAACATCATAACGAACATTTAAAATATCATTTAAAATATTCTTACTACTTGTTTTACCATAACTACCTGTAATACCAATAACATCTAAGTTACTCATACTAGCAAGTTTGTTTTTAGCTTTACGCATATAATACTTACCAACCATCTTTTCAATAGGTATATTAATTGTATTAGCAAGCAATACAACTATGTAAGTTAAGTATACGAATAAACCTAAGATTAAATAAATTATATAGATATTAGCAACATTTATAAAACTAATTAAAATATAACTTAATAATGCATATAATAATATTTCAGTTAAGATAATTCTCTTAACTCTTTTTGTATATACTAAAGGTTTCTTAACTTGCTCTTTTTCTTTTTTATTTTTATACATAAAGAAACATACAGCATAAAATATTTCAAATAGAATAATACTAAATTTAGGTTCTAAGAATATTGTTATTCCTAAAACTACAAAGAATAAATCTACTTCAACAAATACTTTATTTATGTTTTTTAGTATCCAACCAATATATCTATTTCCATCGTTATACCAGTTTTGTTGTAACATATGTAAAGCACTACTACTCTTTAACATAAAGTACATAAAACATGGTACTAGAGATAATAATTCTAATAATAGTTCCATATTAACCTCCTATAAATGTACGAATGACATTATTAGTTTGATCAAGTCTTTCTAAATAAGCATAATGTGTACATCCTTCATATGTAATAAGACCAGCATCATGCATGATGCTTTCTAAGTATACCCCATCACTATAAGGAACAGCACTATCTAAAGTTCCCCAAATTATAATTGTAGGTGCTTTTACTTTCTTAGCGTCTTCAGTAATATCAGAATTAACCGAATTAACTAAAATCTCACGCATTATTTTTGAAGCATTACGATATTCTTCACTACCCATATGTCTTTTAGCAAATTCCTCAAACTTATTTAAACCAGGAATTTTTTTAGCTAGTTTTAATATTTTAGTCTTTAATCCTACTTTCTTAATAGGACGATATGGGTTATCTAAAAGAACTAGTTTTTCAACTTCATACATACTTGCATATAATAAAGCGATTTCACCACCAAATGAATGACCTATTAAAATAGGATTTTTTATCTTATTCTTTTTAACAAATTCATTTAAGGCGTTAACAAAATCTATTAACTGCCAAGCATATGTAGGTTCTGTTGATCTACCATGTCCTGGTAAATCTAAAATATAAACATTATTTTCAAGTGATAAGAAGTCACCTATTGGTTGCATCATTTCAATATTTTGACCCCATCCATGTAATAAAATAATATTCTTTCCTTTTTTACCATAATTGATATAATTAATATCTACATCATTAGTCTTAAAAATCATGACTATCACCTTTATAATTATACAATAAAAACAAGGTAAAAAGCAAATGCCTATGTCTATTAAACGTAAAAAAAAAGAAAGCATATAAGCTTTCTAATTCATCATAAAGTAATATGCAATTCCTAAACCTGCTAAAGCAAGTAAACCAATAACAATAACAACTTTAGCTATAGCATTTGATTTAGCTCTTTTTGAAGGTTCTGCAGGTTGAGCTTGTTCAGTAGCAGCTTGATTTAAATCAGCAGGAACTGTATCAGCTACAGGAGCTACTTCTGCAACAGGTGCTTCTGTTACTGGAGCCTCAGCTACAGGTGCCTCAACTGCTGGTGCCTCAGCTACAGGAGCTTCAACTACTGGAGTTGGTTCAGCAACAGGTGCTTCAACTACAGGTGCTGGTTCAGCAACTGGAGCCTCAACTACTGGAGTTGGTTCTACAACTGGAGTTTCTACTACAGGTGTAGGTGCTTCTACTACTGGAGTCTCAACTACTGGAGCTGGTGCTACAGGAGCCTCAACTACTGGAGTAGGTGCAGGTGCTACTGTTGGTTCTACTACAGGTGTAACTGGAGTTACATCTGGAACTGGTGTTGTTGGTATATTATTATTTTCATTCATACTATTTACCTCCTAGTCTTCTAATATAAATTAAGTATAACATACTTTTTTTTATTAGTAAATATTTTAGTATTTTTGTGTTTGTTTTCTACTATTCTCAAATTCATACATATTTTGAAGTATTTCATTTTTACGTTTCATGTATTCTTCATATTGTTGACACTCAGGTATATCTTTTTTCTTTTTAATTGCAGCTTTTAATTTATAAAAACTATGTTGCTTGAAATATTTTTCATATTCATCAACCAAACTATTTAAAGCTTCAAAGTTTTCTTTACCTACAGCATCATAAATAATATTTAAATCATTTTTTAAACGACTTTCTTTAATAACTTCTTTATAAGTTTCAAAGAATTCATTTATTACTGGAAACTGAGTTTCATAGGCACTATGATATCTTTTACCTTGATCTAATATTGGTTCAGGATTATCAAATATATATCTTCCCTTACCACGCATAATAGCTATTATATCTTCCGTTATTTTATGATTGATTGCTTCATTTATAGCACGGCATCTATCACCAGATATTGAACAATTATTTTTAGCTACTCCCTTTTGCCAACCGCACATAAAATCTATTTGATCTGGGGTAGTATTTGTTATATTCATTTCTAAGCGATGGTTTAATTCATGAATCAAACTACTATCAACTATTCTTTCTGGACTTAAGTCTACCATTAATATTGGAATCATTACATTTCTACTTACTTCAAAATCAAAGATAACATTTCCTCCAAGATTTGTTCTATTCGCTACTATATTAGCATATCTATCTTTATCCATAATCATGAAATTATAGCCTTCAAAATAATTCCTTACTCTATTTATTTCTTTATCAACTTTAATATATTCTTCCTTAAAAGATTTAAGTATTATTTCATATATTTTATTTTGACGTTTAAAGAAATCATCTTGAACTTCTTCTTGTAACTGTTCTACAGTTTTACCATACTCTTTAGCTAATTTATTTTGCTTTATTCTATTTTGGTTAGGCCCCATAAATTTTAAAAATACTGGGGTATAATCCCTATTTACAAAACTTAATCCACAGTAAAACTTTATTGTTTTTAAATTACAAGCATTTTCTAAAACATCTTCTAAAGTTTCACAAGCTTCAAAGATTTCTTGTTCTTCCTTTGGAATACGATCTTTTATAGGTTCATATAACTGTTTTAGTTTTTTAAATTCTATTTCTTCACAAGCACTAATATTAATTTCTTCTTCTGTCTTATATGGAGTAGTTAATTTAATTAATTCTAAGTATTCATCGTAAGAACTTCTTAAAGCTTTAGCAGGCTCAATTATATAATCAAATTCATTATTATCTTTAGCCTTTTCTATTTCTTGAGCACTTAAATTATAGCCCATGTAAGTATTGATAATATCAACTGCTTTATCTCTTATTTCTTCATAGCGCACATTACTTCTAGTTATTGAAAGAAATAACATAACATATGTTAATCTTTCCATATTAAGTTCAAACTGTTTTAATTGACCCCACTTAAATAATGGAACTTTTAATCTCTCATCATCATATTGTTCCATAATAGTATGCATCTTATCCATTTTATCAAATAAAGCATACTGAATATCTTTTAAAACATCTTCTGAGCGGTATAGTGGTACTATTAAAGTTTCTTTAAAGAATTTTCTTTCTAATTCTTCACATGAAATATTATAGTATTCGGCGAAACTATGAATTATTAAATCTTTTTTTACTTCTAAAGTATCTCTTCCATTTATCTTATTCTTGATAACATCAAGCATCTACTTTATTCATCCATATCTTAAATAAATAATAATTTTTAGAAGTTATCACTTTTTTAAAGTTACTTAAATTTATTGTTACTGTGATTGTCGGAGCATCAATCATATCATCTCCATATTCACTTTGATCAATAAAATTATAAAGCCCTTTTAAAATATCATCAGTAAGAGTTTTTTCTCTTTCATTATCAATTAAGATTTTCTTATTTGCTAAATCTAGAAGAAATTCTCTCCTACTAGTAAGTGATTCTAAAGTAATAAATATAGTTTCCATACTACCACCTATTATAATTATATCAAATTTAAGCTAATTAAAAAAGATAAAGATTATATATCCTTATCTTCCTTTTCTTCTTTAACTTCTTCTACTTCTATTTTTTTATATTTAGCAGTAATAACCATATCCTTAGTAACTTTTGTTTTATTATCTACTAAGTTATCTGATTCATCATACCAGTTTATTATATAACCTTCCTTTTCTACTTTTGGAAGATTAACTGTATTATTTTCAATTATTTTTTCTTCTTCTTCATTATCTTCATAAACATATTTTACCTTACATACTTTAAGCCAACGTGCTTCAAGAACTGTATCACTTGAATAAACAACATTATCTGTTACTTGTTCATCATCATGAAACCATCCTTTTAAAACATAACCTTCTTTTTCAATATTAGGTAAAGATACTTTTGAATTTTTTTCAAATTTCTCAGTTACACTAGAAATAGTTGAATCATTATTATATACAAATTTAACTTCTATTTTTCTTAAAGAAGTATAAACGACAACCCCAAGTGTTAGAATTATTCCTATTAAAGGAATAAGTATTAATCTCTTGTTCATAATATCCCTCTCTAACACTATAACATATTTCAAAAATAAAAAAAAGAAAACAAATGTTTTCCTTTTTTAATAGTTAGTTGCTTTTCTTTCAAAATAACTTTGAGGATGATTACATACAGGGCATACTTCTGGAGCCTTAGGTCCAATAACAACATGTCCACAGTTACGACATACCCAAATAGTATCACCATCATTTGAGAATACTAATTCATTATTAATATTTTCAATTAATTTACGATATCTATTTTCATGTTCTCTTTCAATTTTTGCAACACCTTCAAATTTCTTAGCGATATCTTCAAAGCCCTCTTCACGTGCTACTTTAGCAAATTCACTATACATATCTGTCCACTCATAGTTTTCGCCGTTAGCAGCAGTTTCAAGATTTTCTAAAGTACTAGGAATACTTCCTCCATTTAATTCTTTATACCACATTTTAGCGTGTTCTTTTTCATTATTTGCTGTTTCTTCAAAAATAGCAGCTATTTGTTCATATCCATCTTTTTTTGCTTTAGATGCAAAATATGTATATTTATTTCTTGCTTCGCTTTCACCAGCAAAAGCTTTCATTAAATTTTGTTCTGTTTTACTTCCTTTTAATTCCATAACTAGCCTCCTAAAAACATTATAACATAAAAAAGGAGTTAATTAACTCCTTTTTATTTCCCCTTTTGTCTTAACAAATTGATTTGTACTAGAATGATTTATAATAGCGTCCGCTAAAGATAAATCACGGTGTTTATCATAGGCAGATTGTTCTTTTCTACCAAAGAATGATTTATAATATTTTAATTCTTCAATATCTTTAGTTCTAAATAATTGTTTTCTAGCTCTTTTTAAATCACCACTAGTTAATTGTTCAGGGTAACCTAATTTAACTAATAATTCTTCTAATTTGAAATCTTCAATAACTGCATATTCAGCATTTGATAATTCAGTATCATCAACATACCCTTCGATTGGATAGTGTGATACATCCTTATTTAATAAATCTACTGTATCACGGTAATAACCAACACTATACATTATTGATCTAACTGGTTTATAGCATACGATATGTCCAATACCGTTTTCTAATACCTCAACATCTTTAGGAATTACTACTGTTCCTACATAAATATTACTTCTATCAACTTTATACTTTTTCATACTATCCCCCCTTAAGCAGGGATTATTCTAGCACAAAATTGGTTTTTTTGCAAATTATAGTTCAAATTGACTATTATATAATTCAGCATAGAACCCATTTTGTTTCATTAATTTATCATGACTACCTGTTTCAATAATATCGCCATCTTTCATTACTAAGATAAGATCAGCATTTTTTATTGTTGATAAACGGTGGGCAATGATAAATGATGTTTTCCCTACAGTTAATTGATCCATAGCTTTTTGAACTAATTCTTCAGTTCTTGTATCTACATTACTTGTAGCTTCATCTAAGATTAAGAATGGTGTATCTTTAATCATACCTCTTGCGATTGTAAGAAGTTGTTTTTCTCCTCCAGAAATAGCGTCATTATCCGCTACTAAAGAATCATAATTATTAGGTAAAGTTTTAATAAAATGATTTATACCTACTGTCTTACATGCATCTTTAATCTTTTCATCACTAGCGTCACTATTAAAGCGAATATTCTCTTTAATAGTTCCGTCAAATAACCATGTATCTTGAAGAACCATTACAAATAAATCATGAATATTTTCACGAGTTAAATCCTTAGTTGAAATACCATCAATTAAGATTTCACCCTCATTAATTTCATAGAACTTCATAAGTAAGTTAACTATTGTAGTCTTACCAGCTCCGGTAGGACCAACAATCGCTACTTTCTCACCCGGTTTAATCTTAACATTAAAATCTTTAATGACAGTTTTATCTTTATCATATCCAAATTTAACATGTTTAAATTCGATTGAACCTTTTACATCTTTAATTTCTAATTTCTTTGTTATATCTTTTTCACTTGTTAATTCTTCTTCATCTAAGAATTCAAATACTCTTTCACTAGCAGCCACTACTGATTGTAAACCAGTTAAAGAACCTGCAATTTGAGAAAGTGGATTTGTAAATAAACGAATATATATCATGAAGGCAACAATAGTACCGATAGTAATACTTCCCTTCATAGTAAGTAAAGCACCTACTACGCATACAGCTACATAACCAAAGTTACCTACAAAACGCATTATTGGTTGCATAATTCCTGATAAGAATTGACTCTTACGATTATATAAATATAATTTTTCATTTATCTTATCAAATTCATCATTTACTTCTTCAGTGGCATTATATGTTTTAACAACATTTAATCCAGAATATATTTCTTCAATATATCCATTTAAGTCTCCAAGTTTTTCTTGACGCTTAATGAAATATTTTTGTGATTTTTTAAGTAAAATACCACTAAATAGAATACCAATAATAGTTGCGCCTAAAGCTGTTAAAGCCATTATTGGTGATGTTACAAACATCATTATTAATGTTCCTAAGAATAAAGTAAAATTAGTTATTAAACTAGATATACTTCTATTTAAGTTCATACCAATACTATCAACATCATTAGTTATTCTTGATAAGATATCTCCTGTCTCATGACTGTCAAAATATCTAAGTGGTAACTTATTGATTTTATGTGATATTTTAGTTCTTAAATTCTTACTAAACTTATTAGATATAATAGCCATTATATAAGCTTCAATATATCCAAATAAAGCACTAATTACATATATTAAACCTAAAACAATACTAAAGAATTTAACTTTTTCCATATTTATTTTTGGTCTTATTATTTCATAAACACTTTTTGGTAATTTATCAATTAATTTTACCATTTCATTTTTATCATAGTTAGCGCTTGTTGTAAGACGCATACTCTTAACAATATCTTTTTTAGATATTTTTTTATTATCATATTTAATATCATCAAGTAAGATTAATAATCCTTCATCACTAACCTTATTAATTTCATTATTAAGCATAGCTTTTTTATCAGTATCACTTAATAATACAACACGATCAATATTTTTATATAAAGACTCATACATTTTTTCATATACTTCTTCGATTGCTTTCGTATTAGGAATTAAACCATCTGTGATTTGATCAGCTAATTTAGATAGAATATTAGGAGCTACTACTCCAGATAAACTACTAATAGTAGCTAAAATAGTTGCCACTATTAAAGCAGCTTTTAGCTTACTTCCTAACATACTTAATAATCTTTTAATAGCAAGGGAGAAATTTTTAGCTTTTTCTTGTTTCATACTAGGTCTAGGCATTTTCTAATTCCTCCTTACTTAATTGTGATAAAGCGATTTCTTTATATACTTCACAATTCTTCATTAATTCTTTATGTGTTCCCATACCAACACATTTACCTGCTTCTAAAACAATAATTTTATCCGCATGCATAATTGTACCAATTCTTTGGGCAACAATTAAATTAGTTGCCTTTCCTGTATATTTCTTTAATTCTTTTCTTAGAACTAAATCAGTCTTATAATCTAAGGCACTAAATGAATCATCAAAGATATATATTTCTGGTTTACGAGCTACAGCTCTTGCGATAGCAAGTCTTTGTTTTTGACCGCCTGAAATATTAGTACCACCTCTTGCAATATGGGATTTTTCTTTATCTTCCATTTTTTCTACAAAGTCAGCTTGTGCTACTTTTAAAGCTTTCTTCATATCTAAATTACTTGCTTTTTTACCATTCTTTGTTCCATAAATAACATTATCTTTAACACTACCTGTAAACATAACTGCTTTTTGAGGAACATATCCTATTTTGTTATATAAATCTTCTAATGGATATTCTTTAATATTAACACCATCAATTAAGATTTCTCCTTCTGTTACATCATAGAATCTTGGTATTAAGTTAATTAATGTAGATTTACCACTACCAGTTGAACCGATAAAGGCAACTGTTTCCCCCTCTTTAACTGAGAATGAAATATTTTCTAAGATACATTCATCAGCATCAGGATATTTAAAACTAACATTTTTAAATTCAATAGTACCAAATTCTAAAGTATCACCAAAATGACTACCATCTTTAATATTTGGTACTTCATCTAATACTTCGTTAATACGCATTGCAGATACTTGACTTCTTGGATACATCATAAATATCATTGTTAAGAATAAGAATGACATAATAACTTGAATTCCATATGATTGGAAAACAATCATATTACTAAATAATGTAAGTTTATCACTCATCCCAGCATTTTCGATTAAGATTGCTCCAATAATATATACACCTAATATTAAAGTATGCATCGCTATATTAATAGCTGGATCAAAGATAGCAAACTTCTTATCAATAAATAATGTTGTATTAGTAAGTTCACTATTTACATCTTCAAAGCGATTACTTTCAAACTTTTCAGCATTAAATGCTCTTATAACACGAATACCAGTTAGGTTTTCTCTTGTAACACCATTTACCTTATCAACTAACTTTTGAACTATTTTAAATTTAGGTACAACAGCTAGCATTAAAGATATAACAATACTTAATAATATAACTACACATCCTAGAGTAAGCATACTCCAAGCTATGCTCTTATTTATTATTTTAGTAATTGCCCAAATAGCCATTACTGGTGCCTTAACAGCCATTTGTAAACCCATACTAATAATTGTCTCTATTTGAGTAATATCATTAGTAGTACGAGTTATTAAACTACTTGTCTTAAATTTATTAATCTCTTCCATACTAAACTTAGTAACGTTAGAGAAAATACTTTTTCTAATATTCTTAGAAAAAGATGCGGATAATAAACTAGATAAGTAGCCAACAATAATCATTGAAATAACAGATAATAAAGCACATAGAAGCATATATCCTCCATTACGTAGGATATCACTCATTGTACTTCCTTCAGTCTCAATAAGTCTTGTTATTTCACTCATATAATCAGGCATTTTAAGTTCAACATCTACTTGAAATACAACAAGTAAACAACAAACTATAAATAGAAGTTTTTCCTTGCCTGTAAATCTTTTAAATAATTTAAACATACAATCATCCTTTCTAAGACTATATAAGTATATACTAAATAGCCCTATTTTTCAAGCAAAAAAAAAGGAGTAACCCTTTTTTATAATTCTTCTTCGCCTTTTTCACCAGGCATATTTTCACGTACTGATTTAACAGTTTTATCAAACCATTTAACAGTCTTTGGATCATCATGATTAAAGAATAAACTCTTACCTTCATCTAAAGCATAAATCTTATTCATTTCATCTTCAGTTAATTCAAAATCAAAAATATTTATATTTTCTTGCATTCTTTCAAAATGAGTAGTCTTACATAATACTGGTATATCTCTTTGAATCATAAAACGCAAGATTACTTGTGCAACTGTTTTATTATGAGCAGAAGCTATATTAACTAAAACAGAGTTATTAAACATATTATTTTTTCCTTCACCAAATGGAGCCCAAGCTTGCATTTGTACACCAAACTCTTGCATATTCTTATGAGCTTCTTCTTGGGAATTTAGAACATTAGCTTCAATTTGATTTACTTGAGGTACAACTGTACGATCAAATAAACAGATATCTGCTAAACGGTCAGGAGCAAAGTTAGATACACCGATTGCTTTAATATATCCTTGTTGGTATAAATCTTCTAAAGCACGATATGCTTCATAATAATCACCATAAGGTTGATGAAGTAATACTAAATCGATATAACCCATCTTAAGGCGACGCATTGAATCCATTACAGATTTCTTACACTTAGCATATCCATAATTATCTAGCCACACTTTTGTTACAATAAAGAATTCTTTACGAGCAATACCACTACGAGCAATAGCTCTACCTAATTCTTCTTCATTAAAATAACTTTGGGCAGTATCGAATAAACGATATCCTGCTTTAATAGCATCTAATACACATCTCTCTGTATCTTGCTTAGGTATTTGGTATACACCAAACCCTACTTTAGGCATTCTAACACCATTGTTTAATATCACATATTCCATAAAATGCCCCTCCCTATTTACTCTATTCTAAATTAATTATAGCACAAAAAAAAATCAAGTAAAATAAAAATATAATACTTGACATAAAAAATCTATTTTTTTAAGTTAATTACCTTACCTTTTTCATTAAATTTAGTATCAACTAATGTTCGATAAAAATTCATAAAATCGATATAAGCATAACCATAACGGCTACCACTAGTACTTATGCGAACTCCAAATGTTGGAAAGCCACATACATCGCCTCTTTTAAAAGAAAGAACATATCCACCTTCACATTTTTCTAATCCTAGAACACTCGCACTTTCGTAAGGCGCCTCATCAGAATGCCACTCCATGTTTCCATCAACGAATAATTTATCGCCAATATACCTTCTTTTTTGCAAATCATTATAGACTTTATCAAACATTGGATAGATAGAGTCTTCTTTAGCAATTAGAAAAGCTCTATATTCTTCTTCAAGAACATTTTTTGATTTATACGCAATATATAAATCAAAATTGCCTTCGTATGATATACGAACTTTCCCGGCATCAAATTGTATTTCAATTATTACTGAATCATTATGATTCATTGATTTTAATATTTCCATAAACCCACCTAATCAATTATATTAACTTTTGCCTTTTCCATTTCATCAGCTACTTCACCTAATACAATATTTACTAATTCATGACAATTTAAGTCATATATTTTTGTACTTGTTGAAGCATATAAATTTGTATTTGTTAAGAATTCAATTAATTCTGGATCATCAGGATTAATACATCCTTTTTCATCTATATATTTAATAATATACATCTTAAATAAAAATTTATTTATTTTTACTAAATTATTAACTACATATCCTTCAGATAAATTATAAAAATTATCAGAATTCAAGATATCATGGACCATATCAAAAGTTTTAATAAAATTGATTATATCATCATAATTAGCATATTCTTCTAAAGCTTTTATTAATCCTTTTAAATCCATCCCAAAGTATAATCTACGTAAGTTCCCTTTACCAACAAGCATTTCTATTCTTTTCATAACACTAACATCATAAGAATATACTTTTTGAACTTTATCCCCAAAAGTAGATTCCGTAATATACTGTGTATAACCTTCATTTAAAGCTCTACCTATAGAAACATTTTTACATTGGTAAAAACCACTATAAGCTTTTTTATGTTTATGATCAAATGTGGATGTAGCTACATGAAATAATTCATGATATAAAGTTTTATGAGCAGTTTTTGGATTTATATAAATAATATTGTTATAAATATCGTATCCACCACCAGAAACCATACCTTTTCTAAATTCAAAATCATCATTAGAATTAATTATCTTTATATTCTTAAGATTATTTAAGAATACTATTCTTTCAGATTCTTTAAGCGCACTTAAAAACTCAAGAATAATATCTTTATATTCTAAATCCGGAATATATTCATTTTTAATTTCTACAACCATCTTATCGTATACATTACGTCTTTTATATAGTTTATAATGCATACCTGCTTTTAAATTATCTATAAACATAAAACCCACCTATCTAAATTATAACATAAAAAAACAATCATAAGATTGTTTTTTAATATCCAGTATATGAATAAGTACCCCAGTGTTTTAATAATTCATGAATATCTCCACCATAACGACCAATTAATTGTTGTTCAATAAATGCTTGGTGAGCTTC
>JAEEJY010000013.1 GCA_016282155.1 Caryophanales bacterium | reverse complement strand
TAACTTTAGTTTTTGAAACTGATTGTCCCTCTTTTGCTTTATTGTATAATAGCCCCAAAGGTACTTCATCTGAATCGTACTTATTATGCTTTCCCACTATTCTGATTCTCCTTTCGTATATTTGCTTATAACTTTTTTATCAATTAAGCTTTTAAACTCTTATTTTTTTATTTTGATGATATGGTTCCTGCATATCCGTTTTTCTTTTATGTGTATTTGTTTCCTCTGAATAATCAAATTCATATTGATTTACAGCTAAAGCTGCCGGTGCAGGTGGATCTTTTTTATAATTATCATCTCTGTTCGTATTTTCGTGTCGATCTGATATAAGACCTTTTAACTCGCTTATAATCTTTTTGAGTTCACTTATATTTTGATTTGTTTCATCTTTTAATTTTGTTAATTTTCGCATGTTAAAATCAATTTTTCTAAGTTTTGGCTGTGAAGTTCTAATATCTTCTAGGTTACGTATTGCATCTCGAAGCTCATAACTTACTAAATACAAATCATTAATACGAGGTTCTAATTCATCTTCTAACTGTCTTAGTTGACTTCGCAAATTTATTCTTGCTTCAGCTACATTTTGCCCAACAATAATTCTAGAAATTTTGCGTAATTCTTCTTGTATTTCTTGTACTTGCATTAAACGTTGCATCGTTTCGCGAACATCATCATTTTCAATTTCTGAAATTTGCTCCTGTGTATTTATAAAAAGATTATTCCATTTATTTTGCATTCGGTTTACCCAAATACGGGGCTCTGCAATCTTTCGACCTAAAGCATTATTAAAAACACTTATTTTTCTAATAACATCAGCGTCAAACTTGTTTCGTTCTTTTTCTACCTCATTATTAAGAGTATTTTTCAGTGTATTTAACGAGTTTTGAATATTTGAATATTCATTAATCCTATTCATATAGATAGTGTCATTACGTAATAATTTATCATGTGTATTTTGCAAAGTAAGCAATGATTCCAAAACATTTTTCACTTGTTTAGATTGTAAATCCAACTGTTCATGAGGCTGCATAAAATAATTAGACATGCTTGTATTCAAATTTTGAATACGATTATTTAATGATTCTCGTTTTTGGTTTCCTCTACGAATCGCCTCTAAATATGAAATATATATTTCATAGTAGTCATCAAGTATTTTTTTTATTTCATCAAGATATTTATCATTCATGATTTATCCCTCCGTATAATCCATTCAATATTTATCTAATCATCTTGTACTCGTACATATACTATTCAATAAAAAATACTATTTTTTTCCAAATCATCAAAATATTTTCCATCCACTCAGTCACCCTCTCCCTAGAAAGGTCTCTTATGCACTTTCACCATGGATTGATGGCACGCCCGTAATACAAAAAGACAGCCGCATAAGTGACTGTCTTATTTCTATGGTTTATTTTTACCTTGTTTTATGCCTCTATTCTTTTTAAAGCTCTGCGCATTTTTAACAGCATTATTATACTTCCCAGACTAAGATTCTTCTATAAATACCCCACCGAATTATATAGATTCCTGTTTTTCATCAGAAAAACGGGAATCGTACTAGACCTACTTTTTCATGAAATGGAAAAGTAGTCTGGCAAAGCCAGATTTCTGCTGGCAATTCCTTTTTCTGCCAGCAGAAAGTCATATTTCTATTATCCCTCTAAATTACTTCTTATTTGTCCAAATATTCTTTGACCTCTAGGCATTTCCCGTATTGGTATACGATTTTTAGGATCTTGATATTTAAAACCATTGTCTCCATTAGAAGTATTGTGTACACCTTGTTGTTTCGGTATTGCATTAATATTTTCTTTAACAAGCTCTTCAATATTATTCTTCAATATACTAATTTGGTCTTCACTCATTGTCTGACCAATCTTTTTCTCTAATATATTATTAGTAAATACTGCGTTAAGATTAGCGGCCTCTAATTTTATCTTATTTTTATTATAATTAATGTATAATTTTAAAATATCATTGTTAAAATTATCTCTTATCCTAAACTTATTTAAATAAGTAATACGAGCTTTTTTTCTTTCATCATTTATATTCGAATCATCAGCGTTTAGAGGCAAAAAATCATCCTTTTCCAACCGTTTTTCATCTTCAGTCACACTAACAGTAGCGCTTGCTATATGTCTTATTTCATTTAAATAGTTTATTTCATAAATAGCACGTCCTATATCACGCCTATTATTACTATCTAAATCGAATAAGTCTTTAAGCACTTGTTTATATAAAGTTTTATAACTATCAAAACTATTATTTAATTGTTCTTCAACTTTTTTATCAGATTCTTTTAAATCTTTGAAATATGGTTTTCTTTCAGCCTTTCTTTCACCTAACTTTCTAATTATATTTCGCATTTGCTCTCGTAGTTTCATTAATAAATCATTTTTTGATATTAATGGATAAATATAATTACTATTCCTAATATTCTCCTTAAAATTGTTAATAATCAATTCATCCTTAATAGTCGACTCTGAAAGAGTTGCGATTGTGCTATGAATATCATTTAAACTCTCAAGTATTACGTCAAACGTTGGCTTATTTAAATAATGATCTTTTAATCGTAAATTGAAATTACTTATTTCATTAATCAAAGGATTAATATCAACCTTATTGTTCTTCATAATATCAAATTCCTCCGAAAAATCTTTATAAAGTTGAGTTTCCCTATTATTTTCTAAGATTGATTCAGCACTCTCGTTTTTTAAATTATAATCTTTAGAATAAAGATACATTTTTAATCTAGCAAGAATATATTCTTTCTTTAAAGTTAATCCCATTTTAATTTATCCTCCTTATATCATTATAAATATTTTCAGTTCCTGTACTCGTACATATACTATTCAATAAAAAATAATATTTTTTTCCAATTTTCTAAAAATTTTTTTCACGCAAAAAAGACAGCCGCCTAAGCGACTGTCTAAAAATACATTTTATATAATTACAGCTTACTTCGAAAAATATGATGCTGCTTACGCATTCATCTGAGCTGCAACCTCAACTGCAAAGTCTTCGTTCTTCTTTTCAAGACCTTCACCAGTCTCGAAACGTACGAACTTCTTAACTGAAAGTGTAGAACCTGTTTCCTTAGATACCTGCTCTAAGTACTTAGCAACGTTCTGCTTGCCATTCTCTGCCTTGACATATACCTGATCAAGTAAGCAGATTTCTTTAAGCTCTTTAGATACACGACCTTCAATCATGCCGTTGATAACCTTTTCAGGCTCCTGAGATTCTTTAGGATCGTTCATAATCTGAGCAAGAATTTCGTCGATTGTCTTTACATCTGATGTAAGAATCTGCTCTGCAACCTTCTAATACTACTATCTGACCATTTCTACTTTCTTTATTGTATTCAGGCGTCTTACTTTTGTCTGTAAGGTATGCGCTCATTATAATATATCATCTTAATACTTAGTTTTTTTTATCCGTTTTGATCTTTGATTAATATTTTTTTCAGATGCCCCCGCAATATTTATAGGTTCATGCATTTTCATGTCACCATTTACTATCGTATCAGAATCTGAGTTTGCAAAATTATCAAATTTTCTTTTTCTTTTACCTACTAAGCTCTGTATACTTGAACTTAATCCTTGATGCGAAATATTATCAGATGCCCTCACAATATTTATAGGTTTATATCCTAGCTTCGTAGTGTAAAAATTCCTTCCATCTCCATCAGCTTTATTTAAAAAATCATTTACTTTCGTATTAGAATCTGAGTTTACAAAATTATCAAATTTTCTTTTTCTTTTACCTACGAAGCTCTGTTTTCTTAAACCTGTTCCATTGTTATTCCCCCTTTTCATAGCATTAATGTATTTACTTTCTTTTTTTGTATCTTTAAAGAAATTAATCCAAAATTTAAAACCAACTTTATTAAATGTATCTCGCACAACTTGCAACAATTCTTTTTGTACTTTATTTAAATAATCTAACTTAAAACTAGTAACTTGATCCAAATGAAATTCTTCTAAAAAGTCATCAGATATTATCGGAGTAAAGCTTGGAATATCTGTCTTACCTATGTAGTATCTTCCATCAGATAGTTTTACTGTATTTGTATCAAGATAATAAATTTCTTTGGAGTTACATTTATTTTTTAAGTCTTTGTACTCCTGCTCATCTATTATAATTCTTATCTCATCATGTTTAAATTCCCCTTTTTCATTTATATCACTCTCTTTAGCTGAACCCAAGGGTATAATAAAAGAGCACTTCTTTGGGTAATCATCCTTTGTGTAATCAATCGAAAACATCCCCAAAAGAGGTCTATTTAAATTTGATAATCCTGATTTATTAGAGAATGTACACCTATTCTGAAACAATTTAAGCCTACTATTAACAACTTCTATATTTTTTAAACAATATGGTAACGACTTTAATGCATCTAATTCCTTATAAAACTTTTCTAATTCACTTCTATGTATCCCTGTAATACCTTGATGTATTTTTTTTAATAGCTTTTCTTTGAAATTTTCAAGAAACTCTCTTCTTTTTTCTATATGAGAATCTTCTAAAGGAAAGTACAAATAATAACTATAATTAATCTTTCTAGCTTTATATATATTATAATATACGTCACGCAATGTCTTATATTCGGATGATATTAGTCTATCACTCTTTACTTGTAGTAGCACATTTTCAGCCTCTATAGCTTTATCTATGTTATTTAGCATATTCTGTATATCTATAATATCACCATCTTTTTTTATCACATTTGGCATCTTTTATCTCCTCCAAACTTAATATTAAATGAGTTGTTTTTCGCAATTATCTATTCAAAACTTTTAAACTCTTAATTTTTTATTTTGATAATATGATTGTTTAACAATTCTCGTTTTTGTTTTCCACTATGAATCGCCTCTAAACATGAATTATATGTTTCATAGTAGTCATAAAGTATATTTGTTATTTCATCAAGATATTTATCATTCATGATTTATCCCTCCGTATAATCCATTCAATATTTATATAATCATCTTGTACTCGTACATCTACTATTCAATAAAAAATATTCTTTTTTTCCAATTCATTAAAAATTTTTATAAAACGCAAAAAAGACAGCCGCCTAAGCAACTGTCTTAAAAATGGAAGTCCACTATCCATTTTGAGCAAGAGTATTTTGTTGGATAGGCTGAGGTCGCAACTCTTTTCTAGGAATCATAGTTATATTTTCATGATTATTATCAGTAGCATTATAAATGTTATCAAATTGTAAATCCGAGCCCTGTACTGAAATAGCATTTGAGCTGTTCAGAAGTATTGACAGTCTACCATATGGGTCTATTGCAGCCATAGTATTTGGCCTTGCCTTCCATTTACCGCCTGAAGATGCTAAAACATCATCCCTAACCACGGCTTCTATTCCTTCGAAATTTACTGCTGGTGTGTATCCATAAAATGGCTTTAACAAAAAAGCTTTGAATTCGCCGTTTGGAAAGCCAACAAAAAAAGTTTTCATTCTAGGAGCTATAGAAACATTATATGAACCCTCATTTAACCTATAATTATTGTTAGCAACACAATTCAACTCGACCTCTGGTTCAATTTGATTATTGAAGGAACTGTTTGATAAATCATCTCCCTTCGCTACGCTGATATTATTGGAAGATGTAGAAGGACCATTTAAATCATAATTTTCTTCTACGACACTTTTTCCTTTAAAGTTTTTATCATCCAAAGATTGGCCTTTTGCATCAAACATATTACTATTATCAAATATACTTTCACCTTCAGCTGTCTTTTGTTCATTATTTTTTTTACTTGATTTAATATTACTATTATTTTCTTCTAGTCTCTTCTCAACAGCAACAATAACTTTTTTTAATATTTCTGCCTTCTTACTATACTCAATAAAATCTTCATGTTTCTCGAATTGAGTAGTATTATTAATAAGCTCATTAGCTGAATCAACAAATTTTTGATTTTTTTCATCTATATTGTCACCTAATTTTGCAACAAGATTATCCTTTGCTTTATCTAAATCCTTAATCAAATCCTTAGTCACATTTTTGTACAAGAAACGGTCAACTTGTAATACTTTTTCTTTTAATAATTTACTGAATTCAAAATACCAATGTTCTTTTTCAATCTTGTGTTCTTCATTAATTTCTTTTGTTACATTTAAATATTTTTTACACTCATTCAGAAGCTTCTCTGTCGTGGCATCTTTATTGTTATCCCAATATTTAGAAACATCTTTATAGACTTTTTCTAGAAAATCGTAATATCTTATAATTTCAATGCTCCTGTTCATTAAATCAATCATTTCTTTTATGAATTTTAATGCATCTGTTTTTTTCTTCTTCGCAGTATCAATAAAAGCATTTGAATCCTTTTCTTTTATCTCACCGAAATAATAATAAGTATAACCAGCTAATTCAGCAATATTATTATAAAACAAATTATTAATAAAATTTTTTGCACTTTTAGTATCTAATACTCCAATTAATACTTGACGAAGTCTATCGTATTCCTTCTTTGAATTTGTCATTTCATCATTCGAATTTTTTTTACGTCTTTTTCCCATTGTTTCGTCCTCCTTATAATCTGATTACTATTTAGTATTTTATTCCTGTACTCGTACATCTACTATTCAATAAAAAATAATATTTTTTTCCAATATCAAAAAAATTTTTTTCACGCAAAAAAGACAGCCGCCTAAGCGACTGTCTAAAAATTCATTTTATTTAATTACAGCTTACTTCAAAAAATATGATGCTGCTTACGCATTCATCTGAGCTGCAACCTCAGCTGCAAAGTCTTCGTTCTTCTTTTCAAGACCTTCACCAGTCTCGAAACGTACGAACTTCTTAACTGAAAGTGTAGAGCCTGTTTCCTTAGATACCTGCTCTAAGTACTTAGCAACGTTCTGCTTGCCAT
>JAEEJY010000012.1 GCA_016282155.1 Caryophanales bacterium | reverse complement strand
CTCATAATTAAATTGGTAACGATAGCAATGAGGGTACACCTGTTCCCATCCCGAACACAGAAGTTAAGCTCATTAACGGCGAAAATAGTGAAAGCTAAGATAGCAAGTTGCCAATTTTTTTTTGTATTTTTTTAAGGAATAGAGGGTTCTATTCTTTTTTTGTGGTATAATGTATTTAGAATAATAATAGGAGCGAATATGAGAATACTACACTTATTTAATTGGAGACTACAAGACATTATTCCGTATTTAGATCTTATATCTAGTCAGGGTTTTGATTCAATTCAGATTAATCCTATTCAGCCATTAAAAAATGAAGATGCAAGTGATTGGTGGATGAGTTATCAACCAATTAGGTTTGATATCGGAAATCGATTTGGTTCAAGAGAAGATTTAATGAGACTTTGTGATGAAGCGAGAAAAAGAAACATTCGTATAATTGCGGATGTTGTATGTAATCATATGGCAGGTAAGGATAATGGAGAATTAAGACCTCATGAAAAAGTGGATTCTAGATTAACATCGAGAGCGGATTTTTGGAAGGAAGACAAACGTATTTCAAACTGGGATGATCGTTATCAGGTAACGCATTATAGTATAGGGTTACCAGGCCTTAATGTTTGGAATGGAGAGTTGCAAGATATAATTATTGATTTCTTAAATGATCTAATTGACTGTGGTGTTGATGGGTTCAGATTTGATGCGGCTAAAAGTATCGCTTTACCGGAAGAATATTGCGAATTTTGGCCCCGTGTAATATATTGTTTAAAAAAATATGGTCTTGAGCTATATGGTGAAGTATTAAATAGTGATCCTAGTTTAATAGAAAAATATGCTAAATACATGCGTGTCTTAACTGATGGATATGCTTATAATCCAGATAGTATTGTTAAATTTGCTGAAAGTCATGATACATATTTGGGATTTGGTTTTACGAAGAATAAATCATCTTCGGAAATAGTTAATAACTATGTGGATTTAACGAACATTTATAATAATACATTATTTTATGCGCGACCTTTTGATGATTCATGGAAATCACATAATATTGAGTGTGCTAATAAAAGACTAATAAAAAAATAACAGGTTAATACCTGTTATTTTTTATATTGTTAATTGTTTAACTTTTCTCTTGTCTTTGCCAGCTTCTTCCCAGAAGTCTTTTTCATTAAAGATTCTTTCATCAACATCTATGTATTCAATTTGGCCAGTTTTCTTATTTGAATATACTGTTAAGAATACACCACCTAAGATAGGTTTTAATCCGTGTGTTAATTCGAAGTTAGTTTGCGTACATAGACAAGGAAGTACAAAGGCGAATACATTACGATAGAACATATTGTACCATTTATGATAATGTCCTGTCATAAAGACATTTGGTTTTTGACCTGAGCTCATTTTATCAATCATTTGTTGAGCTTTATATGATAGACTCGCTGCTGAACCATCATCAGGATGTCTTAATTCATATTTAACTTTATCGATATTTAAGAATGCTTGGTCTTGACCAATTATTTCAATATCACTTCTTGATTTAGGAACCCATTTATTTAAAGTAGCACCACCATTTACATAATGTGTTTTATCATGGTTTCCGGTAATTGCTATTGTTTTCATTCCGTTAACTTTAGGATACATATCAATAACGTATTCTGCTTGATCATCAAATCCTTGTAAAAAGTTTTGTGCTGGGAATGGTGTACGTATTTTATAGTTACCATCAACAATGTCACCTAAGTGGAAAACTGTTGTGATACCTCTTTCATAGGCTTCTTTATAAAGTTTATTTAATAAGTGTAGTTGTTGATGAATATTTCCAAGATGGGTATCTGAAACAAGTAAGAATTGATTTTCTACAATGTCATCAGAATTTAGACTTGGATGATTCAATTTAATATTCTTTGGTAATGTTTTTCTAAATACTAAATCTCTATTGTTATCTTCTACTATTTCAATTAGTTTACCATAACCTTTACTTAACTCCATCCATCCTCTTAATTCATCAAAACTCATATGTTTTTCGGCGAGATAATCTTCAACCTTAGTACCATTTTTAATAATGTTGTAGAATCTTGTTACTTCTTTTAATGAATATTCATTTTTTAGTTCATCACCAGTTATTATAGTTTTATCAGCAGATTTTGCATTTGCTTTGATGTAATCTTCTTTATCAGTTTTGTAGTATGGTATTAAGATAGATTCGGCTGTAAATTTACTATTAATTTTTTTAGTATTAGTATTAACGTCTACAATATAAGCGCCGACAACATTATCTTTTCTCTTCTCTGTCATCTCTTTAGTAGTTCCTGCTAAACTTGGAATAGTAAAGATGTTAATATCACGGTATTGAAGATTATCACAGTGGTTAGTTCCACCTAAAAGTAAAATATCCGGTTTATCTTCACTACGGAAGCTTTTTGCATACTGCTCTGCACGATATGAGATAGTATATAGTTGGTCTAAGTCAGAACTAATTATTCTAAGTAGAAGATCATCTACCTTAATATTACCAACACCTCTACCTAAGAAAACCATGTCTTCTCTTTGAGCAGATATTCTATTACCTAAACTAGTTTTACCTTTATCTTCAAGTTTACTTGTTATAAAGTAAGTTGTTATGTTATCGTCTTTAGGCCAGTTTTTAATAATATAATCAATTCTACTATCTTTATCAGCGATAAAATTTGAAGTATAGTATTGACTCTTAACACCATAATCTTTAGCAGCTAGATTTCCACAGACAAATACATGTTTTATTCCTAGTTCACTAGCTTGTTTATATACATCTCGTAAAATAGTTAATTGTTGAGCTGTATTACCAAGAAGAGTATTAGATATAACCATGAATTTGAAATCCTTGTTTTTATCAGTAACGAATCTTGGTTCTTCACCAATACTACTCTTGATTTCTCCTTGATTATATAGAAGCTCTTCATCATCTTCATTTTTAGCATATACAACTAAGTATCCTTTTTCATTAGCGATACGTTTTAAACTAAGTGCTTCAATAGGTGTTATATCCATCTTTTCACATATATCAGTGAATGTGCATGGAGTATCAATAATACCTAAAAACTCATTTAATCTTTTCTCAAGATCACTGTTCATAATATCCTTATTCTTTTTCATTTCCAAACCTCCTTTAGTACAAAAAAAGAGCACAAAAACCTGTACTCTTAAGAAATAATATTATTTAAGCTGAATAGTTGTTTTTCCATATGTATGCACCTCTATCATCTTTATTTCATTTTATCATTTTAAAAGTTGGAGTGCAATAATTTTATTGAAAAAAAATTTAAATATGTTATACTTATAATAGATAATATAATAGGGATAATGTGCCTATGTAATATAAGAAAGATAAAGCGGTGGTAGTGTGAAAAAAGTAATAGTTGAGTTAAAAAATTTTAGTAAGAGTTATGGTGACAAAGTTGTAATTAAAGATTTAGATTTACAAATCAATGAAGGAGAATTTGTTACTATTCTAGGATCTTCTGGTTGTGGGAAAACAACTATCTTACGTTCCATATCTGGGTTAGATACTCCAACTACAGGAAGAGTATATATTGATGGAGAGGATGTAACTGATTTAGATCCAACTAAGAGAGAGGTTAATACATTATTTCAAAATTATTCTTTATTCCCACTTATGACCGTTCATGATAATGTAGAATTCGGTTTAAAAATGAAAAAAGTTCCAAAAGAGGAACGTGAAAAGAGAATAAAAGAAGCTTTAGAATTAGTTCAGCTAACAGGTTATGAAAATCGTAAGCCTTCAGAATTATCTGGTGGTGAACAACAAAGAGTTAGTATCGCGCGTGGAATTGTTAATAAACCAAAAGTTTTACTACTAGATGAACCATTATCTGCTTTGGATTTAAAACTTAGAATTCAAATGCGCTTAGAGCTTAAAAATTTACAAAAAAAATTAGGTATTACATTTATATATGTAACTCACGATCAAGATGAAGCTTTAACAATGAGTGATCGTATAGTTTTATTACATAATGGTGTAATTGAACAAATAGCTCCACCGGATGAAATATATGAACATCCAAGTTCTGTTTATGTAGCAGACTTTATCGGTGAATCAAACATTTTTGAAGGAAAAGTAACGAAGATTCAAGATAGATATGCCTATGTAGATTTAACATTAGGTGATGTTATTAAAGTATTTAATAATGACTTTACAAAAAATGATAAAGTAAATGTTATTATTCGTCCAGAAAACTTTAAAATAGTTAAATCATCTTCAAAAGTTAACAGTTTTGAAGTGGAAATAAAAGATAATATATATGATGGTTTTTATACTAAGACATTAGCAAACGCAGGTAAATTAAAAAATATTCAGATTAAAACTTTAAGCAACTTAGTAAATGTAACGAAAGGTGACAAAGCATTCGTTGAATGGAACATTGTAGATGCTATTGTAATTAAAGATGAAAAACAAAACTAGCGTATTTAAAGTAGCGATTACTTTACCTGTAATTATATATGCTATATTCTTAATATTAATTCCTATAGGTTATATTTTATTAATAAGTTTTTTTAGAAGTGATAGTTATGGTGGAATGATTAATGATTTGACTCTTCAAAATTATGCGATGATTTTTGAAGATGTTTACGTTAAAGTATTTTTAAAATCATTCTTAATAGCCTTAATAACTACAGTTCTATGTATTGTAATAGCGTATCCTTTTACAATATATGTTAATCAAAAGAGTGAAACAGTAAAGAAAGTATTATCTACTTTAGTTATTGTGCCATTCTTAACTAATTCTTTAATTAGAATGTATGGATGGATAATTCTTTTACGTAAGGAAGGAATTATTAATTCAGCTTTACAAGGAGTAGGTTTAACTAAAGGACCACTCGCTTTAATGTATAATGACTTAGGTATAATTATTGGAATGGTATATACATTATTACCATTCATGATTCTACCTTTAATGAATTCTGTAGGAAAAATAGAAAAATCTGTTTTAGAAGCATCAAGAGATTTAGGGGCTAATAGATTTCAAACTTTCCTAAAGATAATTTTACCTCAAACGGTACCAGGACTATTTAATGGATGTTTAATGGTATTTATGCCTGCTATAGGGTTCTTCTTCATCTCAGATATTTTAGGTGGAGGAAAAGTAATGCTATTAGGTAACTTGATAAAGAATCAATTCCTAACAGCAAGAAATTGGCCTTTTGGAGCGGCAATATCAATCTTCTTACTTCTTATTACTTTCGGACTTGTTAAATTATATAAGAAGATTGGTGGTAATATGGATGATTTGGGGGGATTTTAATGAATAAAGGTAAAACTTTTAAAAATTTCTATATATCATTAGTATTCCTATTCCTATATCTTCCAATTATTGTCCTTGTTGTATATTCATTCAATAGTTCAAGATTAAATATTTTATTTGAGGATTTTACTTTTAAATGGTATAAAGAGTTATTTGGTAATGAAACATTACTAGAAGCTTTAAAGAATACTTTAATAGTATCAGTTATAAGTACAGTTGTTTCAACGGTTATTGGAACAATATCTGCTTATGCTTTAAAAAAATATAAATTTCCGTTTAAAAATGCGGTTAATGAATTATTATATGTACCGATAGTTATTCCTGAAATAGTTTTAGGTATAGCATTACTTTCAATGTATACATTATTCCAAATGGAATTAAGTATTGTGACTATTATTTTAGCGCATATTGCATTCTCGATTCCTTTTGTTGTAATTAGTGTAAGATCGGTGCTTGATAGTATGGGGTCAAATATTGAAGATGCGGCTGCTGATTTAGGAGCATCGCCACTTCGTACTTTTGTAAGTGTTGTTTTACCAACAATTATGCCTGGTATTACAAGCGGAGCCTTACTTGCCTTTACTCTATCTTTAGATGATGTTGTAATTAGTTACTTTACTGCCGGTCCAGGAAGTAATACTTTACCACTTGAATTATATTCAATGATAAAGACAGGAGTAACTCCTGATGTTAATGCTTTAGCAACTTTAATATTATTAACAATATTTATTGTTTTAGCCATTTCAACATTTGTCCAAATAAGAGGAATTAGAAAGTTGAAGGTGAAAGCATGAAAAAGAAGTTAATTATTTTACTCCTATTATGTGTTTTATTAGTGGGATGTACTAAAAAAGAAAGAAAGATTGTTAATATCTTAAACTGGTCTTCTTATATTCCTGATGAAGTAATTAGTGATTTTGAAGATGAAACTGGTATTAAAGTTAATTATGGAACTTATTCTTCCAATGAAGAATTACTAGCTAAAATATCTTCTGCTAAAAAAGGAACTTATGATTTAATTTTTCCTAGTGATTATATGGTTGAATTAATGAAGACAAGAGGAATTATTGATAAGTTAGATAAAACTAGATTAAAAAATATTGGTAATTTAAGCGAGAATTTCTTAAATCTTGAATATGATAAAGATAATGAATACTCACTACCATTCCTAGCAGCGTCTGTTCTTATTGTTTATAACAAAGATAATATTAAAGAAAATATTAGTTCTTACAACGATTTATTAAATCCTAAATATAAGAATGATATAGTTTTAATAGATGATCAACGTATGATGATAGGAATGGCTTTACAAGCTATGAATTATGATATGAATGAAACTGATGACTTTAAACTAGACGAAGCTGAGAAGTGGTTTAAGAGATTAAAGAAAAATATTAAAGCTTTTGATAGTGATAGTCCTAAGACATTCATGATATCAAAAGAAACTAATATTGGGGTTATGTGGAATGCGGAAGCAGCGATTGCTTTAGATAATAATCCTAGTATGGAAATAGTTTATCCTGAAGAAGGTTTTGGAATAAGTATTGATAATTTCGTTCTTCCTGTAGGAGCAAAGAACTTAGAAGGTGCATATGCCTTTATCGATTATATTTTGAGACCGGATATAATGAAAAAGATTATTGAATCTTATCCTTATAAGTGTGTTAATAAAGAAACAAATAAACTTCTTGATGACACATACTTAAATAATCCTGCAGCAAATATTTCCGATGAAGTATTTTTGTCAGGAACATTCGTTAAGAACTTGGGTAAGTATATTATAAAATATGATAAATTATGGGCCAAAATTAAGTAAAAATTAATGGACTAGTATTTTAGAAAATTTTGTGATATATTTTAAGTATAGAATAGGAGGACTATATGGTAAGAGTTAAGAACTATGTCTACGTTCAAGATTTTACCAAAGAGGAAATGCAAGATTTAGTAGATTTAGGTTTACTTATCAAAGCTCATGTTAAAGCTGGATATCACTTAAATGTACTTAATCAATTAACTTTAGGTATGATTTTTGAACAAAAGTCGACAAGAACTCGTGTTTCGTTTGAAACAGCTATGACACAATTAGGTGGTCATGCGCAATATTTAGCACCAGGGCAAATACAACTCGGAGCTCATGAATCATTAAAAGATACTGCTAGAGTATTATCTCGTTTAACAGATATTTTAATGGCTCGTGTTATAAAACATGAATCAATTGCTGAACTTGCTGAATATGCATCTGTCCCTGTCATTAATGGTATGAGTGATTATAATCATCCAACTCAAGCATTAGGGGATATTACTACAATCTATGAACATTTACCAAAAGGTAAAAACTTTGAAGATTGTAAAATCGTTTTTGCTGGTGATGCAACCCAAGTATGTACATCACTTGCTATCGTTACAACAAAGCTTGGAGCACACTTTGTTCAATTTGGACCTAAAGGTTTCCAAATGAAGGAAGACGTTCAAGAAATTTGTCGTGAAAACTGCAAGAAGTCAGGCGGTACTTTCTTAGTTACTGATAACGAGGAAGAAGCTCTTAAGGGAGCAGACTTTATCTATACTGACGTTTGGTATGGATTATATGAATCTGAATTACCTGAAGAAGAAAGAATGAAGATTTTCTATCCAAAATACCAAGTTAATATGGATATGATTAAAAAGACAGGAAATGATTGTAAGTTCTTACATTGTTTACCTGCAACAAGAGGTGAAGAAGTTACTGATGAAATAATGGATAATGAACATATTTCATTAGTATATGATGAAGCCGAAAACAGATTAACAGCTATGAGGGCACTTCTAGTATATTTCTTAGATAAGAAAGATGAGACTATTAAGATTTGTAAGAAAAATCTTGGTAGCAAGAGGAGTAAATTATGTCAAGTAAAAAGAAGTTCAAATTAGTTGACGCGATTTTAGCAACTACATGTATTACTTTAGTTGTTGAATCGGTTATGCCAACAGCTGCTATCGGAAATACTCAATATTTCTGGTGGTTATTATTAATTGTTGCATTCTGTGTACCTTACGGAATGATCGCAGCTGAATTATCAACTGCATATCCAAGTGAAGCTGGTCTTTATGACTGGGTAAAAAGAGCGTTTGGTAAAAAATGGGCTGGACGTGTAGCTTGGAATTATTGGATTAACTTCCCACTTTGGATAGCTTCATTAGCTACTGCAATTACAACAGTACTTGCAAGCTTAATGAATGTTGAATTAGCTTGGTGGGTAGTATTACTAATTCAATTAGCTTATATTTGGTTAACTACTTTCTTAGGAACTAAGAGAGTTGGTGAATCAAAAACTATCGTTAATTTAGGTACTATCTTTAAAGTATTAGTTTTAGGAACTATTGGTATTTTAGGATTTGTATTCTTAGCTAAGAATGGAAGTCAAAATCCAATTGAATCTTTTAAAGATTTAATTCCTAATTTAAGTATTAGTAACCTAGATTCAGGTTTACCATTTATTTCAATTATTATCTTCAACTTCTTAGGATTTGAAGTTGTTGGTTCATTTGTAGGGGATATGGAAAACCCTAAAAAAGATATTCCAAAAGCCTTAATCATTGGTGGATTAATCATGGCTATATTCTATGTACTTCCAGCTACAGCATTTAATATTGTTTTAGGTGGTAGTGATATTGATCCAGAAAATATGGTTCAAGTATTCAATGGTATTTTTGGTGCTGTTGGATTAACAGGAACAGCTTTAAACGTAGTTGTTTGGGTATTTGGAATAATGTTAATTTATACATTTATTGCTAATATTTCTTCATGGAGTTTCGGTGTAGACGAAGTTGCTAAATATGCAGCTGACGATGGATCTATGCCAAAAGTATTCAAGAAAGCTAATGCTGAAGGTGTTGCTTCAAATGCTTCAATAATGAATGGTATTGTTGCTTCACTTATCTCAATTGGAGGAGTAGTTGTAGCTGAACTTGTTCCAAGTTTTACAGATGCATTTGATTTATTCTTCCACTTAAGTTGGATAACTTTATTATTAGGATACACTCCAATGTTCTTAGCATTCTTAAAATTAAGAAGAACAGATGGTGCTGCTGAAAGACCATACAAAGTTCCAGGTGGAAAAGTTATGACTTTCTTATTTGGTGTTGTACCATTTGTATTATTAGTAGCAGGTATTATATTTACAATCTTTGGTGATTTCACAAAAGAATATATTGTAGATAGTTTACCACTTATCTATGGTGTTGTTGCTTCATTAATTATTCAAGAGATTTTAGTAGCAAGAATTCCAAAAGAAAACAAATAATAATGATTTATAGAGGAGAGCAATCTCCTCTTAAGTCGTAAAAAGAAGAAAAGAGGTATATTATGAGAATTATAAAAGATTCTACACCAAAGCAAGATGGATTTAGAATGCCTGCTGAATTCGAACCTCAAGCTGGTGTATATATGTTATGGCCTCAAAGAACTGACAACTGGAGAAATGGGGCTAAACCAGCACAAGAAGAATTTGTGCAAGTTGCAAGCACTATTGGAAAGTATGAAAGAATTACTATGTTAGTAAATCATAGTCAATATGCTAATGCAAGAAATATGTTACCTTATTATGTAAGAGTACTTGAGGTATCAAATAATGATTCATGGTGCCGTGATACAGGTGCTACATTCTTAGTTAATGATGAAGGTAAGATGCGTGCAATTGACTGGGGATTTAATGCTTACGGTGGATTCTATGATGGAATTTACTTTCCTTGGGATTTAGATGAATGTATAGGCCAAAAAATGGCTGAACTTGAATGGGTAGATTATTATCAAATTAGAGATTTCGTATGTGAAGGTGGTTCTTTCCATGTTGATGGTGAAGGAACAGCTTTAGTGACAGAAGAAACAATTCTGTCACCAGGTAGAAATCCAGATAAAACTAAAGAGCAAATTGAAGAAATATTTAAAAAATATTTAAATGTTGAAAAAGTTTTATGGTTACCAAAAGGTTTATATAACGATGTAGATACAAACGGACATATTGATAATATATGTAACTTTGTAAGACCGGGTGTTGTAGTACTAGCATGGAGTGATGATGAAAATGATCCTCAATATGCAATAAGTAGAGAAGATTTAGCTTACTTAGAAAGTGTAACTGATGCTAAAGGTCGTAAATTAGAAGTACATAAATTATATTGCCCTTCACCACAATATATAACTGCTGAAGAAAGTGGTGGTATTGATTATGTTGAAGGAACTCTTCCTCGTAATGAAGGAGATAGAATGGCGGCATCTTATGTTAATTATTTAACAGGTAATGGTTTTATTGCTTTACCAGTATTTAATGATCCAATGGATGAAAAAGCTATTCAAACTTTACAAGAATTATATCCAGATCGTAAAATTGAACCAATATATGCTAGAGAAATCTTATTAGGTGGTGGAAATATCCACTGTATTACTCAACAAGTTCCTAAGAGAGTTGTTAAATAATGAGTAAAATTGTTATTGCTTTCGGTGGAAATGCGTTAGGTAATAATCCCAAAGAGCAACAAGCATTAATTAAAAAAGCGGTTAAAAATTTAGTTCCGTTAATTAAAGATGGTCATCAAATAATTATTGGACATGGAAATGGCCCTCAAGTAGGTATCATTAATCTAGCTTTTGAAGATTCATATGAAAATGAAGATATCCCATATATGCCGTTCCCAGAGTGTACTGCGATGAGTCAAGGTTATATTGGATACCACTTACAAAAGGGATTAAGAGATGTTCTTGAAGAAGAGGGTATTGAAAAGAAAATAGTTACTATTGTAACGCAAGTAGTTGTAGATAAAAATGATCCTTCATTTAAAAATCCAACTAAGCCTGTAGGCCCATTCTATTCAAAAAGAATAGCTGAAAAATTAATGGCTGAAAGTGGAGAAAAATATGTGGAGGATGCTGGTAGAGGATGGCGTAAAGTTGTAGCTAGTCCAAAACCTCTTGAGATAGTTGAAATTGATACAATTAAAGATTTATTAAAAACAGGTCACATTATCATTGCTGGTGGAGGTGGAGGTATTCCTATATATCTTCAAAACGAAGCTAAAGGTGCTAATGCCGTAATTGATAAAGACTTAGTAAGTTCTTTAATGGCAACTAACTTAGATGCTGACTTGCTTATTATATTAACTAATATAGAACAAGCGGAATTAAATTATAATACTCCTCAAGCAACAAAGGTAGGTAGTATTACAGTTGAAGAAGCTAAAAAGTATATTGAAGAAGGACACTTTGCTAAAGGTAGCATGCTTCCTAAAATACAGGCAGCTATTAACTTTGTAGAGAATACAGGTAATCGTGCAATGATTACGTCTCTAACAAATTTAGAAAATGCTATTAAAGGTATAAGAGTTACTGAAATACATAAATAAAAAGAAGACTTAAGTCTTCTTTTTTAGTTATTATAAATTAGAATTGTTGTTTTACTGTTACCACGATATTCTTTTGTATCGGGATCAAAATCATCCATATCATCATAAGAAAATACAGTTAATTTTAAAGGACCTGTAATTTCTTTATATAAAGTACTTACACATAATTTAATAGTTGTCATTAAGACACCTTCAGTAATTTCGTTATTATCTAAATGATCATGCCATACTCCTTTACCAACAGTAACATCATCATAAGTATATATTTGCATATAGTTAAATACTTGTTGTTTTCTATCTTCCGGATTAATTATGTTATAAGAATATTCTTTATCACCAATGTTATATTTAAGATTGTATCCTAATTTATATTTTTCGTGATTTTCATATTTATTCCAGTACATTGGAAATACATCCTGCATGTAATAAGAATCTATTCTTTTTAAGTCTGTTGGAATAACTCTTAGATAAGGCATATCTTGGTATATTACCCACGGAGTATGAAGTTCTTTATCAATGATGTTATATCCATTATTCTCTCTTAAATAGAAATTTAAGATAATAGGATTGTCATCAGTATATATATTTTCTTTTATTACTTCGGGAGTAGTTGTTTCGATTTTTTCTTTCTTGGTACAACCACTTACAAATAATAATAAGATTATCATAATTACATAGCTTATTTTTTTCATATTTTCACCAATTTTATTATAACATATTATCATTAAATGATATAATAGATTTCACAAGAGGTGATAATATGCCAGAACTACCAGAAGTTGAGACTGTAAAAGAGAGATTAAAACAAGATGTATTAAACGAAAAAATTAAGGATGTTAAAGTATATTATCCTAAAATGATCGAGAATGTTACTAGTAAGGAATTTATAAATACCTTAATAGGTCAATCTATCGTAGATATTAAAAGACGTGGAAAATGGTTAATATTTGAGTTAACAAACAATTATATGTTAAGTCATTTACGTATGGAAGGTAGATACTATTTAAAAACTCCAAAAGATGAACTTGAAAAACATGAATATGTATGTTTTACTTTTGAAAGTGGAAAAGAGTTAAGATACAAAGATACAAGAAAATTTGGACGTATGTTTTTATATCCTAAAGATGATATTTATACTTCTAAAGAATTAAAAGATTTAGGTTTAGAACCATTTAGTAAAGATTTAACTGTTTCTTATTTAAAGGATAAATATAAAAGAATTTCTTTACCTATAAAAACAACTTTACTAAATCAAGATATAATAGTAGGTATAGGTAATATATATGCTGATGAAATACTATTTTTATGTGGCTTAAACCCTTTAAAAAAGGCTAAAGATCTAAATGACGATGAATTAGCCAAGATCATTAAATATACCGCTAAAGTGCTTAAAAATGCCATTAAAAAGGGTGGTACAACTATTAAGACATATGAGGTAGCTAAGAACGTTCATGGGGGATATCAAACAGAATTATTAGTTCATACAAAAGTAAATACTGAATGCCCTATATGCCATTCAATAATAAGAAAAATTAAAGTAAATGGTAGAGGGACTTATTACTGTCCTAAATGTCAAAAATAAAAAGACTATCTAATGATAGGAGAAGATTTTTCTCTATTCATTAGATTAGTCTTATTTTTTTCTTTACTTGTTAAGTAATATATATTGCTAACACGGTATTCAATATCAAGTATTTTACTATCGATATTCGAATAACCTGTGATAATAGGTAAGTCACTTATCTTCTTCATTTTATTTAAGTATGCTTTTCCTTTATCATTGAATCCTAATACACGGATATATTCACTTTTCTTAGTAAGTAAAGCTTCTTCTTTAGTAAAACTACATAGGATATGAATAAGCATACGACTAATTTTATTATAAGTATATCTTTTAGTTTTAATATTATTTACTAATTCTTCAAAACTATTAGATTCATAAATATATTTTTTAATACGGGATTCAATTCCTTCATCGACAGTTTGATAAATATCAAGATTATTTATTTCACTAATAATTTTATATTTTAATAAATTAAAATAATCTTCATTAAAATGTAAGTCTTTTAAATATTTATAAGTAATACGAGGAACATATTTTTTAATATTCTTTTTATTTTTTAAAGCTTCACGAATACTAGACGCGCTTGTTATTTTGCCTACTATTTTTTTAGAATTAAAGTCATTAGTTCTTTTAATGGTTTCCACAGTAATATTTGCTTTTTGCTTAATTATCTCTTTGATATAGCTAACTCCAAGTAAATCATTAGGGTTTTCCACAGTAAAACCTAAAATATCTTTTAAAGAATTAGATAAAGCAGTTGGGTAATTAACGCCTTTTTCTAAATAAGCTGTAACTTTGTTATCGAATTCTTTGTTATTTATTTGAGTTTCCGCTACTAATTTAAGTTTATCTATATCATTTAATTCACTACCAAAGATTAATTTATCAACATGCATATTTTTTAGTATTTCAATAGCACCCTTACTAAAGATATCTGCTCCTTGACTGGAGAAAATAAATGGTAATTCAATAACAACATCAACACCCATATTTAAAGCAATGTCAGTTTTACTCCATTTATCAATAATACTAACTTCGCCTCGCTCTAAAAATAAAGAACTCATAACTAAGATAATATTGCTATCTGGATACATTTCTTTTATCTTATCGATATGATATTTATGCCCATTATGAAAGGGATTATATTCACAAATTATACCTATATTCATATGTCCCACCTCTACTTCTATAATATCATATTTTACTTGCTTTTTTATGCCTTTTTTAGTATAATTTTATATGCAAGTTGGTGATATTATGGAAATTGATATAACAAGTTTAAAATATAATAAAGAATCTGTAGTTAAGGTAGATGAAGTAGTTTCTATACCTAAAGAAGATTTAGAAAATACAGATATTATAGAACTTAAAGATGTAAGAGTAAAAGGGGAAATATATCGTTACGGTGAAGAAGATTATGAACTAAATTTAGTTCTAGACGGCGTAATGGTATTACCATGTTCACTAACACTAAAACCTACTGATTATAAGTTTAATACAGAAATCAGTGGTGTATATACTGAAATGATGCAAGAAATTGAAAATTTCAGTAAAAAAATAGAAAATTCACTTGATATTTTTCCTATTATATGGGAAAATATCTTAATGGAAATTCCTATAAAGGTTACTTGTCCAGAAGCTACTGATTTGAAGCTATCTGGTGATGGTTGGAAATTAGTAACTGAGGAATCTGTAGGAGAGACAAATTCAGCTTTTGACAAGTTGAAAGATCTATTATAGGGAAAGAGGTGTAATGTATGAAATTAAATATTCAATTATTCGCAGTACCAGCAAGACATATGAGTAAAACTTCAAGTAGAATGAGAAGAACTCACTACAAAATTGAAGCTAACGCTACAACTAAATGTCCAAAATGTGGTGCTGATGTAAGACCACACAGAGTTTGTGAAAACTGCGGAACATATAAAGGAAAAACTGTAATCAATAAAGAAGAAGCAACTAAATAGTTGTTTTTTTTTGTTCTTTCTAGTATAATTTTTCTTAGAATAGGAAGTGTGTACATGGATAAGAAAGGATTTACTTTGGTCGAGTTAATTGGTGTAATTATTCTTTTTGGCGCTGTCTTAATAGCAGTAGCATCACCTATGTTAGCACAAATTTCTAAACAACAAAAAAGATTAGAAGATTCTCAAATAGAAGTATTAAAAGCTGCTGCGGAAGAGTATGTAGACGCAAATATAACTAATTATCCTAAGACAGCAGGTAGTGTATATTACGTTTCTTTATTGGAATTATATTATAGTGGAATTATAGATGACGGAATGGGACTAGTTGGAAGAAAGCAAGTTCAGTTTCCACAAGATCGTTTAAATAATGTTAAAAAACCCATATTTTATCCGTTACCAGAAGGTAGAATAGCTAATTTCATGGCTTCTTCTTATATGAAAATATCTGTTGTAGGTAATAGATATAAATATGATTATATAGAAGATCTTGATAAAGAAGGTCTTAAACCAGCATATGAATTAAAAGATGGAGATTATGTATATTATAGTGGTATAACATGGAAGGTTTATATTCCTCCAAAAGAGGAAGAAGATCCATATAGTAGCCCATATAGTAATCCATATAGTAATACATACTCAGCGTCAGTACAATATGCAAATCCGGATGAGGAATATAGTGTAAGTAAATTAAGGGTAGTAGGTCCTATTAAAGGTGAAGACCCTGAAGAACCATTTATATACTTAGAAGCAGCTGAACCTGTTTCAAGTATTTACTATCAAGATGGTGAGTTTGAACCATATTGGGGAACTTTTTTAGCTAGCAAGTTAAGTTTTAACAATATTATCTTCTTACCTGTTGAAATTGTTCCTTCAGAAAAACATGAATATGTATCTGATGGTATTGACTATGTATATCCAGTAGTACCAATTTATTCTTTAACTGCTGTGACTGGGGGAAATGGTACCGCAAGTAACCCATACACTTTAGTAGAAAAATTAATAGATGCAAATAATGTGTCTATTAAACAAAAGAAAATATCAGTAGGTTCATATATTAGTATTGCTAATAAACTATATCGTATTATTGGTGATGACAGTAATAATATAAGAGTATTATTAACTTCTAATACGGATTTAACAGGTGCTTATAATGGTGCTTATGGTCAATTTAACCTATTAGGCGGAGCAGGTAGAGTTCTTGATAATCTTTCTGTGCCGGATGTGTTTGAAAGAACAAACTTCTATACAGGATATAGTTATAGTAGTTATTATGATTCGTTTATGAATTCTGCCCAAGCTAAATCTGGAGTTGTATTTGATGTTAAGTTAGCTTTACCTAAAGTAACAGATTTATTTACAGCACCATTTATTGGCCAAACTAATTGTTATATGACAGCAACTCAAGCAAATTATGAAGAAGTTTATGAAATATGTCCAGATGGAGTTAATAAGATAGAGACAACAGAAACATCTCATCTTAATTATGTGGGTGTTATTTCTAAGGATAATATTCTTACATCAGGTAATGGAACATACCAAAATCCATATGTTTTAAAAATATCTTAATTTGACCAGTATATATTAATATAGTATAATTAATAAGGTGATTTAAATGGAAATATTAGAATATATATTAATAATTATAGGACTTTTATTTATCGCTATTGCTATTACAAGAGCGACAAAAAAAGATGCTAAAATAGAAGTAAATAAATTAGTAGATTACTTAGGTGGAAAAAAGAATATTGTTAGTTACGAAGCTAATAAATCAAGATTTATGGTTACATTAAATGATGTTTCAATTGTTAATAAGGAAGGTATCCAAAGAATGGGTGCGCAAGGTATTGTTGAAATAGATAATCAATTAAAAATTATCTTAGGAGAACAAGCTGAGACATTAAAAAAATATATCGATGAATTAAAATAAAAAAACAAGTTATAAACTTGTTTTTTATTTTGCTTCCTGATATATATCAGCATCATATATATGTTGAATTGTATTAAAACTTTTTAAGGTATCTGTATCAATTAAGAAGAATTCATGTAGTAAGATATTATCACCGTTAGATGTAACGGGATCATCCCAAGTTAAATCTAAATGTACCCAAGCAGAATCGATATATAAAAGATTCCATATATGGGAAATATTAGATATTTTATAATTATTGATACCTAGTTTATTTAAATAGATTGTCATTATATCTGTATATCCACTACAAATAGCAAGTTTGTTTTTTAAAACACCATTTGCTTTATGACTAGCTAAAGTATTATCTGTGAAGATATTATTTTTGATAAGTTCAGCTCTTTTACTATCATATTTCGTATTATTAATTATATAGTCGTGGAAGGCTTTTATTTTATCTTTAATACTAGTAGCAGAATTTATAGTTTTCTTTTCTATTTCATTAATTTCATTATTGATATAAGTTATTTCCTCTTTAGTATATAGTTTTTCGATTTCAACTTCTATTTTTCCAGATTTATTAGTTGATAAATAAAGTTTGCTATAACTATTGAAAGGATGAACAAAATTATTTAAAGCTGCTAAAACATTTACATCATTAGATAAATCAGTTACATCATTTAAACAAGAATGATAATTTTCACTACAATAGAAAGTAAAATTATCGGTACCACTATCAATAATTGTATATAAAATATTTACTAAGTCTTGTTTACTATCAGCAGTAAAATCTGTGACTATTTGAGCAAATTCGTAATCCTCTTTTTTAGCATACTCATTAAAAGTATAATTAGATGAAACCCTTGTATAAATATAATTATCAACAATATACTTATTTATATCTTTGTTGAAATAAACAATGAGACCTATATTTGCGATAAGAAAGATAAAAGAAAGTATTTTCCCTAAGCGTTTCATATAATCACCTACTCTAATAAAATTATAACATAAAAGCCAAAAAAAAGAAGTAATTAAATTACTCCATAGTGTTAACTTTTTTAGTTAAACGTGATTTATTACGAGCTGAAGCATTTTTAGTAGTAACTCCGCTAGCAACAGCTTTATCAATTCTCTTTATAGCAACTTTTAATGTAGCAGTAGCTTTTTCTTTATCTTTACTTAATACAGCTTTTTCTACATTTTTAATAGCGTTTTTCATAGCTGCTCCGTAATTATTATTATCTACAGTTCTTTTAGCATTTACTCTTACTGCTTTTTTAGCATTCTTCATATTTGGCATAGTTTCACCTCCAAGTCAACTTAACACTATACATTCTAACAAAAAACTTATGAAAAATCAATATAAATAAGCATTTTTACTAAATTTATCCCCAATTTCGAAATAAATAAAAATATATTTTAATTTTATTGAATATCAAAGGTTTTTTATGATATACTTGTTTTGAACAAGAATTAGAAGGGAGCATAATTATGGACGCAAAAAAAATGATTAAGGTAATTGATGAAGCTGGTGTTGAAAAAGAAGTAGAAGTAGTAGCATATTTTACTTTAAAAACAAACGGTAAAGATTACTTAATTTATACAGAAAATAAGACTGACGCTAGTGGAAACGTCGAAGTATGTACAGCAGAAGTAGTAAATAAAGATGGCGTAGTTGAACTTGCTGGTGTTAATGATGATGCTGTATGGGTAGAAATTAAAAAAGTAATGCTTGATATTGCAAAAGACGGGGAGTAATGTTTATGAAGAATTATGATGTTAAAAATATTAGTGAATTAGGTTCAACTAAGATTGCTGAAAAAGGTAAAAAGGTTGCTTATTTAGTTCCAAATATGTTTTTAAGAATTAAATCAGGTTTCGCTAAATTAACTGCAGAATATGGACCTAGTCCTGAAGAAGTAGCTGTTGCTAAAGAACAAGCAATTGCTGCAAGAGATGCTGCTAATGATGCTCGTGCTGATCAAATAGAAGCAAAACGTGATGCAAAAATTGATCAATATGATGCATTAAGAGGAAATAATTCTGTAGAAGCAACATTAAAGAAATATGTTTTAGCAAAAAGTATTAAGCATTTAGAAAATAAATTTAATAAAACTATTGAAGCTCCAAGAAGACTACTTATAAGTACTGTTTTCCTTCAAAAGTTAATAACTAATTCAAGTAAAAGATATGAAGATGAAGAAGTTAAAGTTGAAGAACCAAAATCAACAACTATTAACTATCAAAATCCAGTTGAATATTACTTAGAATTAGATGCTAAGAGATTAGCTCTTGAAGAAGAATTAAGTTCAGTTAAAGAGCAAATGGTTAATCTTGTTAGAAGTTCTGGAATTACAAGAGAAATGATTCAAGAACATCAAGGGAAAAAATTAGGATAGAAATATCCTTTTTTAGTAGGTGAAATATGGAAGATATAATAATAGGATGTCATGTATCATTTAAAAGTGATACACAACTACTAGGAAGTTTAAAAGAAGCTTTGAGTTATGGGGCTAATACTTTTATGTTTTATACCGGGGCACCTCAAAATACTAGTCGTGCTCCAATAAGAGATGATTTAACTATTGAAGCATTAAAATTAATGAAAGAAACTGATATTGATTTAAGAAATGTTGTTGTTCATGCTCCATATATAGTAAATCCTTGTAATACTGAAAAAATGGATTTTGCTATATCATTTTTAAGACAAGAAATTGAAAGAGTGGAAAACTTAGGAGTAACTAAAATTGTTCTTCATCCTGGAAGTCATGTTGGTTTAGGTGAAGAAATCGCAATTAATAACTTAATATATGTTTTAAATGCTGTTGTTTTAAGTGATACAAAAGTAGATATTTGTATTGAAACAATGGCAGGTAAAGGTAGTGAAATAGGTACTAATTTCTCCCAAATAAAGAAAGTTATTGATGGAGTCCTATATAAAGAGCATATTAAGGTATGTTTAGATACATGCCACTTAAATGATGCAGGTTATGATATAAGTAATTTTGATGCAGTACTAGATGAATTTGATAAAATAATTGGTATTGACAAAATCGGCTGTGTCCATATAAATGATAGTAAAAACGTAAGAAATTCGCATAAAGATAGACATGAAAATATAGGTCTTGGAACAATAGGTTTTAATAATTTATTAAAAGTTATTTACAACAAGCGTTTAAAAGGTATTCCAATGATTTTAGAAACACCTTATATCGGGGATACTGATGATAGTAAAGAGAGAATTTATCCACCATATAAATTCGAAATAGAAATGATAAAAAATAAGATAATGAATGCATCATTATTAAATGATATTCGCGCATATTATAAATAAGTATTAAAATAGTAAAAAAACTTTTACATTTTAAAAATTATTTGCTATAATATGTATGCGTATTTAAGAAGGAGGGATATTATGGCTAAAAAAGGCGAAAATAGAGAAAGAATAACTCTTCAATGCACTGAATGTAAAGAAGAAAATTATCGTACAGAAAAGAATAAAAAGAATACAACTGAACGTTTAGAATTAAATAAATACTGTTCAAGATGCAAAAAAACAACAACTCATAGAGAAAAGAAGTAGTAGAATATGAAAAAATTAATTTTAAATCCAGATTTTCTTATGCAATTTCAATATCGCCCAGACTATGCTAATATGATTTTAGTAGCTAGTAGAGATAATGAATATGCTAAAGTAGTGGACACAAAACATTTAGTTGGTGAAAGACCAGTAAATTCCTCTTCTTTACAAAAACTTAAAGTAAAAAGATGTAATTTCAAAAGAGGAAGAAAATAAACCGAGGAGGTAGAATATGTTTAACGTTAATGATATAAAAAACGGAATGACATTAATTTTTGAAGATCAGTTATATGTATGTTTAGAATTCTCACACGTAAAACCAGGTAAGGGAGCAGCATTCGTACAAGCAAAATTAAAAAACTTAAGAACTGGTTCTATCGTTGAAAAAAGATTTAACTCAGGTGTTAAATTAGAGAAAGCTATGATCACTAAACAACAAATGCAATATTTATATGCAAATGGTGATGATTATAACTTCATGAATATGGATACATATGAACAACTTGATTTAACTAAAGATCAAATTGGTGAAGATGCTAAATTCTTAAAAGAAGGTATCAATGTATATGTAACTTTCTTTGAAGGAGAAATGTTAGGTATCGAATTACCAGATAAAGTTGAATTCACAGTTGCTAAAACTGAACCTGCTGTAAAAGGTAACACAACAAACAATGCTTTAAAAGAAGCCTTTATGGATAATGGTTTAATGGTAAAAGTTCCTTTATTTATTGAAGAAGGAGACAATATCATAGTATCTACAAAAGATGGTAAATATGATTCAAGAGCATAATTTTATGCTTTTTTTTTGCTTTATTTTATAGTATACTTATATTAGAATAGAGGAATATGTATGGAAACAATGGCTGCTAGGGATTACTTTAAAATTGTAGATCAAGCAAATGATGATTATAAAAAATATAAAATAAAAAGTATGCCCTTAAATGAAAGAGATATATTCATAGCTGATCGTGTAAAAGAATTAAAATTAAATAGTACTGAAGAATTATTATGTTATACATCACATTTATTAATTCCTAATGATGAAGAATTTATTAGACTATATAAAGAAAATGGTAAAATAGCGAATGTTGTTGCTAAAATTTTAAATGTACCATTAGATATAGTAGTAGCTCGTGTTACGGAGATAAGTAAATATCAAACTGCAAAAACAAGAGAAGAAAGAAATAGTTCTAATTATTTAAATCAAGAAGATCTAGTAGAAAAAGAAACTAGTGAAGCAATAAGTAAAATAGAAAAATTATTTAGTGAAAGCTCTAAGGTTGATTCTTTAAATGATGAATTACATTCTCTTCGTAAAGAAAATGCAGAATTAAAAGAAAAACTAGTTGAATATCAAAATATGAAAGAACTAATTCATGAACAAGAAGCTCAAATATTAGCCTTAATTAAGTATAAAAATGCTTATGAAAAGTTAATTGGTTCCTTAAAAAGAGAAAATGTTGAAGAAAATGGTAATTTTACACGTTAAAATTGCTTTTTTTGTTGACTTTTACTAGTTTTATAGTATAATCAATATGTAATGAAAAGGAAGAAGTGTATCCCACTCACCTGATGACCATAGTCATGGGTATAAGCCAATATTAAAATTATTATAATTTTTATATTAGTTTATTGGGTGGATACTATTGTATTCACTTTTTTATTGGAGGTGTTTTGTATCGCAGCGCAAAAACAAAAAGATTTATTCATTAATGAACAAATTAGAGCACAAGAAGTATTAGTAATTGGACCTAATGGAGAACAACTAGGGTTAAAAGGAATTAAAGATGCTTTAACTTTAGCTAATTATGCAGGATTTGACTTAGTACTTATTAGTCCTAATAGTAATCCACCAGTATGTAAGATAATGGATTACAATAAGTATAAATATGAAGCTAAAAAGAAAACTAAAGAGAATTTAAAGAAACAAAGAGAAGCTAACTTAGAAATGAAAGAATATCGTTTATCTGTTACTATCGATGTTGCTGACTTTAATACTCGTGTTAGAAATGCTAGTAAATATTTAGAAAAGGGACATGAAATTAAAATTTCTATCAGATTTAAAGGTAGAGAAATGGCTCATCCTGAATTAGGGAAAGATGTATTACTTCGCTTTAGCGATGCAGTTTCAAGTATTGCGGATGTTAAACAACAAGCTAAACTTGAAGGGCGTTTTATGACAATGATACTAATGCCAAAACAAAAATAGGAGGAATTATTTATGCCAAAATTAAAAACACATAAAGGAACTAAAAAAGTTTTAAATGTAAGACAAAGTGGATCTATTAAAATAGGTCATCCAGGAACTAGACATAATACTGGTAAAAAGAATGCTGCTTCTAACAGAGCTGGTAGAAGTGCTTCAGGATTAAACAAAACTGATTACAAGAGAATTAAATCATTAATCTAATTAAAAATTATAGTATAGGAGGAAGAACATATGACAAGAGTTAAAGGTGGTACAATTAGTCGTGCCCGTCATAAAAAAGTAATGAAACAAGCCAAAGGTTACTTTGGTTCAAAACATAGATTATTTAAATCAGCTAACGAACAAGTAATGCATGCTGGAAAATATGCATACAGAGATAGAAGACAAAAGAAAAGAGACTTCAGAAAATTATGGATTACAAGAATTAACGCTGCATGTCGTTTAAACGAAATCAGTTATTCTAAATTCATTAGTGGTTTATCAAAAGCTGGAATCGAAATCAACAGAAAAATGTTATCAGAAGTTGCAATTGACAACGCTGCTGCATTCACTGAATTAGTAAATGTTGCTAAAGCTGCTTTAGAAGGAAAATTAGAAGAAGTTAAAGCTGCTCCAGCAAAAAAAGAAACAGTTAAAAAAGAAACTGCTAAAAAAGAAGTTAAAGAAGAAAAAGAAGATTTATCTAAAAAAACAGTAGCAGAATTAAGAGAAATGGCTAAAGCTAAAGATGTTAAAGGTGCTGCTACAATGAAAAAAGCTGAATTAATCGATGCATTAAAATAAGACTTGTAAAAAGCCTTATTTTTTTTTATAATAAATTAAAGAAAAGAGTAGTTGACTAGAACAAATGTTTGTGATAAAATTAGCATACTAGGAGGTAACATATGAGAAATTTATATATTGATTTTGATGGAGTAATAATGAATACAATTGAAATTACTTACTCTGAATTAAGAGAAAGAAACCTTGATAGTAAAAATTTAGAAGATCAAGAACAAATAAGAGATTATTATACAAATATTGATTGGCATGAACTTTTAAATGATAAAGCTAGTGTTATTAATGATGCAATTGAATGTATTAAGAAGATAGATGCTTCAAACAGATTTAATATGGCTATTTTATCCCATGTTAATTCATTACATGAAGCTATGGAAAAAGTTGAATATTTAAGAAAATATTTAAAGGATATAACAATAATTCCTGTTCCACGAGATACATCTAAAACAGAAATGGTTCAAACTAAAGATGCTGTCTTAGTAGATGACTATGCTGGTAATCTTGAAGAATGGAAAAATATGGGAGGTATTTCAATTAAGTTTTCTACGGAACTTGATGGTAAAGGATTCCCTGTTATTGATAAATTAGATGAGTTGTTAGACTTAGATATATTACAAGATTAAATTACATTATATGTAATTTTTTTCTCTATTATGGTAAAATAATTATGGTGATATTATGCAAAATATTATTAATGAAATAATAATATGGCTTCAAAATCTAGTAAGTAGTACACCTATAGGAATAAGTATTTTCCTAGGTATGCTTATTATTGTAATAGAGTCAATTATCCCTGAACTACCTTTAGGAATATTTATTGCTTTAAATGTTCATTTATTTGGTAATGTTTTAGGTTTTACAATGTCTTGGGTAGCAACTTCAATTGGTTGTTCGCTATCATTTTTTATCGTAAGAAAATTATTTAATAAAAAGTTAGAAAGAAAATTTAAAAAAGATGGAAAGATTCATAATATATTAAAAAGAATAGATAAATTAGAACTATCTAGTCTAGTTTTAATTATAACTCTTCCATTTACACCCGCATTTGCTATTAATATAGCGGCTGGTTTATCTAATATGTCTTATAAGAAATTTATTATCGCTATTTTAATAGCGAAGGTATTTATTGTTTTATTCTGGGGATATATTGGAACAAGTTTCTTACAATCTGTTACAGATATATGGGTAATTATTAAAATATGTTTAATGATGTTAGGTGCCTATATAATATCTAAAGTAGTAATGAAAAAATATCGTATAGAGTAGGTGAAATATGGAGTATGTAACTATAGGTCTTCTTGTTATATTAATAATAATTTCAATTATTTCTTTAACAAAGAATATAAATGAATCTAATATAACAGAAAGACTAGGTAAATTAGAAACAAATACTATTAAAGAGCTAGGGGAATTTAAAAATTCTTTAAGTAAAGAATTAAATGATAACGCTAGTAAAATAGATAAGAATGTTTCTGAAGATTTAGCAAAGAATATTAAGGAACTAGGAGAATTTAAAAACTCATTAAGTCGTAATATGAATGATGATTTTATCAAATTAAATAAGTCTATGGAAGAAAGACTTGCGCTTATTAGTGATCGAGTTAATGAACGTCTTGATCAAAATTTTGATAAAACAAATAAGACATTTAATAATATTTTAGAACGTCTTACTAAAATTGATGAAGCTCAAAAGAAAATTGATTCTTTATCAAATGATATTGTTTCTTTACAAGGAGTATTGACTGATAAGAAAACAAGAGGTATCTTTGGGGAAGTAACACTTACAAATATAATGGCTAATGTATTTGGGGAAGGTAATGATAAAATATATAAACTTCAATATGGTTTTGATAATGAACGTATTGCGGACTGCGTACTATTTGCTCCAGAACCTTTAGGAACAATCGCTATTGATTCAAAATTTCCACTTGAAAACTATCAAAAGATGATGGATAAGTCAAATAGTGTAGAAGTTAGAAAACAAGCTGAAAAAGATTTTAAGATTAATATGAAGAAACATATTAATGACATCGCAGAAAAATATATTATTCCTAATGTTACAAGTGAACAAGCTATTCTTTTCTTACCTGCGGAAGCTATATTCGCAGAAGTTAATGCTTATTATAATGATTTAATAGAATATGCTTATAAGAAGCACGTTTGGATTGCGGGGCCAACTACTTTAATGAGTACTTTAACAACAATTCAAATTGTTCTTAAAAATATTGAAAGAGATAAGAATGCTTCTATTATTCGTGAAGAATTAGAAGGACTTGCTTTAGACTTTAGAAGATATAAAGAAAGATGGGATAAATTATCTCGTAGTATTGATACTGTTACAAAGGATGTAAAAGATATTAATACAACTACTGATAAGATAACAAGTAAGTTTAATAGAATTAGTTCTGGTAAGATAATTAAATATGAAGAACCTTTAGAATTAGAAGAAAGTAAAGAGGATTAAAATAATCCTTTTTTTCTTGGGTTAGATGTGCTATAATATGGAACAAGGTGATTTTATGGATAATATTGTAGAACTTTTAAAAGAGAATAATTATACAGCTAATGAGATAGCAAACAAGTTAAATCTACCAGTTAATGAGACTAAAAAAGTTTTAGATGAATTAGTTGATAGATTAGACTTATATACAACAAGAAAAGGTAAATACGGTTTATTTATAAATTCTAAGATGTATAAAGGTGAGATTACAGTTTTTGATACAGAAGGTGTAGTTTTTGTAGATGGTAAAGAAATAACTATCCCAACTAGAGAAATTCATGGTGCTCGTAATGGTGATGTAGTAGCTATTGAACAAATAGGTAAAATAGGTTCAAAAATTGTTGGACGTGTTGTTAAAATAAAGAAAACTAATAAACGTATTGTTGGCGAAGTAGTAAGAAAAGGTTCAAAATATTACATTAAACCTGATGGTGATGTTGACTTTAAAATAGTGACTCCTGTTACTGATTTAGTTGATGGAACTAAAGTAGTATTAGAATTAGATAGTAAAATAGATAAAGATACTTATAATTCAAGAGTAGTAGAAGTAATTGGTCATAAAGATGATCCTAATGTTGACGTTATAAGTGTTATGAAGAAATATAATGTGGAAATCGATTTCCCTGAAGAAGTAGAAAAGGAAATGATTGATATTCCTGATACTTATGATTATGAAAATGATCCAAGAAAAGATGAAATAATAGATTTAAGAGATGAAAAAACATTTACTATAGATGGTAATAGTACTAAAGATTATGATGACGCTATTTCTATTAAAAAGATTGGCGATAATTATGATTTAAAGGTATCAATTGCGAATGTATCTAACTATGTACAACCAGGCATGGCTACTTTTAAAGATGCTATGGGAAGAGGTACAAGTATTTATGTACCGGGGTCAAATAACCCAATGTTACCTCGTAAATTATCAAATGGTATTTGTTCATTAAATCCAAACGTTGACCGTCTAGTATTTACTTATGAAATGTTAGTATCTCCAGAAGGAGAAGTACTAGCTTTTAGATGCTATGATAGTGTTATTAATTCTAAAAAACGTATGACATATGATGATGTAAATGAAATCTTAGAAAACGGTAATATTGTTGAAGGTTATGAAGATTATGTTGGTGATTTAAAATTATGTGAAGAATTACACCATATTCTTCGTAGAATTAAGATTGCTAAAGGATATATCGATTTTGAAATACCTGATGAAAAAGTTATTGTTGATGATAACTATAAACCAACAGATGTTGTTTTAGAAAAAAGAGGAACTAGTGAAAAACTAATTGAAGATTTCATGGTTTTAGCTGGTGAACAAGCATCTATCTATATGGATGAAAATAATATTAATCATGTATATCGTGTCCATGAAGAACCAGATTTAGTTAAATTGATTGAATTAAATAACTTATTCCATGTTCTAAGATATGATGGTAAGGTTGCTAAAGCATCAGGATTTGAAATTCAAAGATTATTAAAAGGTGCTAAGGAACATAAAGATTATTTAATTATTTCACGTGAAATACTTAAATGTATGCAAAGAGCGATATATTCCGTAGTTAATAAAGGACACTTTGCTTCCGCAATTGAATCAAACTGCCAAGTAACTTCACCAATTAGAAGAGGTGGAGACCTTGCTAATGAAACTCAATTAAGAGCGTATTTATATGGTTGTGTTCGACCACTTTCATTAAATGAATTAAGAGTATTTGCCCTAAATTTATCAAGTACGGAAAGAAGAGCTGCTAAGATTGAGGATGAAGTAAAACGTAGTAAAAAAGCGGAATATATGGAAAAATTTATTGGCGAGACATTCACTGGTATAATAACTAAAGTAGAAAAGAATGGTTTCTATGTTGAACTTCCTAACTTAATTGAAGGATATGTTGATAGAGTATATTTAACTGATGATAAATATACATTTAATCCAAATATCTACGCTTTAGTAGGAGCTCATTCAAAGAAAAAATATGCTTTAGGAGATAAAATAGATGTTGAAGTTCGTGGAATTGATCGAACTGAAGGCAATATCGCATTCGCGGTTTCTAAAGAAAGAGAAAAGGTAAAAAAGTATAGCTAAGTGCTATATTTTTTTGTTTATTTCTAGTATAATTATAATGGTGATACTAATGGAAGATAAGATATTAGAAATAGTGAATAATAGTGGGAAGGCTTTAACTGTCGATGAAATATACCATGCTTTAAATTTAGATGGTGTTGATAGTTTAAAAGAATTAATGAAAACTCTAAATGAAATGGAAGATAATTTAACTATTTATCGTACTAAGAAGGATAACTATATGCCTTTTAATAATAGTAATTTAAAAATAGGTAAATTGATAGGTAATCGTAAAGGGTTTGGTTTCGTAAATGTTGAAGGAGAAAAAGATGATATCTTTATCCCACCAACAGATATGAATGGCGCAATTCACGGCGATAAAGTAGTAGTAGAAATTACATCCCGTAAAGGTGAAGAAACTGAGGGAAGAATCTTAAGAATCGTTGAACGTAATTTTGATACTTTAGTAGGTGAATTTGTTGTTAAAGATAATGTAAGAACTGTTATTCTTGATAATGATAAAATTAAAATAAATATTTTAATTGATAAAGATAAAACTATGGGTTCTGTAGATGGAACTAAAGTAGTAGTAAAAGTAACTAATAAACTTAAGGGTAATGATTATCGTGGAGAAGTAGTAAAAGTACTAGGGCATAAAAATGATCCGGGTGTAGATATTTTATCAGTTATGGCTAAGTATAATTTCGATTCAGGATTCTCTGATGAAGTTATGGCGGACGCTATGAGTAAACCGGAAGAAGTACTAGAAAGTGATTTAAAAGGTCGTACTGATTTAAGAGATGAAGTGATTTTTACTATTGATGGAGATGATACTAAAGATATCGATGACGCTATTAGTATTGAAAAATTAGCTGATGGTGGATTTAAATTAGGTGTACATATTGCGGATGTTTCATATTATGTAACGGAAGAATCACCACTTGATATAAATGCCTTTACAAGAGGAACAAGTGTTTATCTAGCGGACCGTGTTGAACCTATGTACCCACATAAGTTATCTAACGGTATTTGTTCATTAAATCCAAATGTTGATCGTTTAGCGATATCTTGTGTTATGGAAATAGACACTAAAGGTAATGTAACTAAACCAGAAATATTTGAGAGTGTTATTCGTTCTAGAAAACAAATGACATATAAAAATGTTAATAAAATATTAGAAGAAAATATCGTTCCTGAAGGATATGAAGAATTTGCTGACAAACTTCGTTTAATGAAGGAATGTGCCGATTTATTAAGAAAAAATAAGATAGCTAGGGGTTATATTGATTTTGATTTAGATGAAGTTAAACTTATAATTGATGAAAATGCTAAAGTCGTAGATATAACTAAAAGAGAACGTGGTGTCGGAGAAAAACTTATCGAAGACTTTATGATTGCTGCTAATGAAGCAGTAGCAACTACTATCTTCTTTATGGAATTACCTTTCTTATATCGTATTCACGGTGTTCCATCAGAAGAAAAGATTCAAAGTTTCTTAAAATTTATTGGTGTTTTAGGATATAAAGTAGAAGGTAAAGTTAAGAATATTACGCCACTTGCTATGCAAGCTATTCTAGAGCAATTAAAAGATAAAAAAGAATTCCATATGTTATCGAATGTTCTTTTAAGAAGTATGCAAAAAGCTGTATATGATAAAAATAATATTGGACACTTTGGTTTAGGAAGTAAATGTTATACACACTTTACTTCACCAATAAGACGTTATCCTGATACAACAGTTCATCGTTTACTTAGAAAGTATTTATTTGAACATAAAATGGATCATGAAACAATTGAATATTGGGATAATAAATTAATTGTTATTGGTGAACAATCAAGTGAAAGAGAAAGAGCGGCTGCTGATTGTGAAAGAGAAGTAGACGATATGAAAATTGCTGAATATATGGAAGAACATATCGGTGAAGAATATGATGGTGTTGTTAACACTGTTACTAATTTTGGTATGTTTATTGAGCTTCCAAATTTAATTGAGGGACTTGTAAAAATAGATAGTCTAAAAGATGATAAATATGTATATAATGAAGAAATGTTCTCCTTAGTAGGTATGAAACATAAACATATTTATCGTTTAGGTGACCCTGTACACGTTAAATGTGTAGGTGCTTCTAAACTTAATAAGACTGTTGATTTTGAAATATGTGTAAAAGAAGAAAACGAAATTAAGTAGAAAGAGGTGGAATATGGATAAAGATATGCCAACAAGAAGAAAAACAAAAAAGAAGCATAAAAAATTAGTGATATTATTTTATGTAGTATTATTAATAGCTTTATCAATTTACACTGTCAAAGCTACATTAGGTAATAATAAACCTAGTATTATGCTAGAAACAACTAATCCGGAAGAAATAAATGAAGTATATCGTTTATCATTTATCGGATTAGGAGATTGTTTAATTCATGGATATTTATATATGGATGCCGATACTGGAAGAAAAGGTAGTGATGGCTATAATATTTATGATTTTAAACCTATGTTTAGTTATGTTAAAGAATTTTCCAAAGGTTATGATTTAAAATATTATAATCAAGAAACAATTATAGGTGGGAAAAACTTGGGATTATCGGGTTATCCACATTTTAACTCTCCTGACGAAGTAGGGGATGCGATGATTGATGCTGGTTATAATATGGTATCGTTAGCTACTAACCATGCTATGGATCAAGGAGAAAAAGGAATTCTTCACTCAATGAGTTATTGGAATAGTAAGACTGATGTTATTAAAGCAGGTACCTATACATCTCAAGCTGAAAGAGATAAAGTTATGGTTTATGAAAAAAATGGTATTAAATTTGCTTTCTTAAATTATACATACGGAACTAATGGAATTAATGTTCCTAAAAGTTATCTTGTAAATGTATGGGGTGAAGGAAACTTCGAAAATTATAAGAAAACTATCGCAAATGATATTGCGAAAGTAAAAGATCAAGTTGATATTATCATGGTAGCAATGCACTGGGGAGAAGAATATCAACTAGGTAAAACTAATAATTATCAAAGAGAAGCAGCTAAATATTTAAATAGTTTAGGTGTAGATGTAATTATTGGTACTCATCCTCACGTTGTCCAACCAGTTGAGTATGTAGGCGATACGTTGGTAATATATTCGCTAGGTAACATGGTATCAAATCAAAGATATTCGCAAGGCTTAAAGGGTGCTATCGGTGGAGTTGCGGCTTTCGATATTGTTAAGAAAGTTGAAGATGGTAAAACAACTACAAAGATAGAAAATCCTAAAGTTGATTTAGTATATACGCATGATGTTAACCATAAAAACTATCGCGTAATGCCATTTTCTAAATTAAATAATTCTATATTAAGTAATTATCAAAGTGTATATGCTCAATATAAGGCTTATTTAAACCCAAAGAATGATAGTAGAATCCAAGTGGGTTTTATTAATTAGGTGATTTTATGGAAGTATTAAATAGAAAAGCTCGATTTGATTATGAAATACTAGAAGAATATGAAGCGGGTATTGTCCTAACAGGAACAGAAATCAAATCTGTACGTAATGGACAAGTTAATTTAAAAGATAGTTATGCGATTATAAGAGGTAATGAGATCTTCTTATTAAATACGCATATAAGTCGTTATGAAGAAGGAAATATATTTAATCATGATGAAACACGTACAAGAAAACTTCTTCTTCATAAAAAAGAAATTTTAAAACTAGATGAAAAGATAAAACTTCAAGGTTTAACTTTAGTACCTTTAAAACTATACTTTAAAAAGAATAAAGCTAAAGTATTAATCGGTCTTGCAAGAGGTAAGAAAAACTATGATAAACGTGAGACTATGAAAGAAAGAGATATTAAGAGAAATCTTGAAAAAGAATATAAATATCGTTAGTTTGACATAGGTATTATTAAGTTATATAATACTTATGTTTTTCGGGGTCGCTTGGCTTCGACGGGAATATTAATGCTTAAACTGCAAGTGGTATGTAACGCCTCAAGTACACAAAAAAATAACTGGAAACAGAACTCAATTAGCTTTCGCTTAATAGAATTTTAGAAGGCTGCTTCTTTTAGTCTTTTTCCTACGGGGATTATAAGAGGCTCGACATAGTAGGATATATTATTGTGATTCCTATAAGCAATAATGAAGATTTATAGGATTACTAATATTTGTTTGTTAATTGACTTAGATATTAGGACACTTAATCAATTAACTAAACTTGTAGACGTTTCTGTTGTGGTATTTTCGGACAGGGGTTCAATTCCCCTCGACTCCACCATATATGTAATTACAAGCAAACTTAATAGTTTGCTTTTTTGTATAAAAATGTTTTAAATATAAATAAAATGTGCTATTATAAATTACTATGAGGTGTTAGTATGACTAAAAATGATTTATGGAATGACTTTAATTTTAGGCAAAGATGTCGTTTACTTAAATTAGATCCAGATAATTTTGAATTATTAGGAAATGTAATAGTTTTAACTTCGTTAAAGGAAAATAATGCTGTTTTTTTAGATGAAAATTACAACATAATGGGTGTAGAAAATCATGTGCCTTCAGTACAATTAGTAGATGCAATTAGGGAAGAATATGAAAGTGTTAATGGTAGATTGCCGATTCCTTTTCAAGGATTTAGTTTAAAACAATTAGTTGAATTATCAAACAGAGTTGATATATTGCAGGTGAAACATGGCGATCCTTATGATATGCTTGTTAATGGTCAAATTGTAATTGCTGATTGGAGGGATATTTATGTTTTTCTTTTATCTTATATTAGTTTTTTAGGAGGGCAAACTCAGAAATATTTTATAAACCAATATCAAAAAGAATTACAGGGATTTGAGGCTTCAGATGTTTATGAATTTATAACAACTCTTATGAATAAAATTAATGAGTGTGTTGCATTTTTTGACAAAGCTAAAGAAAGAATGTTTCCGAGACATATAATTGAGTGGCTTGGTCAAGACCCTAAAATTGCAATGGAATATGATTATCAATTAGATGCTATTATTGATATGTTAGATCCAAAGGTAGATTTATCAGTTATGGCTAATAGGTTATTAAAAATATTAAGTGTATCTAAAGAAGAAGTAGCCGCAAGATATGAAAAAATAAATGGAACTTTTAAAATAGAAGAGATTGATTTGTATTTATGGTTATCCGAAAATTCAGGTGAAAGTAAGCAAGCAATAATAAGAAAGTAAAAAGCAAACTAATTAAGTTTGCTTTTTTATTTTCTTATGATATTATTATATTAGAAGAAGGTAGGTAAATATGAAAAAGGGTTTTACATTAATCGAATTAATGGCAGTTATTATAATACTAGCGGTAATAGCTTTAATAATAACTCCTATTGTTAATAATTCAATTGCGGATTCAAAGATTGGATCAAACGCTCGAAGCGTTGAAGCGCATATTAAAAATATAGAAAGTGCAATTACGGAAGAAGCATTTAATTCTGGTAATAATTTAAAAATGTATGATGGTGGAGATATCACAGGTCTTACACTACCAGCTAAAGATAAAATAGTATGTGATAGCTATGTAATTGAAAATGGTATGGTAGAAAAAGCAACTAACTGTACAAACCCATCATGGGATATGAGTTTCAATTATGATGAAACTAAAGGAACTAGTTTAGTTAAATAGCGGGTAACTGCTATTTTTTATCTTAAATGTAGTGAATATATGATATAATTAAGTAGGTGATAGTATGAAGATAACTTCAGTAGAATTAAAAATAAGTGCTGTAAGAAGAAGCCAATATCCTACAGATAATAAACCTGAATTTTTAATGGTAGGGAGAAGTAATGTAGGTAAAAGTTCTTTTATAAATACATTAATTAATCGTAAAAATTATGCTCGTACATCAGCTAATCCAGGTAAAACCCAAACTATTAATTTTTATTTAATAAATAATGAGTTTTATTTAGTAGATGCTCCGGGATATGGTTTTACTAATCTAAGTAAAACAAAACAAAAGAAATTTGGTTTAATGATGGAAGATTATTTAACAACAAGACCAAATTTAAAAAATGTTTTCATGCTTATTGATTTTAGACATAAACCAACTAATGACGATATTCAAATGTATGAATACTTAAAACATTATAAAATACCTGTAACTATCGTTGCTACTAAGACTGATAAAATAGGAGTAACAAAGCAACAAGCTCAAAGAGCTATGCTAGTTGATAGTCTTGACTTAGTAGTAGGAGATGACTTTGTAATGTTCTCTAATGTTACTAAGCTAGGTAAAGAAGATATATCCAAAAAAATTAAAAGAACTATCTAGTTCTTTTTAATTTGCATTTTATTAAATATATGTTATAATACTAGGCCTTGGAGTGATATTATGACTAAAAATTTAATAAAATTAAGAAATAATATTATTATGAATTGTCCTATCTATAGTTATGAAACTATGGAGGCTTTTGCGTACACAAGATATGATCTAGATAGAGAATATTTTTCTAAGAAAAATGAATTAGGGGAACCTATTTATGAATTATTAGAAGAACCTGTATATAAACAAGGAATATTTGTGGGAGCTCCATTTATTGTTACAATGCGTATTAAAAAGAAAAGAAGTCCAAAATTAGTAGACATTTTAAATAGAATTATTGATGGTGATAATACTGCTCTTGTTGACTTAAGAAATTATGAAAGAGATTTAGAATTAGTTCCTTTTGAAAGAAGAATTAATATACTAGCTAAAACAGCCGGTTTTATCCCAGATATAACTATTAGAACAAAGAAAAAAGTACTAGAAGATTTACGTACTTCTATTGATGAATATAAAGATAATTCTGATTATGATTTTGATAAATTAAATAGTTATTATAAAGAAGCTTTATTAATAACAGGTTTAGAAAAAGTAAGTGTTAAAGAGAAAAAACATGAATTACTATATGCTTCTAGCAAGTAGTAATTTATGTTTTTTTATTTCTAATTATGATATAATATTTTATGGTAGAAGGGTGATAAAATGAAAAAATTAATGAATCGTATTAAACAAATAAAGTTTGTTCTTAAGTATGGTAGATATATATTAATGCTAGTACCATTACTTTTTATACCAATCTTTAATAGTTTATTAATGTATACGATAAACTATAATGTTAAGGCTTTCTTTGTACCTATATTATTTGATATATGTTATATATTCTTAATATTTGGATTAAGTGTATCTTTTAAAGAAAAGATAGGTAAAATTATCTATATAGTTTTAACGTCTTTCTGGTTATTTATATTTTTATTAAATAATATATATTTTTCGATGACAAAAACAGTATTTGATTATGTATTACTTGGATCTGCTAAAGAAGGAAGTGGATACTTCTTAGATACAATCTTAAACTGTAATCCATTTGTTTATATATGTTTTATCGTATTAGTAATCAATTTAATAGTAGCGGTTAAATTTTTCCCTAAAAATAAGAAAAATAATTATAAATACATTGTCGGTGTACTTGTAATATTTACTTTAGTTCATGCTATCACACCATTATTATTAGGAAAAGCTAATAAATCATTAAAATGGTCTAGCTGGAAGAACGAAAGAAATATATATTATAATTTTAATGATAGTAATAAGTGCCTTAGAATCGCCGGATTCTATGAATACAATATAAGAAACTTCTATGTTAATTACTTAAAACCTAGTGTTAAGATAACTAAAGAAGAATTAGATTTCTTAAATGAAGCATATAAAGAAGAAAAGAATACAACTAATTCTTATACAGGTATATTTAAAGATAAGAATTTAATTATCATTCAACTTGAAGGTTTAGATAGCTGGATAGTTTCTAAAGAACATACACCAAATATTTATCGTTTAATGAATGAAGGTATTAATTTTAATAATCATTATAGTTATTATAATGGAGGAGGATCTACTTTTAATTCAGAATTTGCAATTAACACAGGTTTTATAACTCCATTAAGTTATACAAAGAATGCTTATACTTTTAATAAGAATAATTTTAAATATTCTTTAGCTAATATCTTTAAAAATGATGGCTATAAAGTAAATGCTTTCCACATGAACACCGGAGAATTCTATTCCCGTACAATTAACTATAAAAACTGGGGCTATGATAATTATTATGGTTTAGCTGATATGTATGACTATACTGATGATAAATATGAATTAGATACAGAGTTAATTAATAATACAGAATTTTCTGATTTAATGATGGAAGATAAGTTTGTTGATTATATTATTACATACTCAGGACATTTACCTTTTAGTAGTAGTAAAGGGGTATGTAAGATGCTTCTAGATATGGATGGAGATACTAATCCGCATACGGAAGAAGAATGTGTTTACCGTCAAGCTAAAGAAACTGATGACTTTATCGGTTTATTACTTGATAAGTTAGAAGCTAATGATAAATTAGATAATACCGCTATTCTAGTAGTAACAGACCATTATTTATATACTATTTCTGATAAAACTATTTTAGATAAATATAAAAATACGTCAAATAATTTAATTAATCGTACTCCTATGTTTATTTGGAGTAAGGGTATTAAACATAATGATGTGTATAAGGTAACATCACAGTTAAACATTTTACCTACAATCTTAAATATGTATGGTTATGAATATAATAAGAATAATTATATCGGGGAAGATATCTTTGATCCTAACTATAAAGAAATTGTTTTCTTTAGTGATTATTCTTGGTATGATGGTAAAACATATTATGATAGTACAGTAACTACTATGAATGATAGTATAAATACAAATAATGAATATATTAGTTATATTACTAAGAAAAATGATTTAGCTTTAAAATATGACTATTTTAAGAAAAAATAAAAAGATATGTAAAACATATCTTTTTTATTATCTTTTTAAGTTAATATCATTTATAGTTACTTTAGATTCATGTGGAATTCTATCCCATTCAACTTTTTTAAATAAAGCTACTACTGTTGCATATCTTGTTATGGCGTCAAATAATGGCCAGGTAAAGGTATATAGAACTTTCTTGTACCATTTAATCTTAATTATATTTTTTCTTTCAATGATGAAGATATAAACAGCGTATAAACAGTTTTTAAAGTACTCTGATAAACGGTAGATAATTCGAGCTAATATAGTAACTAAAATACTCATATATAAAGCTTGATATCCAGGATTTAAATTAATTATTTTATTACCAAATAAATATACTAAGGCTTTTCCTAAATAGTTAGATGTTGTGATAAGAGGTTTGTTAAGTCCATTACCATAACAGTAACAACTATACATAATAATACTTACAATCAACCATTTAAATATAGATATAACTGATCCAGGAATTAATTGACCAAAAGTATCAAAACTAGCAAATCTATGTCTTATAGATTCTAAGATTCGTTTATATAATTTAGTTTCTTTCTTTTTATTTTTATTCCAGTTAACTTTAACAAACTTTTTACCAAAGAAGATATTTAAGAATAATTGTGGACCAGTCTCAACAAATGCTTGTAAGTGTCCTTTACGCCATCTAACACGTTGACGCCATACAACACTAAACTTAGTAGGTTGTTCATCATAGAACATTGCTTTATCTTGATATGATATTTGATATCCTTGCGATACTGCATCGGCAGTTAAGGCTCTATCTTCTGTTAAACTTGTGTATTTCCAACCATCAGCTACAATTTCATTACTAAATAAGAAACCAGTACCTTGAATATTAGTCGCTAAATGTAAGAATGATCTAGCACGGTGGTTTTGTCTTATTGAACGAATCCAGTGAATAGCAAATGTTGATGCCATATAGTTCTCATCAAAATTCTTAGTATTACGATAACTTGTGATAAGTTTTTCACCACTATCAAATGCGTCATTCATACGACTTACATAGTCTTCTTTAAGTAAGTTATCGGCATCAAAGATAAAGTATCCTTCAAAAGAATTAGTTTTATAATCTTTTTCAATATTTTTAAATAGATATTGTAAGGCATATCCCTTAGTTTTATGTTTATCATCAAATCTTTCATAAACGATACAACCTTTTTTACGCGCAATTTCTGCTGTTTTATCAGTACAGTTATCAGCAACAACAAAAATTGTTAATAAGTCTTTAGGATAGTCTTGTTTATCTATACTATCAATTAAGTTACCAATTACTTGTTCTTCATTTCTTGCGGCTATACAAATCGCATATTTATGTTTGTTTTTAGCTTCTTTAAATTTTCTTGTAAAGAATAAACCAATAATTGCGTATGCTAATTTATGAAAAGAGAATATTGATACCGCAACTCCTAAGGCATTATATATAATTTTACCAACAGGATAACCATATCCTATCGCATTTAAAATAGTATCCATAAAATCACCACTCCCATTATAACATATTAATAATATAATTGTGTAAACTAAAAGTATATGTTATAATATACGGGCATTTTAAATAAGTTATTATGTTATAATTAGTTTGAAGAGGTGATATTATGAAAAAACCTGTTGTTGCTTTAGTAGGTAGACCTAATGTAGGTAAATCAACTGTATTTAATAGACTAGTAGGAAAGAAAATATCCATTATTGAAGATACGCCAGGTATTACAAGAGACCGTATCTACGGAACTGTTAACTATGGCGATTATAGTTTTCATTTAATCGATACTGGTGGTATTGATATTGGTGATGAACACTTTAATGATGAAATTAAAGTCCAAGCCGAAATAGCTATTGAAGAAGCAGATGTAGTTGTATTTATCGTTGATGGTAAAGAAGGATTAACTACTAATGACTATGTTGTTAAAGATATTCTTATGAAATCTAATAAGAAAACAATAGTTGCTATAAATAAATGTGATAGTAAAGAAGCAGAAGATAATAAATATGATTTCTATGCTTTAGGATTTGATAATTTTATTGAAATTTCAGGAGAACAAAACTTTGGTATCTATGATTTATTAGATGCTATTACTGAAGATTTTGATAAGATAGGAGAGGAAGAAGAAGATCCTCGTATTAAATTCTCAGTTATTGGTAGACCTAACGTAGGTAAAAGCTCTTTAGTAAATGCTATTTTAAATGAAGAAAGAGTTATCGTTTCTGATGTAGCGGGTACTACAAGAGACGCTATTGATACAGTATTTAAATATCATGATGAAGAATATGTTGTTATTGATACAGCGGGAATGCGTAAAAAAGGTAAAGTATGGGAGAATGTTGAAAAGTATAGTTTACTTCGTAGTTTAAAAGCAATTGATCGTTCAGATGTATGTTGTATTGTAATTGATGCTAACGAAGGAATTATTGAACATGATAAACATATCGCTGGTTATGCTTTAGAAGCTGGAAAAGCTGTCGTTATAGTTGTTAATAAATGGGATTTAATTGATGAAAAAGATGAACAAATGAAGAAGTTTAAAGAAGAAATTAGAAATAATTTCCAATTTATGACTTATGCACCAATTGTTTTCTTATCAGCTAAAACGCATAAAAGAATTCATACTTTAATGCCAGAGATAATTAAAGTAGCGGAAAATGCTCGTCGTGAAGTAAAAACAAGTTTACTTAACGATGTAATTAATGATGCTTATAATTTAAATTTACCACCTACATATCGTGGTAAACGTTTAAAAATATATTTTGCTAGTCAAGTAGCTACTTGTCCACCAACATTTGATTTACAAGTAAATTCTAAAGGATTAGTTCACTTCTCATATGAAAGATATCTTGAAAATAAATTAAGAGAGAACTTTGATTTTGAAGGAACACCAATCGTTATACAATTTAAAAATAAAGGAGAACAAAGTTATTAGTTCTCCTTTTTATTTGTAAAAATTCTCTTTTTGTGATATATTATATAAACACAAAAAGGGAGGGATAATATGTATACTAAAGAAGAATATAATGAATTTTTACTTAAATATAATTATGCTTTAAAAGTATTAGAAACTAATATAAGAATATTATTAAGTGAATATGAACGTAATACAAAAACTAGTGTAGTAGACCATATTAAAACTCGTATTAAAAGTGAAGAAAGTTCCTTAAAGAAACTAAGTAGAAAAGGATATGAGCAAACATTAGATAATTTTGATAAACATGTTCATGACATTGTAGGACTAAGAATTGTATGTCCATTTTTATCAGATGTCTATGAAGTCGTAGAACTAATTAAATCTAGTGAATTATTTAAAATTATTGAAGAAAAAGATTATATTAAGAATCCTAAGGATACAGGATATATTAGTTATCATTTAGTTGTCTTAGTACCTGTACCTATCGGAGGAAAATTAGAAAATATTCAAGCGGAAATCCAAGTACGAACAATGGCAATGGATTTCTGGGCAAGTATCGATCATAAATTACAATATAAATTTGTAGAAGAAGTCCCAGAAAACATTAAGGATGAATTATATCGTAGTTCCGTAGATATTCAACATATTGATGAAAAAATGTTGGAACTAAAAGAATTAATAAAAGACTATGAGGAGCAATAACATTGCTCCTTTTATGATATAATAATTTTAGGTGATTTTATGAAAGATAATCTAATCATAATAGGTCCATCTTATTTAAAAAGAAGGGTATTAAAAGAGAATAGTTTAAAATATAGTATTAAATATATTGATGAGTATGAATTAAGGGATAAGTATCTTTATGCTTATAGAGATGATACTATTGTTTATTTAGATAAAACTTATGATATTGGAATATCTAAAATTATCTTAGATAATTTATATGATGTTGAAGATAAAGAATATACTAGCCCTAAATTAAATAAATTAAGAGATATTAAGAATGATTTAATTAGAAAAGGATATATTATTTATAATCCTAAGTTTAAAGAATATCTTAAAGATAAAGATATTTTAGTATTAAATAATTTCTTTGATAAAAGAATTACTAAAATAATTAAAGAGTTAGAAAAAGTAAATAATCTTACATACCAAGATAAAGAAACTATCTTTAAAGATAAGATAGATGTTTTAGAGTGTGATACTTTAGAAGAAGAAGTTATTTTAGTAGCTTCTAAAATATGTGATTTAATTAATGAAGGTGTTTCTATTAATAAGATATTTGTTAATACGTTAAGTGAAGATTATCGTAAAGTTATGATTAGAGTATTTAATTTTTATAATATTCCTAATAACTTTAAAACAAATACTTTATATGAATTATTAAGCGTTAAAAAGTTTATTAATAGTATTTCTTTAGATACAAAGATAGTTGATGTTAATGAAAGATTAGGAGAACTTCCAGAAACTGTCGCTAATAAAATAGTAAGTATTTTTAATAAATATGTTGATTATGAAGAATTTAAAGATATTAAGAAAGAAGTTATTTATGATCTTAAACATACAAGTATTAATTTAAATACTTTAGAAGACGCTATTAATGAAAAAGATTATAAGAGTTATATTCCTTTAGATGATGAATATATCTTTATTCTAGGTACTAATGAAGGAGAAGTACCTAAGACTTTAGTAGATGATAGCTACTTAAAAGAGGATGAAGCTAAAGAATTAGAAATAAGTACTTACAAAGAATTAAATAGTAATATTAAAGATTATTTTGAATATTATATTAATAATGTTAAAAATATATATTTATCTTATAAGTTAAAACATAATGCTGATATGTATGTAAAAAATTCTATTTATGATGCTTTAGATAATATTAATATTATTAAAGGTAATTACAAATATGATAATAAAAAGATAAATGAAATTTTATTAGGTAAAAGATTAGATAATTTTATAAAATATAATGAAAAAGCTAGTGATTTAGAAATATTAAATAATTATAAAACTAACTATAAAGATTACTCTAATAAATTTAAGGGTATTGATTTAGAAGTAGTTAAAAAACAAAATAGTAATATCAATTTAGCGGCTACTTCAAGTAATGATTTTTACAAATGTAAATTTAACTATTTATTAAAACATATATATAAACTAGATACTTTTGAAGAAACTATAAGTCAAAAGATAGGTCTTTTATATCATGCTGTTTTATGTAGATATTTTAAAGATAAAGGTAATTTAGATTTAATTATTGATGAGGAAATTGATAAGAATATTGAGATTCTTACTAATAAAGATAAGTTTTATATTGAAAAATATAAACGTATCTTAAAAGACTTAATTAATATAATTGAAGAACAACTAAGTCATACTAAATTTAAACAATCTTATTTTGAAAAAACAATTATTATTGATAATGATAATAGTTTAAATATTAAGATAAAAGGTCAAATAGATAAAATATTAACTCTTGAAGATGGAGATAATACTTATGTTATTGTAATTGATTATAAGACAGGAGTATTACATGGTTTAGAGAATGCTGTATATGGAATAAATATGCAACTTGCTTTTTATATGTATTTAATCTATAACTCTAAATTAATAAAGAATCCTAAATTTGCAGGTATGTATTTAGAACAAATTATGCCTGATTTAATTAATAGTAAAAATGGTAAGACTTATAGTGATTTATTAAAGGAAAATAGTTCTCTAACAGGTTATACTTTTAAAGATATTGATGTTGTTAATAATATTGATGATAGTGTTTCTTATCTTGGAGGAGTAACTATTAGAAAAGATGGGGAACTTAAAGATAGTAAACGTTTACTAGATGAAGATACTTTTAATAAAGTAATGGAAGTAATCTCAAGCAACATTGAAAACGCTATTAAAGATATTAATAATTTAGATTTTACAATTAATCCTAAGAAATTGAAAAATGATAATATATCTTGTGAATTTTGTCCATTTAAAGATATTTGTTATATGACAAATGATGATATTGTAGAACTTGATCCTGAATTAAAGAAAACATTCTTAGGAGGTGATACTAATGAAGATGAAACCGAGTAACTCTATATTTACCGATAGTCAGTGGGAAGCAATAGTTCATGATAACGAAAATATTATTGTTTCGGCCGGTGCTGGTTCTGGTAAAACGGCTGTTTTAACTGAAAGAGTTATTGAAAAGATAAAAAGTGGTATTCATATTAATAAATTAATTATTATTACCTTCACAAAAGCAGCTGCTTTTGAAATGAAAACAAGAATTAAAGATAAGTTAATTAAACTAGTAGAAAAAGATAGTAGTTATAAAGAAGAAATAGATTTACTAGAAGAAGCGATGATAACTACTTACGATAGTTTAGCATTATATATTGTTGAAAAGTATCACTATCTACTAGGAATAGATCGTAATATTAATGTTGTAGATAAGTTAGATTTAAATATTAAGGAAAAGGATATTATTAAAGATATCTTTGAAGAATACTATTTAAATAATGCTGACTTTAGAGAAATGATTGATACTTATACAGTTAAAGATGATAATAAAATAGCTGAATATGTAATGAATTTTTATGATAAAGTTGATATTATGGGTAATCCTATCGGATACTTAGATAACTATTTTAATAATTATTATAGTGAAGAATATTTTAAAAATATTGAAAATGATTATTTAAATATTTTAAGTAATTTAAAAGAAGCAATTTTTAATACGGTAGATGCTCTTCATCTAACAGAGTTAGATCCAAGTATTATCGATAGTTATTTAGAAAAATTAGAAGTATTAAACTATGCTAAAACATATAATGACTATAAGACTGCTTTTGATAATTATAAATCTCCTACTGTTAAGAAGGATGATTATAGTGAAGAAGAACAAGCTGTAATTAAAAAGTACCGTGATAAAATAGCAAAATTAATTAAAGAGATTAAAGATGCTACTATTTATAGTGATATAAATGAAGCACTTGATGAAATAAGAGATACAAAGAAATATGCTTTAGTATTTAGAGATATCTTAAAAGAATTATTTGTTCGTTTAGATAGATATAAGAAAAGTATTAATGCTTATACATTCACAGATATAACTCGTTTAGCAATCCAAATTCTTGAAGAAGAGGAACCTAAAAAAGAGTTTGCGCTAATTAATGAAATAATGATTGATGAATTCCAAGATACTAATGATATTGGAGAATACTTTGTATCTAAGATGAGTCATAATAATGTTTATACAGTAGGTGACGTTAAACAATCTATTTATCGTTTCCGTAATGCTAATCCAACTATTTTTATGGAAAAATATGATAACTATAAGAAAAATAATGGGGGATACGCTATTGATTTAATTAAGAATTTCCGTTCAAGAAGTGAAGTGTTAGATGATATTAATATGATCTTCTCACCAATATTTGATAACGAAATAGGGGGAGCGGATTATACTAACGGACACGCTATGCAATTTGGTAATTCTATTTATAATGAATTAAGAGAAGATAATGACTATCATTTAGAAATATTTGATTATGAAAAGAAACCTAATATTAATAATGTAGAACTAGAAGCAACTTTAATAGCTAAAGATATTAGAGAAAAAATTGATAATAAAATTAAAGTAGTAAAAGATAAAAACTTAGAAGATATTACATATCAAGATATTGCTGTTATAGTAGCTACTAAGTCTAACTTTGATATTTATAAGAAAGTATTTGAAGAATATGGTATTCCAAGTTTATTATATTCTGCTACATCTTTTGCTTCTTCTAATGAGATATATGTTATTAAAAATATTTTGGCTTTAATAAATAAAAAAAGATTAAATAATCCTGATATTAGATATAATTTTATATCTATCGCAAGAAGTTATTTATTTGATTATAAGGATAATGATATCTTTAAAGCAGTCACAGATAATAATATGGAAGATAATCCTATCTTCAAAGAATTATTTACTAAGATTAATAATTTAGTTACTTTAAGTAATACAGAATCACTAAGTAATTTACTTTTATCAATATACCAAGAATTTGATATGTATTCTAAATCAATTAGATTAGGTAATATTGATTTAATTAATAAGAAATTAGATTATTTAGTAGATGTCTTTAAATCTTTAGAAGAATTAGATTATGATTTTGAAGAAGTATTAGCTTACTTAGATAATATTTATAATGGAAAAGAAGATATTGATTTTAGTGAGAAACCTGATAGTAGTATGAATGCTGTTCGTATTATGAGTATTCATGCTTCAAAAGGACTAGAATTTAGCTATTGTTATTTTCCGGAACTTACTAAGAAATTTAACATTCAAGATATAAAAGGAAGTTTCTTATATGATGATAATTATGGATTTATTTTACCTATCTTTAAAGAGGGTAAGAAAGATACTATTTTAAAGAAACTTGCGGTAAATAAATATTTATATGAAGAAGTATCTGAAAGAATTAGAACCTTATATGTTGCTTTAACAAGAGCAAAAGAAAAGATTATTTTACTTGCGCCTTTTAGTAGTTCTAGTTATTTACCAGTACCTATTGATACGAAAGTAAATACTCTAGTACGTGTTAAATATAGTAGTTTTATGAATATCTTTGAAAGCATTAAAACTATTCTTGATAAATATATAGTTTTAAAAGATGTGGAAGTAAAAAAATCCACAGTAAAAGAGTTAGATATAAGTAATATTCCTAAGAAAGAATATAAATTTACCGAAAAATACTTAGATATCCACAGTAAAAAGAAAGAAACTAAAAGTTATTCACATACAAGAAGTGAAATCAAGAAGATAGACGCTAGTGAAGGACTTAATCTTCATGAAGTTCTCGAATATTTAGATTTTAATAATCCAGAAATAGATATTAATAAATATGGTCTTAATGATTATTTAAAAGATAAGATACTTAAATTATTTGAGATGCCTTTTATGAAAGATATTAAGAATAAGAGAGTATTTAAAGAATTTGAGTTTTATAGTGATGAGATAGGTATTATTGACTTATTAATTGAAGATAAAGATAAATATATTGTTGTTGACTATAAACTTAAAGATATTGATCATGATTATTATGACTTACAGGTATCTAAATATATGGAATATATAAGAAGCATCACAAATAAAAAAGTAGAAGGATATTTATATTCAATAATTGATTCTAAATACCGAAAAATTGACAAATAATTATTTTATTGTATAATTAAAACTACTTTGTGAGGTGATAAGATGTTATTTGATTTAAAAGGATATAATTTTATCTGCTTAGAGACATTTGATGGTAGAGCTTATGATTTAAATATTGTTAAAATAGATAATCAATATTATTTTCGTTTTGAAAAAGAACCACATCTTATCCGAAGTGTTAAAATAAAACCAAATCCTGAATTTGAATATGTTAATGGAACAATAATGACTTTAACTAATAAACTTGCTCGTATGGGTAAAAATGTATCTTTAGTTAAAGAATGTTATATTGATCCTGAAGATTTTAAAGAATTAACAGATCAAAGAGTATTTAAATACTCCTATATTGTTAGTCAGTTATATGGTTTTGATCCAGAAAGAGCTTATGATTATAAACATCATAAAGCAGACTTTAAAAGAACTAAAAATAAAGAATTAGTTCTAACAAGATATAAAAATAATATGTTTCAATAAAAGAAAATATATGTTATAATAAATACATAAATCAATGAGGAAGACTAGTAATAAAATGATGATTTATAGAGAGCTTATGTTTGGTGGAAATAAGTAATATAGTTTTATGAATCTACTTCTAAGAGGAACCAATACTTCCCGGGTAAAACCGTTATCAAATTAAGTTAAATAAAGGATGGTACCGTCTATATGACTCCTTAATACCATTCTTTTTTTGTTAGAAGGTGAAAAATGCTAGAAGGTAAAGAAATAAGACTTGATTTATCGATAAATATAAATAATGCTTATTATTACCATATTTATCGTAAGAGTGATAATACTCATATTGGTAATTGTGGTCTAAGACTAGATAATAATGAGACTAATTATATTCTAGGTAATATTGAATATGAGATATTTAATGATTATCGTGGAAATAATTATGCTTATCAAGCATGTTTATTATTAGGTGATTTCGCGGCGAGCAAAGGTGTTACTAAACTAGTAATAACATCAAGACCATCTAACATACCTTCAATTAAAACAATTGAAAAACTGGGAGTAAAATACTTAGAAGTAAAGAAAGTTCCGAAAGATAATATCCTTTATAAACAAGGAGATAGATTTGTAAATATATATGAATGGAGTATAGGAGGAAAAGAAAATGATAGACATAAAATTAATTAGAGAAAATAAAGACTTAGTAAAAGAAAATATTAAAAAGAAATTCCAAGATGAAAAATTACCTTTAGTAGATAAAGTATATGACATGGATATTGAAGTTCGTAATGTTCAAACTAGTGTTGATAATATGAAAGCCGAAAAGAATCAATTATCTAAAGAAATTGGTAATTTAATGCGTGAAGGTAAAAAAGATGAAGCCGAAGCTATTAAAGCTAAAATCAATACTTTAAATGAAACTATTGAAGAAGATGAAAATAAGAAAGTAGAACTTGATAAACAAATTAAAGATATTATGATGGTTATTCCTAATATTATTGATGCATCTGTTCCTGTAGGAAAAGATGATAGTGAAAATGTCGAAGTAGAAAAATTTGGTGATCCAGTTGTTCCTACTTATGAAATACCATATCATGCTGATATCATTAATAGTTTTAATGGATTAGATAAGGAAGCTGCTGGACGTACTTCAGGAGAAGGATTCTACTATTTAATAGGAGATATTGCTCGTTTACATGAAGCTATGATAGCATGCGCAAGAGATTTCATGATTGATCATGGATTTACTTATGCAATCCCACCATTTATGATTAGAAGTGATGTTGTAAATGGTGTTATGTCATTTGCGGAAATGGAAGCAATGATGTATAAAATAGAAGGTGAAGACTTATATCTAATCGGTACAAGTGAACACTCAATGATTGGTAAATTTAAAGGACAAATGTTAAAACAAGATGAACTTCCAATTAATATGACTTCATATTCACCTTGCTTTAGAAAAGAAGGTGGATCTCACGGTCTAGAAGAAAGAGGTTTATATCGTGTTCTGCAATTTGAAAAACAACAAATGATAGTTATCTGTGAACCAAGTGATTCTATGGATTGGTCTCATAAGATGTGGAAATTACCAGTTGATTTATTTAGATCATGGG
>JAEEJY010000011.1 GCA_016282155.1 Caryophanales bacterium | reverse complement strand
TCCATCTTTAAAAGATGTACTATCAAAAGCCAGGGTAAACTTATTGTCCTCTGTGAAATCTAAAGTGGTATCAAATGAAATATCACTTATATCAAGTCCACTTTTATTTACTTCATCGAGGTCTGCTTGTGCCATAACGTCTTTTGCTGCAATTGTTGCCACATAATGGCCGGAAATATCCTTACCCTTTCCACATCCAGTAAAGATAGTTGCAATTACAGTAATACTTGCTAGCATGATAGCTAATTTCTTTTTCATAGCAAAATTCTCCTTTTTTCTATTCAAAATTTTTTTACAACAAGTAACAGTTTATCAATTTTGTCCCGCAATGTAAATGGCTAAAAATATTTAGATATTTTTAATGACGTATTTTGCAAATTTTTTAAAAAAATTTTCCGCAAAATGGAAAAAAATGAAAAATTTTTTTGAATTATAAATGTACAAGTAATAATCAGCAAAGATATGGAGGATACTTATGAGACGTAAATTGACGATATTACTTACACTTTCAATTACCGCAGTGATGTTTATTTCATGCGGTGCAACTGGTTCGAATTCAAGCGGAATTGAGCAGGAATCGGTTGACAATGTTGATAATGAGGCTCCAGCCTCAGATGAATCCGTAAATACGGTACAGGTGGAAGATTTGACCAATGGAGCTGTTGACAATGAATTCTATTATATTTATCTAAAAAATGATGAAGAGCAAACAGTGGATTTGGGACAGGATGGTCAAATGGACACTCTGTGTTCATATGAATTAGATGATGAATATAGTGAAGAGCCTTATTTGAGAGTTAATGATAATACCTATAGTTTGACAAAGGAAAGAGGCGAACTGTATGCCGACGTTTGCTTTGTGCATAAATCGGATGGAGATTATATTATTTCTGATACTAAGGGTGATTCCTATATTGGCAATGTTAGAATTTATAAATGGAACACGAGTACAAATGCCTTTGTAGAAATTGATGAAATTGCAGACAGAACCATTGCTTGCTCGATAAATGATGAGGGCAAAAAAGACTGTAAAATTGAATCAAATAAAATTTATCTGGAAGGATGGATAAATGTACTTGGCTCTAATGTAATCGAGAAGGCTTATACCTACGGAACAAGCGGCTTTGCTGCAGCGCAAGAAAAGTATAAATTCTACGGTATTGGAACCGAGGAGAGAAAGATGCCATCCCTGGTTTTAAAACAATCACTTACGCTACTTGATGATAATGGCAATGAAGCTGTAACCCTAGAGCCAGGTCAGAAGGTTTATTTATATGAAGGAAATGATCCTGCAGACCCTCTTGAAGGACTGAAAACAGAAGGCAATTATATAAGCTTTGCCTCCGAAGATGGCAAAGTACTTGGCCACGTAGAATACGAACTTCGAAAAGATGAAGAAGGACCTTTCTATGAAAATAGACAGGGCTATACACCATATATTAATGGTATAAGAGAAGATGATTTGTTTGACGGGATTATTTATGCTGGCTAAATATATGAATACCTCACGAAAATTTTTTGTGGAATATATTTGACATGTCCTCTTTTTACTAGAAGAACCAGTAAGGAAGGGATATTAGTTTAAGAGATAGTTTTATCAAAAATGAATAAAATTTCCTCAGAATGGAAAAAAATGATATATTTTTTTGAATTATAAAAGTAACGAGGTTAAAACATAGAAAGGGTTATTGATATAACCCAATATTTATGGGATGTGTTATGAAGAATTGGGCGGCGATACATTGATTGTGTTGCCGCTGTTTTGCGGTTAAAAGAAGTTGTTAAAAAAGAAAGAGAGAATAAGAAATGGATAATGTAAATATTAATGTAGGAGCATTAGATAGGACTCCTGTATATGATAATGATTCAATTAGAAATCTAAGAGATGATTGCCATGCTTTAAGTGAAATTATTCGATTAGAACTATCCAGATATAATATAAATGGTTTAACACAAGATGAAATACATTCAAGGGATAGTTTAAATGATATTAGAGAAAGGTTGAATATTTTTACAAACGTTATAGATAATTCGACCGATGTTTCGCATTATTATAATTTATTACTTCAATCCTATAGAACTATATTTAATAATATAAAGGATGAATATAACGCTATCCACATAGAATAGATATAATAGATCAAGTTGATGATGAGATTCGAATAGTTGATTTATATAAGGCTAATATGGGGGCTTCACGTAATGATTTGGCTAAAATACAGAGCGGTTTATATGAAATAAAAAATGGTATTTATAATCTTTTGGTGGATTGCGATAAAGAGCCAAACAATGTAAAAAACATAAATGCTAGTAATGCTGTATTTAATAATGATTTTTATGGTAAATGGTTTACTCAGTTAAAAAACGAAGGCATTAGAATGTTTGATTCATATATAGATTCGTTAATGTTAAGGTTAGATAATTATGATAGAACTATTGGAAGAAGATTAAACTCAAGGTATTATACAAATGAAAATGCAAATGCTATAAGAGAATTAAAGGATAATCTTTCCGAGCTTAATATATATTTAAAAAATCAAATAAATACTCAGCAGTTGCAAAATGAAAAATTTTCATTAGAAGATATTTGCAATAGTAATGATGTGGATAGAAAAAATATATTGAGCGCGATTAATCAACAAGTCAGAATTATTAATAATACGTTATTCAATGATAGATATCAGAAAAGAAGAAATGTTTTTGAATATTTAAATGATTATTCTACGCGTATTGAAAAAAATAGTTATAGTAAACGTATTAAAAAAATTAATAATAGTATTAGCGAATTGCTTGTAGACGTTTACGATAGAATAGATAATTATTTTAATAATAATAATGATGAGGAGGACAGAAACGCTAATCAAGAAGTTGATCAAAATGATGTCCAAAATAATGTTCAAGATGAACATATAGGAAATAACCCGGATGTAGCTCAAGGAAATGAAGAAATAGAAGATAATCAGAATGTGTCATATACAGGTCGTATTATTGAAAAATATAATCTGTTACTAAAAAGAATTCAAATAGAACTAGGTAAAGTTGATGATAATTTTCCAGCTGACTATAGAAATGCTTTAGTAGATTTGTCACAAAGAGTTGCAAATATATTGGACGGGCTTAATGTTAGAAATGCAGATTTATCTAATGATCAAATTGAATTGCCATTTTATAACGAGGATTGGGAGGATGAGGCAAACCAATTTATAAATCTTTCTCAGGAATCAATTAATAATTCATCTCATTATGCGTCTTTACATGATGATTTACATAAGCAATTTATTACTTTAAAAATGGAAAATGATTTTGGAAATAAAAATCTATTAGATGATATTGATAATGTAAAATTAATAGTTAGTTCGTTTAGAGTTAAAATGGGTATACCTGATGAAGTTATTTCCCCTTCGCTAAATGAATTGAACGAATTAAAAAAGAATATTGAAGACAATTATATTAATTCAAATTTCAGATGGACTGGTGACGGAGAGTATAGGTTAGGAAAAGTAGCTGAGAAAATACATTCCTGCAAAAAGAATTTAAAAGATACTTTAAATGATTATGCAAATAATAATAATAATATTAACAACAATAATACTATCAATAAATATATGATTCAAAATGAGAATTTGGTGAATTTTAAAAATAGAAGTAACGTGGATATTGGTAGTTTAATATATATGAGATATTCGCATGCAAGTGATTTAATTGAAAAATATACTACGAATCTACCTGCGCCAATTGATGTTAATAATCCGCCAGCTTATGTTGTCAATCCACAAGCTAATGGTGAAAATATGTATAGACCATTAAATAATTCGGGAGGATTATCGAATGGAAGCTTTCACAGAGTTAATCATCAATAATTTAAATGGCATTTAGTAATGCAAAATTTTTTTTATTTAATCTCTCTTTACTGATTAAATGTAGTGAAGAGAGATTTTTTTATCATAATTATTCTTAAAAATGGAAAAAAATAGATTTTTTTATTGATATATAGATAGGTATGTAAATACTGAGAAATGAAAGGAGTTGAAAGAGATGAGTGGATACGATGAAATCAATAGAAATATAGCCAAAATGATTGAAAAGGGGAAAAATTCTGCATCTACTTCTGATGCTACATATTATGATAAAGAAACTAGACGTTATTATTCGGCAAGTGATATAAAAAAATTAAAGGAAATAAATGAAGTCAAACTTGCCGAAATAGAAAGTTTAAAATATTATGGTGTTAGTGATAAGGATGGGAAAATAACTTCACGTAAAACTGATATCAAGACCAATGAAGGCGTGATAAAAAGATTAGAAGAGTATTTTGGTATAGATGCAGAAAGAGAAGCTACTATTGGAGATATATTATCAGACAGAGAAAGAGAAGCGGCCTTTAACGATGTAATGAATCTTATATATAATGAATCAGATTATGAATCAGATAATGAATCTTATATAGAGACGGATGACAGTATTTCATTTTCAAGTAGAATAAGTACGTTATCGAATGTAACTAGTAATGATACGAGCGAAACTAATCAATTAGGAGAAGGAGAGCGACAGAATTCTAATACAGATACTATACAGGTAGCGGAAACGAGTGAACATGAAAATAATAATAATTTGAATAATACGAGCGTAACTAATCAATTAGGAGAAGGAGAGCAACAGAATTCTATTACAGATACTATACCGGTAGTGGAAACGAGTGAACATGAAAATAATAATAATTTGAATAATACGAGCGTAACTAATCAATTAGGAGAAGGAGAGCAACAGAATTCTATTACAGATACTATACAGGTAGCGGAAACGAGTGAACATGAAAATAATTATTTGACGAGATCAAGTACACTCTTGCAAGTGAGTGACAACAGAAATAACTTAGATAGAATAGGTTACGGACAACATCCGGATACTGGTACTTTATCTAGGAGAAATAATGTATTGGGTGTTTCGGATAGTTGGGCTGTGTCTCCCTTTTATGATGGACCAAGTCCGGCTAAAAAAGATGTTACAAAGCTAAAAAAAATTGGTAATTTTATTAAGAGAACATTTAAGACTAAATAAATACAGAAGAACTATTATTTGACATTTATAAAATTATAGCTACTTCATCATATTCACAAAATTACTAGCGATAATCGACGGATTTTCTACTAGATTTTAGGATTTTACTGTGCTAAAGTATTTATGACTTTCTTATAGGCTTGTTTTGTAGGGAGCTAGTGAGAGTCGATATTATTAGGAAATATAGATAAAGCGAGGAAGAATCATGTCAGTAAATTACGTTAG
>JAEEJY010000002.1 GCA_016282155.1 Caryophanales bacterium | reverse complement strand
TGTAAAAATAGATAATATAAATATTATAAGCATAGTAATCTTCTTCATTAGTATCACAACCTTATACACTATATTATATCATAATAGTTAGTATTTGGTTCATATAGACATAGAAAAAAGCCAGTATGAACTGACTTTTTGAATATCCAATATATCATCTCTTTGAGAATTGTGGTGCATGACATGCTTAACAATACCTTAATAATTTTTATATATTTTAAATTTATGCATTGATTATAGAACATTTGTTTGCTATAATATATCTTGGAACATTTAATAAGTTGGGTGGAGCCAATCTTCTGACGAAGGGAGGCGATAACTTGAATAAGAAAGATTTTTTAATCGGAGTATTACCCATTTTTATTCTTCTTTTACTGTTATTACTATTTATAGTTTTAATATAAAAGAAATCCACCTAACTCAGCAATGATTTAGGTGGAAACCATTTCTATGGCAACACTCAACATGGCGTATTAAGTGTTCCTTTTTTATTGTATGAAGTTTCCTTCATCTATATACACTATATCATAAATTTATGATTTTATCAAGCCTAACTAATTTTTACATATTTCTATATAACAAAATATTGTTCTTATTTATTCTTAATTTTTCTTGCTAATTTCTTAATAGATGCTACTGGTTTACTATATATGGCATCATCAATTCTATCCTCTAATCTATTTCTTGATTGTTCGGGTGTGTCACCGGCTCTAACAAAAGTACCATCAGCGAGCATATATCTTTCACCACGTATCTTATTTACAAATATAGCGTGTTCTCCGCTACCGATCATTACTTTAACATTTTTTATATTAGTTTTTTTCTTTTTTCTATTTTGCTCAATTAGTTTTTGTTGTTCATCAAAATCTAGTGAATCAAATTCATCATATGTCATTCCTAATTCACTTTTTATATTTTTATTAATATAATTTCTTGTTATATCATTCATAGTTTGCCTCCATCTAAATCTATTATATCACATAATCAAAAAAAGCCAGTATAAACTGACTTTTTGAATATCCAATATATTATCTCTTTGAGAATTGTGGCGCACGACGTGCTTTCTTTAATCCTGGTTTCTTACGTTCTTTCTTACGAGAATCTCTTGTTATAAATCCAGCAACTTTTAATGGTTTTCTGAAACTATTTTCAGAATCCTTAGCAGTAGTTGAATCATAAGCAAGTAATGCTCTTGTAATTCCTAAACGAATTGCTCCAGTTTGTCCTGCAAATCCTCCACCTTGTACGTTTACTTCTACATCAAACATTTCATTTGTTTTAGTAAGTACTAATGGTTGCATTAAATCCATAATTAGAGTTTCATATGGTAAATATTCATGTACATCTTTACCATTGATTGTTACTTTTCCTTTTCCTGGAATTAATTTAACTCTAGCAACACTAGTTTTTCTTCTACCAGTTCCAGTATATACTTTATCTTTTGCCATATAACCCTCCTATTATAGCTCGATAACTTCAGGCTTTTGAGCTTGATTGTTATGAGTTTCTCCTTCGTATACGAATAATTTCTTATACATTTGTCTTCCTAATCTGTTATGTGGAAGCATTCCTTTAACGGCTCTTTCCATCATTTCTACTGGATATTTTTCTTTCATTGTTCTTGCTGTTCTTTCTCTTAATCCACCTGGATACATAGAGTGGTTATAATACATTTTTTGATCTAACTTATTACCAGTTAATTTAACATCTTTAGCGTTAATGATAATAATGTAATCTCCACAATCTACATTTGGTGTATAAGTAGGTTTATGTTTACCTCTTAACATGTGTGCAGCTTTAACAGCTACTTTTCCTAATGGTTGATCTTTAGCGTCTATAACATACCATTTACGATCAACTGTTTCTTTCTTTTGCATAAAACTTGTCATATATATTCTCCTTTTTTTCTTTTCCCTTTATAAATATACTTTCCCAGGGCATATTCATAAATTTGGAATATATAAAATGTACCAAGTAAAATTATATTAAATTTTAATAAAAAAGTCAATAAAAACTTGATAAAATAAGGTTTTTTTCATAATAAAAGGTCAAAATCTTTGTTTTGACCTAATTATTTTCTTATACCGTTTTTATCTAAAACTTGTTTTCTATATTTTTCTCTAGCTCTCATTGCTTCTACTTCTTCTTCAGATGGTAATTCAGAAGCATTAATTATTTCTCCTCTTTGTGCAAGTTCATATTGAAGAATATCTGCTTCATCTATTGTTTCAGCACCAAAATATGCTTTCTTTAAATTATCTCTTAATGTTTTGATTTCTCTAGTATTCTTTATTTGTGTTGTTTCTTCATATCTAGATAATTTATAATTATTACATTTTGAAACTATGAAGTTTTGAACTTTACCTTCTTCATCTAGAATTTGCGCACCATCAGTAATATAATCATATAATTCTATGTGTTTTTTATACTCATCAAATACTTTTGAACATAGATTTGCACGTGCATTAGCACAATTTTTATCCCAGCATAAATGACACCCACTACAAATTAATTTTTCTAATTCTGGTGTAGCTTCTAATGTACTAACAACACCATTTTCTTTTTTTAATATAGTGTTACCCATAGTAATCCCCCTTTTCATTTAACGCAGCGTTATTATACCATATTTAGAAATCTTTGTCAAATGAAACCATTAAACTAGTATAAACTAATACCATACTTTCTTAAGATAAAGACCGCATGCAGCAGCTGTTTTAAACTTTTGACTCCTATTCTTATTATTAATAATCTTTTCTACATCATTTATTTCTTTTTTATGTTCACCAACAGATATTAATAATCCTACCATATTTCTAACTTGATATTTCATAAAACCATTTCCTATAAAACTAATTTC
>JAEEJY010000010.1 GCA_016282155.1 Caryophanales bacterium | reverse complement strand
TTTATATTCTTCAATTTTTTTGGTGATTTCTTCGTTTGTTAAATCTCTAATTTCTTTATTACTCACAAGCTTCACCACTTTCTTTTTTTACAAATTTACATTTGATAGGTAACTTGTGCATTGCAAGACGTAATGCTTCACGAGCAACTTCTTCAGATACTCCAGCTACTTCAAACATAATTTTTCCTTTTTTAACTACAGCAACCCATTTTTCTGGTTGACCTTTACCTTTACCCATACGAGTTTCTAAAGGTATTTTAGTTAATGATAAGTGTGGGAAAATATTAATCCATACTTTTCCTCCACGTTTCATATAACGATTCATAGCTACACGAGCAGCTTCGATTTGATTTTGAGTAATCCAAGCACCTTCTTGAGCCATTAATCCGTATTCACCAAAGTGTAATTCAGTATTACCTCTAGTTACTCCATCATAATGTAAACGGTGTGGACGACGATATTTAGTTCTTTTTGGAATTACTGCCATCGCTATTACCTCCCTTATTTTTCTTTTCAGGAAGAATTTCACCTTTATAAATCCATACTTTTACACCGATTTTACCATAAGTTGTATCAGCTTCTTTATGAGCATAATCAATATCAGCTCTTAAAGTATGTAATGGTGTAGTTCCTTCTGTATATCCTTCAGTTCTTGCCATATCAGCTCCACCTAAACGTCCAGATACAGAAGTTTTGATACCCTTAGCTCCAGCTTTCATTGCAGTTCTAATAGCCTTCTTTTGTGCTACTCTGAATGAAACTCTGTTTTCAATTTGATGAGCGATATTTTCAGCTACTAATGCAGCGTCAATATCTGGGTTTTTAACTTCCATAATAGAAATTTGAATATTTTCTTTTACTAATTTGTTTAATTCTTTAGTTAATTTTTCAATTTCATCTCCGCTGTGACCAATTACAACACCTGGTTTAGCAGTATTAATAATTACATTAGTCTTTTCAGCGTTTCTTTCAATAAGAATACTTGAAACTGCTGCGTCTTTTAATTTTTTCTCTAAGAATCTACGAATTTGAACATCGTTATTTAAGTATTTAGCGAAATCTTTATTTCCTGCATACCATTTAGATTCCCAAGTTTTATTAATTCCCATTCTAAGTCCGACTGGACTAACTTTTTGACCCATCAGTTTACCTCCTTTGCCTAATTTTTTTCACTTACGACAACAGTGATGTGACTAGTTCTTTTCTTAATTGGATCTACATGTCCACGAGAACCCATTCTAGCTCTTTTCATTGTTTGTCCTTCATTTATATATGCTTCTTTAACATATAATTTATTTTTGTCTAAACCTAAATTATTTTCAGCATTAGCTGTTGCAGAAGTTAATACTTTTCTAATTAATCTTGCTGCTTCTTTATTTAGATTTGCTAATATTCTGTCTGCTTCAATAACACTCTTGTTACGAACTAAATCTATAACTAAACGAGCTTTACGAGGTGCAATTCTAACAGTTTTTGCTACCGCTTTTGCTTCCATTTTAGTCCTCCCTTCTGATAACTACTTCTTAGTATCTTTATCTGCGCCGTGTCCACCAAACTTACGAGTTGGAACAAATTCACCTAATTTATGTCCAACCATATCTTCTGTTACATAAACTGGAATAAATTCTTTACCATTATGAACAGCAAATGTAAGTCCTATAAAGTTAGGATATATTGTAGAACGACGAGACCATGTTTTAATTACTTCTTTTTTCTCAGCATTATTAGCTACTTCTACTTTTTTAGCTAAGCTTGCATCAATAAAAGGTCCTTTTTTTAAACTTCTTGCCATTTTAATCCTATCCTTTCACTATTTTTTACGACGACGAACTATTAATTTGTCTGAAGCTTTTTTGTTCTTACGAGTTTTAGCACCAAGTGCTGGTTTACCCCAAGGAGTAACTGGTCCTTTACGTCCGATTGGCGCACGACCTTCACCACCACCATGAGGGTGATCATTAGGGTTCATAACTGAACCACGAACTGTTGGTCTAATACCCATATGTCTTTTACGTCCAGCTTTTCCTAATTTAACTAATTCATGATCTTCATTTCCTACTTCACCAATAGTAGCTCTACAAGTACTTAATACTTTACGAACTTCACCACTAGTTAAACGTAGTAATGTATATTTTCCTTCACGTCCTAAGATTTGAACGCTTGAACCTGCTGTACGAGCAAGTTGTCCACCTTTTCCAGCTTTTAATTCAATATTATGAACTAAAGTACCTTCAGGTATATTTCCTAATTCTAAGCAGTTACCAACTTTAATATCGCAAGTTGTTCCACTTACAATTTTAGCTCCAACTTCTAATCCTTTTGGAGCGATGATGTATCTCTTTTCACCATCAGCATAATTTATTAAAGCAATGTTAGCAGATCTATTTGGATCGTATTCAATACCAACTACAGTTCCTACAATACCATCTTTATTTCTTTTGAAATCAATAATACGATATTTTCTTTTTTCTCCACCACCACGGTGTCTTACTGTAATTCTACCTTGGTTATTACGACCACCATTCTTTTTTAATGTTACAACTAATGATTTCTCAGGAGTAGTTTTAGTAATTTCTGAATTAACTAAAGTTGACATTCCACGAGTACCGTTAGTCATAGGCTTATAAGTTTTAATCGCCATAATTTAACCTCCTAACAATATTAAAGTTCGATTGAACTTCCTTCTTGTAATTTAACGATTGCTTTTTTAACTTTATTTGTTTTTCCTACATAACGTCCAACTCTCTTTTTCTTTGGATGAACATTAACTGTATTTACATTTGCAACTTTAACATTGAAAATTGCTTCAATAGCTTGTTTGATTTGAGTTTTGTTAGCATTTACATCAACACTGAATGTATATGTATTATTATTTTGTGCTAATCCAGCACTTTTTTCAGTGATGATTGGTGCTTTAATAATATCTCTATAATTATTCATTAAACAAGCACCTCCTCAATAGCTTTAACAGCTTTTTCAGTAATAATCATATTATCTGCAGCAACTACATCATATGTATTGATTTCGTTAGCTTCTAATAATACAACGTTGTTTAAATTTCTTGTAGATAATACTAAATTATCATTTAATTCATCTACTACTATTAATACTTTTTTATCTGCTTTTAATGCAGCTAAGATTGCTTTAGCATCTTTAGTTTTAGCACTATCCATAACAAATGAATCTAAAACTATCATTTCGCTTTCAATTACTTTGTAAGATAAAGCTGATTTTAAAGCTAATCTTCTTTCTTTTCTATTCATCTTTTTAGTGAAGCTTCTTGGATGTGGTCCAAATACTACTCCTCCGCCTGGCCAATGTGGAGCACGGATACTTCCTTGACGAGCACGTCCAGTTCCTTTTTGCTTCCATGGTTTGATACCACCACCAGATACTTCACTACGTGTCTTAGTATCTGCAGTACCTTGTCTTTGATTATTGCGTGCTAATGTAATAGCGTCATATAATACAGCATCATTAGGTTCAATTCCCCATACTGTTTCGTTTAAAGTAATATCTCCTACTTTTTCACCTTTAATATTTAAAACTGTTTGTTTTTTCATATTTTATCCTCCTACTTAATTATTCTGTAACTTCAGTAGCTTCTTCAGTAACTTCTGCTTCAGCAGCAGCTTCTGTAACTTCTGCGTTCTCTAAAGTAGTTTCAGTTGCAGGTTCAGTAGCGTAAGAAATTAATTCTTCTCTTTCATTTACTTTATCTGGGTTCTTAACAGCTGATTTAATTACAACTAATGATTTTTTAGCTCCTGGAACATTACCTTTAACTAAGATAACTCCATTTTCTAAATCTGTAGCAACAATTTCAAGATTTTGAATTGTTACAGTTAATGTACCCATATGACCTGGTAATTTTTTACCTTTAAATACACGCATTGGTCTTAATGTACCCATAGACCCTGGTCTTCTATGATAGTGAGATCCATGTCCCATAGGTCCTCTTGATTGATTATGACGTTTGATAACGCCTTGGAACCCATGACCTTTTGTAGTTCCTGTTACGTCAACAACTTCTCCTTCAGCAAAAATATCAGCATTGATTTCTTGTCCTAAAGTATAGTTATTAACTTCTACACCTCTGATTTCTTTAAAGAAGCGCTTAGGTGTTGTGTTAGCTTTATTGGTATGACCAATTGAAGCTTTTGTCGTATTTTTTTCTTTTGCATCACTAAATCCTAATTGGATAGCATCGTAACCATCAGTTTCAGCAGTCTTAATTTGAGTAACTACATTAGTTCCTACTTCAATAACAGTAACTGGTACTAATTTTCCTGATTTAGTAAATACTTGAGTCATTCCAATTTTACGACCTAAGATTCCTTTTACCATAATTTTTTCCTCCTATTAATTAATAATTGATTTGAATATCAACACCACTTGGGATTTCTAGATGAGTTAACGCATCTATAGTTTCTTTACTTGGGTTTATGATATCAATAAGTCTTTTGTGTGTTCTTTTCTCAAATTGTTCACGTGAATCTTTGTATTTGTGAACAGCTCTTAAGATAGTGATCTTTTCAACTTCTGTTGGTAGTGGTACAGGTCCACTTACTTGACCACCAGTTCTTTTAACTGTATCTACAATTTTTGCACATGCAGTATCTAAACTTTTATGTTCAAATGCTTTTAATTTGATACGAACTTTAGTTTTAGACATATGGTATCCTCCTTTCGCCTATATCCAGTATAGACTTGCTCCGCGTGAAAACCCGACTTTTTCAATTAAATTGTTTTACAACTTAACCTGGTGTATCGGCAACCTCACACATCCTCGCATGCCACACACAATCAATTATACTAGAGTTTATATTAAAAAACAAGCATTTTTTTAAGTTTTTCAAAAAATTTTTTATGTGTTATAATGTTAGAAGAAACTAGAAAAGAGGTAAATATGAAAATCACAATTTTAGGTGCAGGTGCGTATGGTATTGCCTTATCACTTATGTTCAACAAAAAGAAATCAAACGAGATAGTTTTATGGGAAAAATTCAAAGAAGCGGAAATGACTTTAAATAAAACTAGAGAAAACAAAAGAGTTCTCCCAGGAATTAAAATTCCGAAAAATATTAAGATCACTTCAAATCTTGAAGAAGCTGTTAAAGGGGCTAATCTTATAGTAGTAGCAGTACCAGCTGGTTTTGTTAATGATACTGCTATTGAACTAGCTAAATATATAAAGAATAATCAACACATATGTATTGCTTCTAAGGGTATTGAGCAAGGTACTTGTTTATTCCTTAGTGACGTAATAACTAAACATATAAAAACTAAAAAACTAGCTGTAATAGCTGGTCCATCATTTGCTATTGATATTGCAAATAATGTTCTTATTGGACTATCACTAGCTAGTAAAAATAAAAACACTAGAAAACTACTTCATGATACTTTAGAAAATGATACTTTAAAATTAAGAGATACTACAGATGTAATCGGAATTGAAATATGCAGTTCAATAAAAAATGTTATTGCGATAGCTTCAGGTATGATAGGTGGAATGAATCTACCAGAATCAACCCAAGCTATGTTTATAACTGAGTCCTTACATGACATTAAGGCTTTAATTAAAGCATTAGGTGGAAACGGAAAAACAATTTTATCTTTTGCCGGATTTGGTGATCTACTTTTAACATGTACTAGTATAAAAAGTAGAAATTATAGTTTCGGTAACTTAATTGGTAGTGGTGCTAAAGAAAAAGAAATAACTGAATATATTAATAGTACTACTATTGAAGGATTATATACTTTAAAATCAATTCATAAGTTACTTAGAAACAAGAAAGTTAAAATACCAATTATTAATTTAATATATGATATAGTTTTCCACAGTAAAAAACCAGAAACTATTAAAACATTCTTAATAAGCAAATAAAAAAACCATCAATATGATGGTTTTTATTTTTCCATAATTATTTAACAAATGGAATTAAAGCCATAAATCTTGCTTTTTTAACTTCATTTGCAATATGTCTTTGATGTTTTGAACAAGCGCCAGTTACTCTTCTTGGTAAGATTTTACCTTTATCTGCGCTTATATATTTTTTAATTATATCAACATCTTTATAATCTACAGTTTTACCTGCACACATTTGACATATTTTTTTCTTTTTCTTATAAAACTCTGCCATGTTTATTATCCTCCTTATTAATCTAGGAAGTTATCATCTATTGAAACACTATCTCCGAAATCAGCGAATGGATCATTATCAACACTAACGTTATTTACTGGAGCAGCTTCTTCAACTGATTGACTTGAACTACTTTGACTACGTTGAGATTTTGATTCAAGGAAATTTACTTGATCAGCTACAACTTCAGTTGTATAAACTCTCTTACCGTCTTTATCGTCATAACTTCCAGTTTGAATTCTTCCTTCAACTGATACTAAACTACCTTTATCTAAAAACTTACAAATGTTTTCAGCTTGATTTCTCCAAGCAACGATAGTAATAAAATCAGCTTCTCTTTCTCCTTGGGCATTACTAAAATTACGATTTACTGCAAGAGTAAATCTTGTAGTAGCAATACCACTAGGTAAATTTCTTAATTCTGGTTTTGTAGTTAATCTACCGATTAAACAAACTCTATTCATTTCGCACCTCTTAGTCTTCTAATTTAGTAATTAAGTGACGTACTACATCTTTACTAATTAAAGCAAGACGATCGAATTCTTTGATTGCTTTATCATCACTTGATTCTAAATTGATTAAGAAATAATATCCAGTCTTAAAATCATTGATTTCGTAAGCTAATTCTCTTTGACCTAATTCTTTAAAATTAGTAACGTTAGCACCATTATCAGTTAAAACTTTTTCAAAGTTTTTACCAACTGCTTTGATTTCTTCATCTGTTAAAGTTGGTCTAACAATAAACATAATTTCATAATTTCTCATTTTTTACACCTCCTTATGGTCTCTCGGCTTCGTTAGAAGCAAGGAGTAAATCAATTACTCGCTTTAGATTATAGCAAAAAAATCTCGTATTGTAAACAATAAAAAGAAAAAAAGAGCAAATGCTCTAAACATTAAATCTAAAATGACAAATGTCACCATCTTGCATTTCGTACTCTTTTCCTTCTAAACGCATTTTCCCTGCTTCTTTTACTTTTAATTCTGATCCACATTCTTTCAAATCATCAAAGCTCATAACTTCAGCGCGAATAAATCCTCTTTCAAAATCTGTATGGATAATCCCCGCACATTCAGGAGCTTTCATTCCCTTTTTAAAAGTCCAAGCTCTACATTCATCAGAACCGGCTGTAAAATAAGTAGCTAATCCTAATAAATCGTATGTCGCATATATTAATTTATCAAGACCGCTTTCCTTTATACCAAGATCTTTTAAGAATTCTTCTTTATCTTCATCAGATAATTCACTTAACTCTGACTCAATCTTAGCACATACTGTAATAACTGAAGAATTTTCTGCCTCAACATATCCTCTTACCATATCAACATATTTATTTCCATCACTAATTAAATCATCTTCGGAAATATTTGCCATATAAATAATTGGTTTTAATGTTAAAAAGTTAAATGGTTTTAATATTTTAAGTTCTTCTTCATCAAATTCTACATTTCTTAAAGAAATATTATTCATTAGATTTTCTTTTACTTTTTCTAAGACTGCTAATTCTTTTAATGATTCTTTATCTTTTGAGGATTGAGCTTTCTTAGCTATTTTTCCAATTCTATTTTCTACCACTTCAACATCAGCTAAAATTAATTCAAGATTAATAATCTCAATATCACGAATTGGATCAACAGTATTTTCTACGTGAATAATATTATTATCTTCAAAACATCTTACTACTTCTACGATTGCATCTACATCTCTAATATGAGATAAAAATTTATTACCTAAACCTTCACCACTTGATGCTCCCTTTACTAAACCAGCAATATCAGTAAATTCATATGCTGTTGGAACTAAGCTCTTAGGCATATATAAATTTTCTAAGTATTCAAGTCTCTTATCTGGAACTGTAACAACTCCAACATTAGGATCAATAGTTGCAAAAGGATAATTTGCAGCTAATATATTTTTCTTTGTAATTGCATTAAATAAAGTTGATTTACCTACATTTGGTAATCCTACTATACCTGCTGTTAAACTCATAGTTATCCCTCATTTCTAACATATTATAACATATCTATATTTTTTTGAAACAAAAAAGATAGATTTCTCTATCTAGAATGTTGGTCGCATACCGATACCGGTTGGTAAACCAACTGCATACCAAATAACTAAAATACCTAGCCATAATAAGGCAAATAGAAGTACTGTTGGTAAAATTGTATGTAATGTACCAAAAACAGTAATCTTAGTATTCTCTTTTGTATTATATTTTTCTAAGAAAGCAAGCGTGATTATATAGTAAGCAAAGAATGGAGTAAAACTCTTTCCGATACTATCTGCTGCTCTAAATACAAACTGTGTAAATGTAGGAGTTACATTTGAACGCATCATTAATGGAACTAATAATGGCGAAACAATTTCCCACTTTGTAATTGCGCTAGGAATTAGTATAGACATTAACACAATACTTATAAAGAATACAATTATTAATAATATTCCTGTCAAAGATATTGAACTAATGAAATTAACTACAATGGTTGCAATTACAGTTCCTAGATTTGTCCATTCAAGTAATCCTATTAATTGTGATGCAAAGAATAGTAAAACAAATACATATCCCAAACCTTCAAAGTTCTTAGACATAGCTACACTATAATCTGTACTATTCTTAATATTACCTGATATATATCCATATATACATCCGCATATCATCATAACCCACAAAATTATAAATGTGAATCCTTGATAAAATGGTGAGGCATCACTAAATAATCTTTCCACATACGATTCACCTTCGCCAAGTAAAATACCAGAACCTGGAAGACGAGGAACAATCATATACACAACGGCAAATAACATTACAAAGAATGCTATCGTACTATATAAAAGACCTTTTCTTGAGTAGATTAATTCATCTGTTTCTTCATATGTGCTTTTTGGAATCTTTTTATCAAGAACTCCATGAATGATAAATGTGCCAACGATAGCGATAATAAATGTACTGACTATCATAATTGACATATTACCAGTTAAGCTATAAGTAAAATTCTTATCCACATCAACACGAGCAGCTTGCTCAGAAAGATGTGATAAAATTATAGCTTCATTATTGAATATTAATCCTGTCCCATAGCCAATTGTTATTCCAAGGAATATAGTTAAGATTCCAAGTAAAGGCTTTCTTCCTATTTCCTTATATATAACAGCTACTAAAGGAAGTAAAAATATATAACTATATTCGCCAAAGAAAGAACTAAATATACCCGTTAATAAAACTAAAAAAGTTAGAAATTTAGGGTTTAATCTTTTAAATTTTCTAAATACTGCTTTAAATAAACCACTTGCTTCACCTATACTTATAGCGATAAGTGAAATTACTAATAATATTAGTGGACGGAAATTTTGAAAATTATCCACAATACTAGTAAACATAAATGTAAATCCCTCTTTAGTTAAAACATTTTTAACCGTTATAAGAGATGTCTCAAGTGAATCACCAGCAATTACAGTTCTTGTTCCTGTTATTCCAAATAATGAGAATATTAAACTTAATAATATAATAATAAATGTTAAAATTATCATCGTAATAACAGGTCCAAATTGTTTCTTCTTCCCTTTTTTAAACTTAAACATAATACCTCCTATAGGCTTATTACTTTTTTCAATTTCTTGTTAAATTCAATTCTAGGTAGCATGATACATCTACCACATTTTAAACATTTAATTTTTATATCCGCACCTAAGCGAACTATTTCCCATTCATTAGATCCACATGGATGTTCTTTTTTCATAGTAACTATACTACCTAATTTATATTCTTTATCCATTATGAACCACCACTTGTGGGAATGGGATTTCAATTCCATTTTTATCAAAGGCAACCTTAACTGCTTTTAATATTTGTCTTTGGACACCAAGTTGTTGCATAGCCTCAGTTAAAGCAGTTAAACGATATACTACTGCTGAATCAGCTAATTCTTGAACTCCTAAAACTTCAATATCACCTTTTAGTTCAGGAATCTTTGTTGATAAGTCCTTACTTAAATCAATTAATACTTTTTCTACCTTTTCTAAATCTGAATCATATGCTACAGATACATCTACTATTGCAAGTGAATCTGTAATACTATGATTAACAACATTATTTATATTATGGTTAGCAATAATTTTTACTTCTCCAGTGTAAGATTCTATTTTAGTAGTCTTAAGACTTAAGAAAATAACTTCACCTTTAAAACCATCAATAGTAACGATATCACCGATACGATATTGACTTTCAAGAATTATTGAAATTCCAGCTATAAAGTCTTTCAATAAATCTTGAGTTGCTAAAGCAGCTACAGCAGCAAAAACTCCTAATGATGCTAATAGAGATTTAACATTTATACCATATATATCTAGTATCATTATTGTTACTATGACAAACAATAATACTTTAACGATATTAATAAATAACATCATTATTGTTTTTGTTTTTCTCTCATCTCTGCGTTTAGCAGCTATTTTAAAACTTTTCTTAATAATTGCTTTTATAATCTTATAAAAAATGTAAGCAACAAGGATGATGATTAGTGGAGCAAGAATTTCTTTTTTTAAAAACTTTTCCATAAAATTACTCCTTTATATCTAGAATTTCAAGAATTCTATTTAAATCATTAACATTGCTGAAACTAATTTCGATTTTCTTATCTTTAATTTTTACTTTAGTATCTAACTTATCACGCATTAAATCTTCAACATATTTGTATTCTGAAGTTGCTGATTTTACTTTTCTCTCTGTTTTAACCCTCTTTGGTAAGTCAGGGTCAACAGCGATTTTTTCAACATCATGAACTGGTAAATTCTCAGCTAATATTTTATTAGCTAATTCGATCATTTCTTCTTTTGATTCTAATTTACTAAGAATTCTTGCATGACTCATTGATAATTCTTGTTTAACAATCATATTTTGAATTTCTAAAGGTAATCTAAGTAACCCTAAGATATTAGTTATATGAGTTCTACTTTTACCAACTTTTTTAGCAAGAGCTTCTTGCGTTAAAGCTAATTTTTCAATCATTGCTTTATAAGCTAAAGCTTCTTCAATAGCATTTAAATTTTCTCTTTGAAGATTTTCAAGTAAGGCTATTTCCATCATTTGTTCATCAGTAAAGTTTCTGATAATTGCTGGTATCTTAGTAAGACCTGCTAATTTAGAAGCACGGAATCTTCTTTCACCAGCGATGATTTCATATCCTTTAATACTCTTCTTAACAATAATAGGTTGAAATACACCGTGTTCCTTTATTGATTCAGCTAATTCACCTAATTTCTCATCATCAAATTTCTTTCTTGGTTGATAAGGATTTGGTCTTAATTCTTCTAAAGGAATTTCGATTATTTCTTCTTTTGTAACATCATCGTAAATTTGTTTTTCAATACTAGATAAATCTAAATTTTCATTATTAAATAATTGCTCTAATCCCATACCTAGAGCTCTTTTTCTAGTTTCCATTTCTTGTAATCACTTCCTTAGCTAAGCTTAAATATGCTTCAGCACCTCTATTTTGTGGTGCATAATATATTATAGGTTTGCCATGACTTGGAGCTTCTGATAATTTAACTAAACGAGGAATAATAGTATCATATACTCTTTCTTTAAAATATCCTCTTATGTCTTCTACTACTTCAAGTCCTAAACATGTTCTACTATCTAACATTGTAAGTAAAACTCCCTCGATATCTAAGCTTGGATTTAAATTCTTTTGGGCTAATAAAATTGTATTTACAAGTTGTGCAATTCCCTCAAGAGCAAAGAATTCACATTGAACAGGTATAATTACTGAATTAGCAGCTGTTAAGGCATTAGTTGTAAGAATACCTAAACTTGGAGGACAATCGATAATTACATAATCAAATTTAATTGCCGCTTCATCAAGATATTTTTTTAATTGACCACCTTTATTTGGAATCAATCCATTTCGTGCTAATTCACTTAATTCAGCATCAATACCAGCTAAATTAACTGTCGCAGGTAAAATACTTAAATTCTTGAATTTAGTTTTGATTATAGTTTCATCTAAACTTGCTTTATCAAGCATCATTTCATATACACTATTTACATATTCACTTTTTGTTACGCCTAAACCTGTCGTACTATTACCTTGTGGATCTAAATCTACTAGTAAAACTTTTCTGTTTAATACACCAAGCGATGCAGCTAAATTTATACTTGATGTTGTTTTACCAACACCACCTTTTTGATTAACTAACGCTATTATTTTTCCCATATTTTCACCAACATTCTATACATAATATATTTTAACATATTTTATTATGTTTTTGTAGGTTTATTTAACAAAAATAAAAAGAGGAAAAATTATTTTTCCTCTTCCTTTAATTTATCAATTAATTCTTGCTTAGTCATCTTAGAAACACCTTTGATTCCTTTTTCGCGAGCAATTGATTTTAAATCTTCTAGAGTTAAATCTTCAATGCCAGCTTCTTTGAAATCACTTTGGTCTATTTCACCATCTTCATCAGGTAAGCAACCATTCTTTACTAAGTAATCAATTTGTTCTTTAGTAATTGTTTCGTTTTCTAATAATGTAGTAGCAATTAAATTTAATAAATCTTTATTTTCTTTTAAAATCTTAGTTGTTTTCTTGTAGCATTCATCAATTATCTTACGCATCTCTTGATCAATTTCAAAAGCAACTTGACTAGAGAAATTACGTGATTTATTGTAATCTCTTCCTAAGAAAACACTTCCTTGTTGTTGTTCAAATTGAACTGGTCCTAAATCACTCATACCATATTCAGTTACCATTGATCTTGCAATCTTAGTAGCTTTTTCAAAATCGTTATGAGCTCCTGTAGTTATTTCATTAAATTCAATTTCTTCAGCGATACGTCCACCTAATAAACCACATATTGTTTCTAAAAGTTCTGTCTTAGTAGATAAATATGTTTCTTCTTTTGGAAGCATTAAGTTGTATCCACCGGCTTCACCACGAGGAATAATAGTAATTTTTTGAACCTCATTAGCTCCATCTAATTTAATACCCATAACAGCATGTCCTGCTTCATGGAAAGCAACAACTCTTTTTTCATGATCAGTATATTTATGAGTTACTTTTGCAGGTCCCATTAATACACGGTCATGTCCTTCATCTATTTCAGCCATAGAGATTTGTTTTTTACCTCTACGTACAGCAAGTAAAGCTGCTTCGTTAAGCATGTTTTCTAGATCAGCACCACTCATACCAACAGTACGTTTAGCGATATTTTTAAAGTTTACTTGAGGAGCAAACTTTTTGCCTTTAGCATGAACATTAAGAATTTCTTCTCTACCTTTAATGTCTGGTAAGTTAACAGTAATTTGTCTATCAAATCTACCAGGTCTTAATAATGCTGGGTCAAGTACGTCAGGTCTATTAGTTGCAGCAATAACGATAATACCTTCGTTAGCTCCAAAACCATCCATTTCAGTAAGTAATTGGTTTAATGTTTGTTCACGTTCATCGTGACCTCCACCAATACCAGAACCTCTTTGACGTCCTACAGCATCAATTTCATCAATAAAAATTAAGCATGGCGCAGTTTGTTTAGCTTGTTTAAACATATCACGAACACGTGAAGCACCTACACCTACAAATAATTCAACGAATTCTGAACCACTTATAAAATAGAATGGAACATTAGCTTCACCAGCTACTGATTTAGCAAGTAGAGTTTTACCTGTTCCTGGAGGACCAAATAATAATACACCCTTAGGTATTCTAGCTCCCATTTCTTGGAATTTCTTTGGACTCTTTAAGAAATCGATTAATTCCTTAACTTCTTCTTTTTCCTCAGTTAATCCAGCAACATCTTTAAATGTAACTTTATTGTTTCCATTATCTAAACGAGCACGACTTCTTCCAAAATCCATCGATTTATTTGCGCCGCCCATTTGTTTAGTTAAGAAGTATAAAGCTCCACCTATTAATAATAAGGTTGGTAATACATTTACTAAAAATTGAAGTAATGTACTTGAACCTGGATCTTCTTTAGTAACTAAAGTAAACTTCTGAGTTTCAGCAGCATTATAAACCATTGAAACAGTCTCGTCAGATAAAGGAACTATTACATAATAAGATTCATTTTCTTCATATCCTTTAATCTTACCAGTTAATTTATATACTCCTGCAGTTCTTTCTGGAGTAATAACTACTTTTGTAACTTCATTATTATTTAATGCCTTTGTAAATTCATTATAATTTAAAACATTTACTTTGCGATCAAATACTTCCATAAAGTAAGCAATACTTACTATTGTTAAAAACAAAAATATATATGGAAGGAGACTTTTTTTGATATTTTTTCTTTGCATGTTTCTTCCTCCTTAATAATACCTAAGTATTATATCACACTTTTCTTCTTTTGGTTTATCAAATTTAGACTTCTTTAAACCTGGTAACCAAACAATATTTTCATCACTATCAACAACGACAGGCCATAGATTTCTCTCCTTAGTAGGAATCTTAGAATCAATAAATATGTCATTGATCTTCTTACTACCGATCATTCCTTTAATACTCATCTTATCGCCATCTCTTCTTGAACGCACATGAAGAGGTAGTTTAACTTCAGAAGAGTTTAAGCGACATACATAATTAGTATTATGATTAATTGAATCAACAAATTCAATGTTTTTACCATTAGGTAAATTAACAGAGTCAATTAATTCAATCTCATAATCATTATTTTTTTCAGGTATATTAACAAATACTAAAGTATCATAAGCTTTAACGGCTTGAATATTGTTAGGTAAGTGTACTCTTACATTAGCCTTGTTTGATAATATTACATCATGAATAATTTCGGCATGTCTATCTGTGATAAGCATTAAATCATCTTGGTAGATTTGTTCAAGTAGATAATAAATAATCTTAGTTTGAATTAGGTTTTCTTCTTTTAAATACTTAGGAATATTTAAAACATTATTAACATAAATATTCTTAAGCTTTTTAACAACTAACTTATCAATATAATCATTATATTCAAGTAATGTCTTACTATATTTTAAAAACTTTTGATGAATATTAGGATCTTCATTTTTAAGTTTAGGCAAGATATATTTACGATATCTATTACGTGTATGAACATCTTCAAGATTAGTTTTATCGATAAAATATTTAATCTTATGAGCTTTATTATATTTAATTAAATCTTCTTTTGTTAATTCAATTAGAGGTCTTACAATTTTATATTTACCACGGTCTACTATTTTTGAAAAACCACTGTATCCTCTTAGAGTAGAACCTCTAGCGATACGCATAAGAATAGTTTCAATTAAATCATCACCATGATGCGCAGTGAATAAATACTTAGCATCATTATCAAGAATAAGGCTTTCAAAATAATTATATCTTTTTGTACGTGCTTCATTCTCAAAATTATCATCACCATAATTTTCAATAGTCATTGTTTCAAATGTAACACCATTCATCTTACAGAATTTTTCAACATATAATTGTTCTTCCTTTTGGCCAATTCTACCTGTATTATGATTAACATGAGCACATATTAAATTAATATTTATAGCTAATTTAACACGCATTAATAAATGAAGAAGAGCCATTGAATCAGGACCACCTGATATAGCAGCTACAACAGTATCTCCATATTTTAAATTCAAATCATTCATAATAAAATTGTATGCTTCTTCCACACTACCACCTAATTTCATCTATTTTATTCTTTTTTAAATATTCATTTGTTTTTGAAAATGGCTTACTTCCAAAGAAACCTCTACTTGCGGATAAAGGTGAAGGATGAGCACTTTCAATAACAAAATTATTTTTTATTAAATCTCTTTTCTTACGAGCATTATTACCCCATAAGATAAATACTGTATTAGTATTATTTTTATCAATTATTCTTATAACCTCATCAGTAAATTTATCCCAACCTATTTTTTCGTGCGATAAAGGTGTATCTTTTTTTACTGTTAAAATTGTATTAAGTAAAAATACTCCCTGATTAGCCCAATCAAGTAATGAGGTTGTATTTCTTTCAATATTTAAATCTTCTTTTAATTCCTTATATATATTACGAAGTGATGGAGGCATCTTTATGCCATCAGGTACTGAGAAAGCTAAGCCTTCTGCCTCTCCTTCACCATGATAAGGATCTTGTCCTAAAATTACAACTTTAACATTTTTAGGATCGACACATTTAAATGCGCGAAATATATAATTTTTGTCAGGATATATAACTTCCTTTTTGTATTCTTCTTCTAAAAAATTTATAAGTTTTGTAAAATAATCTTTTTTATATTCTTCTTCTAAAAGAACATCCCAAGCTTCATTAATTAACATAAAGTATTCGCTATATCAATGAATATCCCTATAGGAAGTTGTTCTGCTCTTACGGATAAATCAAAATTATACTTAGCAAGAACCTCACTAATTTTATCTAAATCATAAGCTTTTAAATTGTTTCTTAAAGTCTTTCTCTTTTGAGTAAAACTATCTCTTACTAACTTAAAGAAAAACTCTTCATTCTTGACGTCAAATTTTGTTTTTGTCTTTACAAATTCAACTACAATACTATCTACGTTAGGTTTTGGCATAAAGACATTACGACTTACATCCAATATTTTAAATACATCAAAGTAATATTTTAGGAAGATAGATAAAGAACTATAATCTTTACTACCAGGATTAGCTTTAAAGCGGTCTCCTACTTCTTTTTGAACCATTACTACCACTTTATCTACGTTAATTTTCTTCTCAATTATCTTAGTTATAATTGGTGTTGTGATGTAATATGGCAAATTTGCTATTACATATATTTTTTTATAATTATACTTTTTTATAACTTCATTAACATCGGCTGTTAAGAAATCTTCAAATATGATTTCAATATTATTAAACTCTTTTAAGTTTTCTTCAAGAATAGGTTTTAATGTTTTATCTATTTCAAAACAAACTAGATTTCCACATTTACTTGCGATACCGGCACTTAAAGATCCAGCGCCTGGACCTATTTCAATTACAAGAGTGTCACTATCTACGCCACTCTTACTAATTATATTATCAATTACATTTTTATCTATAATAAAATTTTGACCAAAATTTTTCTTGAATTTAAAGTTATTTCTATCTAAATTATCTTGCATTATTTTTGGTGAGTATTCCATAAAATCACTTCCGTATTCATTATATCATATTGTTTAAATAAAAGATGGAAATATTACCATCCCCATCTCTTAACACTAAATTTTGTATTTTTATTTGTATTAAATCTTAAACCAACCTCTGTTTCATGAGCAACATCGATATGAATATATCCATGCTCATAAGCATATCGCATAGCCGAACCTGTATCTAAAACAATACCTTTAATTGGTTCGCTCAAATCATTATTGCTTACTTCCATTATTGTTCCACAAGGGAATTCTCTAAAGTCAGCAGCTAATATTTTTAATTTACCATATTTTTCATCAGTATAGTAAACACCATCTGTTTTTAGATTAGTCCATTTACCTGTTTTAGTAGGACAAGCTACATAACCTCTACCATCACACGTCTTACAGTCTGGGCCATAACCAGTAACGATACCAGTATATTCACCATACTTACCAGTTCCAACTTCAACAACTTTATTAATTTTTGGAACTAAGGTTTTTAAAACATTCCCTGTTGTATCAGAATAAACTATTCCGTCTTGTCCTTCCTTAAGAACATTAGTAACACCACTTGGAATTTTGTAATTATATTTGTATTCAACTGAAGCAGGAATAACTGTACTTACTACTGAAGCCGATCTATTCGCTGCGTAATTATTAACATTAATTTTATTCTCTTTTACTTCACCTATATTAACAATTGAAGCAAGTGAAACTAGAAGTACACTTATAGCGCGAATTAATGAATTTATAATTACAATTTTCATAGTGTCACCTCATATCCTCACTATTAAAATTATATCATTAATACTACTTTAAGTCAAACAAGTTAATCGCTGTTTTAGTAGTATTTTCTAAGACTTCTTCAAGGGTCATATTTTTTATTTTTGCTATTTCTTTAGCAACATATAAAACATTATAGGGTTCATTTTTTTGACCGCGAAATGGCTCAGGTGCTAAGTAAGGACTATCTGTTTCTAAAACAAAATCATCTAGGTCATTTTTCTCAACTACTTCCTTTAATTTAACACCATTTTTAAATGTTAAGACTCCACCTATACCAAACTTAACCCCTAGTTTCTTAAATTCTTTGCTTGCTTCATATGAATATCCGTAGCAATGAAGAACTGCCTTTAATCCACCTAAGTTATTTTTTAAAATCTCTAAAGTATCTTCTTGAGCATCTCTACTGTGGATAACTATAACCTTATTCAATTTCTTAGCTAGTTCTATTTGTTTTAAGAAATATTCTATTTGTAAATCCCTATCTTCCTTACCATAATGGTAATCTAAACCGATTTCGCCTATACCAACTATTTTCGAATTTTTCGCATTTTCAAAAATATAGTTCAAAGCTTCTTCATTCATATCTTGCACTTCACTAGGATGAATCCCAATAGTTCCGTAGATATTATCATATTTGTTTACAAGTTCAATTACTCTTTTACTTGTTTCAAGATTACATCCGGAAGCTATCATAATATTCCCATCCATATGTTTAATTACTTCTTCAACATTTTTATAGTCATCGATATCTAAATGACAATGTGTATCTATCATCATAGTATCATCTCCATAAAAAAGATTATACCACAAGGTATAATCTAATTACTATTATTTATTTCTTCCATTTTCTTTTCTTTATCTATTCTTTCGAATAATGGTGAAGGTATTCCTACATGATACTCAGCTATAGGTTCACTTGCTTCATCAATATTAATATTTAATTGGCGACAAATTTCTTTAGCAGTATCAGGCATAAATGGTTGTAACCAATATGCAGAACTTCTAATTGCTTCAAGTAAGTTATATAAAACTCTTTCAAGTCTTGGTTTTAAACCTTCTTCTTTAGCTAAAGTCCATGGAGTAGTTTCATCTATATATTTATTACTCTTTCTTAAAGTAGACATAATTTCATCAAGAGCACCACCTATTTCTAGACGTAACATATGACGAGAAACTCTATCTGCTAACGAATCAGCTTCAAATTCAATACTATCATCTAACTTATCTGATAGTCCTTTGTTTGTAACTGTTCCGTCAAAGTATTTATTAACCATTGAAATAGTTCTATTTACTAAGTTACCTAAGATGTTAGCTAAATCACTATTAATTTTTTCAATTAATAATTCATAAGTTAATACACCGTCAGCTCCATAAGGAATCTCATGTAATAAGTAGTATCTTACAGCATCAACACCAAAGTGCTTAACAAGATCATCAGCATAAATAACATTACCTTTTGACTTACTCATCTTTCCATCACCAGTAATTAACCAAGGATGTCCAAATACTTGTTTAGGTAATGGTAAATCTAAACTCATCAAGAAACAAGGCCAGTAAATTGTATGGAATCTTACAATATCCTTACCAATTAAATGTAAGTTAGCAGGCCATAATTTATAGAACTCTTCACTACTTCCGTCTGGATCATATCCTATATTAGTTATGTAATTAGTTAAAGCATCTAACCAAACATATACAACATGTTTAGGATCAAAGTCTACAGGAATACCCCAGTCAAATGAAGTACGTGAAACACATAAATCAGTTAACCCTGGCTCTAAGAAATTCTTAAGCATTTCATTCTTACGAGATTCTGGTTGAATAAATTCTGGATGGTCTCCAATATAACGAATTAAATCTCCTTCATATCTAGATAGTCTAAAGAAATAAGATTCTTCACTTTTTAATTCAACTTCTCTACCACAGTCTGGACATTTACCATCAACTAATTGAGTTTCAGTAAAGAATGATTCACAAGGAGTACAGTAATATCCTTCATATTTACTTAAATAAATATCTCCCTTATCATACATTTTCTTAAAGATTTTTTTAACAACTTCTTCGTGTTGTTTGTCTGTAGTACGTACAAATTTATCATAACTTGTATTCATTACATCCCAAATCTTTTTAACTTCACCAGATACTTTATCAACATATTCTTGTGGAGTTATTCCAGCTTCTTTAGCTTTTAACTCGATTTTTTCTCCATGTTCATCTGTTCCAGTTTGGAAATAAACATCATATCCTCTTAATCTTCTCCATCTTGCGATAGCATCTGCTAATACGATTTCATAAGTATTACCAATATGTGGTTTACCTGATGTATAAGCGATTGCTGTAGAAATATAATATTTATTTACATCATCCTTATATTCTTTAAATTTTCCTTCATATCCTTCCATATTTTCACCCTTTCTAAATAAAAAAACGACTATCACCCTATAAGGGCGAAAAGTCGCGGTACCACCTTACTTATATCTTTCGATATATCTCTTATCCTTAACGCGGTTAACGTTTTCTCCTAAAAAATTCAGAGAAACAGTTCCGGAGCCATTCGAAATAAAAATCATTTACCTAGCTTTCACCTACCTAGGCTCTCTAAAAAACTATTTTATTTTTCTCTCCATCAAAACTTTTATCACGCATATTGTAGCATACTCTTATTTTTTCTTCAAGTTATTTTTTAATTTTATATTATTTTACAAGATAATATGCTATAATTTGTGTGGGAGGGGTTGATCACATGGAGAAGATTTTTGTCTTTGGACACCGTAAACCTGATACTGATTCAATCACAGCAGCTATTGCTTTATCACATTTAAAAAATGAATTAGGATTTAATACTGTACCTATGACTTTGGGAGAACTTAATAATGAAACAAAATTTGTTTTAGATTATTTTAAAGTTCCTACTCCTAAATTATTAGAGGATGTACGTTTACAAATTAAAGATTTGAAATATGAAAAAAATTGTTTTGTTGAAGACAATACACCTATATATGATGCATTCAATTACATGAATAAGAATTCAATAAGTAATGTTCCTGTAATTGATAAAGACAAATATTTCTTGGGGACAGCCTCAATGAAAGATATTTCAAAAGATTTAATCACAGGTAATGTTGATGAAATATCTACTACTTACGAAAATATTAAAAGTGTTCTTAATGCTAAAGAACTTCTTAAATTTGATGATGAAATAAGTGGTAATGTCTTAGTTGCTTCATATAGAAGTACAACTTTTATAGAAAATATTGATTTATCTAATAACGATATATTAATAGTTGGTGATAGACATAGTATTATTGAATATGCTGTTATGAAAAAAGTTAAATTACTTATCTTAACAGGTAGTAGTCGTATTAAAGATGAACACTTAGAAATAGCTAAGAAAAATAAAGTAAATATTTTAAAAACAGAATTAAGTACATTTAATGCCGCTCGTATGTTTACTTTAAGTAAACCTATCTCGGCAGTTATGAATTCTGAAGATATTATTTGTTTTAATGAAAACGATGAAGTTAATGACTTCATTGATACAGCAAATAAAACTAAATATTCTTACTTTCCTGTTATTAATAATAAAAATAAATGCTTAGGAACAGTAAAACTTGCTGATGCTGCATTTAAAATAAAGAAACAAGTTATTCTTGTCGACCACAATGAATATGAACAAAGTGTTGATGGCCTTGAAGAAGCTGATATCGTTGAAATTATCGATCACCACAAAATTGGTTCAATCGGTACTTCAGCACCAATCAACTTCCGAAACATGCCTGTAGGAAGTACTAACACTATTCTTTATTTAATGTATAAAGAAAATAGAATTACAATTCCTAAAGAAATAGCTGGACTTATGTTAAGTGGTATTATTTCTGATACTTTATTATTTGCAAGTCCAACTACTACTGATTTAGATAAGGAAGCTGTAGAAAACTTAGCTAAGTTAGCCGGTGTTAACTACCGTGATTATGGTATGGAAATGTTTAAAGCTGGTTCATCATTAGCTGGTAAAACTACTGAACAAATTTTATATACTGACTTTAAAAAATTTAATATTGAAAATAGAAGAGTTGGTATTGGACAGGTTTCAACTACAAGTCCAACAGATATCCTTAATATTAAAGAAGAATATATTAATATGTTAAATGATGTAGCTGTTAATAATGAGTATAATGTTGTTGCTCTATTTGTAACTGACATTATCAATAATGGATCATACATTTTATATAGTGATAATTCTGAAAAAATATTTAAGGAGTGTTACGGCGAGGATTTAGAAGAAGCTAAATTCTTACCAGGAATAGTTTCACGTAAGAAACAAATTATTCCTACTCTAATGGATTACATTTAAAAAAAAGAGATTATTAACTAATCTCTTTTTTTATTTCTAAATATACAGGATAATGATCGGAAAAATTATACTTTTCATCTTTAAATATTTTCTTATCTACTACTTTTAAATTATTAGATATAAAGATATGATCAATTGCATATTTCTTCTTTTTATGAGTTGTATCTTTATAATCAACATAGGTAAAATTTCTCTTGTTCATCTCTTTACAAAAATGGATAAATACTTTACTAGTTGTAGGCATATTTAAATCACCCATAAAGATTTTATTAGGATAGTTTTTATATTTTTCAATAATTTTTAAAATTTTAGTTATCTCGCGAAATCTTACCTTTTCATCTTTATAATCAAGATGAGTATTAAACACCACATATTCATCGTTATCTATACTTATAATACTTACAGTAATTATTCTCGGAAGAAACGAAGGAAAATGTGGTAAGTGATAGGTTTTAGATTTTAAGATGGAATGTTTACTTATCACTGAATTTTTTTCTTCAAACTGAGGAAGAAAAATCTTATATAAAATATTAAATCTTGACTCACCTGAAACATTAAATCTATCTCTTATTTTATTTTCCCATAATGGTGTTACTTCCTGTAAGCCAGCAATCTCAATTTTATTGTCTTCGAGATAATTTAATAATTTTTCATGATAATTATTATTACCTACTACACCAGCATATTTTTTTACTTTATATCTATTTTGTACATTAACAGAACTAACTTTAATACTCATTAATCTTTGAAATTCTTTTCTATTAAATTATATAAATCTATCAAATAGTATATAAAGTGTTTTTCTAATTTTACCGTATCGAGTGTAATAATAAGATTCTTACCACGCATACCAAATCTAAACATACGCGATAAATTTACAACATCATAGAATAAATCTTGAACATTAAGTTTTTTAACTATAACTTCTGGAATCATTATCTCAATAGAATTTTTAGTTTGACGAATATTTTTTATATCTAGTTTCGTAGATAATTTTTCTAACCACTCTTCGTACATATAGATAATTAAATCTTCATCCATCTTGCCGAAGCGATCTTCTAGTTCTTTCTTAACGCTTTCTAATTTATCTAAAGAATCAATTTCATTTATCTTTTTATGAATTTCTATTTTAACTTCCTCATCAGATACATAATTATCTGAGATAGCGGTCGCAACTTCAATAATAGGTTTAGTAAATTCCTCCTCTTCTTCGACTGGAATTCCTTTTAATCTATTAATTTCGTTATTTAACATTTCCATATATAACTCAATACCGATAGTATCAACAAAACCAGCTTGTTCACTACCTAGAATATCACCAGCTCCACGAATAGATAAATCACGCATCGCAATTGCAAAACCACTACCTAATTCCGTGAATTCTTTAATTGCCTCCAAACGTTTAACTGCGATTTCAGATAAAACTTTTTTCTTATTATACATTAAATAACAATATGCTATCTTGTTAGTTCTACCTACACGACCCCTTATTTGGTATAGTTGCGATAGTCCAAAATTTTCGGCATCATATATTATTAATGTATTAACATTAGGAATATCAATACCTGTTTCAATTATTGTTGTACATAATAAGACATCAAACTTCTTATCTTCAAAGTCTTGCATGACATCTTCAAGTTCAGTCTTACTCATCTTACCATGCGCAATACCAATACGAGCATCAGGTACTAATTCTTCTAATTCAATTCTCTTGCTATCAAGCATATCAATATTATTGCATAGAATAAAACATTGTCCCTTACGTGATAACTCTTTATAAACAGCATCTCTTATAATACTTTTATTTTCCGCGATAACGTAAGTTTGTACAGGATATCTATCAACAGGTGGCGTTTCAATTAAAGATAAGCTACGTAATCCAGATATCGACATTTGAAGTGTACGAGGAATTGGTGTTGCTGATAATGTAAGAACATCTATATTATTTTTATATTGTTTAATTTTTTCTTTATTTTTAACACCAAATCTTTGTTCTTCATCAACTACGAGTAATCCTAAATCTTTGAATTTAACATCGTCACCTAGAATTCTATGCGTACCAATTAATAAGTCTACACTTCCACTTTCTAAACGTTTTAATACTTCTTTTTGTTTTTTTAATGGGACAAATCGATTAAGTAATTCTATATTAATATCATAATTTTTGAAACGTTCAATCGCATTATGGAAGTGTTGGGAAGAAAGAATGGTTGTTGGACACAAGATAGCAGCTTGCTTACCACCTAGGATAGCTTTGAAGATTGCTCTAAAAGCAACTTCTGTTTTACCATATCCTACATCTCCACATAATAATCTATCCATAGGATGAGAATTTTCCATATCTTTCTTAATTTCTTCTACTACCTTTATTTGATCCAATGTTTCATCATATTTAAATTCTTTTTCAAAACTTAGTTGTAGTTCATCGTCTTTAGGGAATGCATATCCTTTTGTAGATTCTCTTAAAGCATATAACTTAAGTAGTTCACCAGCTATATCTTCAATCTTCTTTCTGGCACGATACTTAGTTTTTTCCCATTCATTAGAACCTAATTTATTAATCTTTGGTACATATCCTTCCTTAGAAGAATACTTGCTTATCATTTCTATTTTTTCAACAGGAATATATAATTTATCGCCATCACGGTATTCGATTAATAAATAATCCTTTTTAAGTCCGTTCTTTTCTAGAGTTGCAAGTCCTCTATATATACCAATACCATATAATGAGTGAACAACATAATCACCAGGATTTAATTTATTTAAATCTTTTATTTTTGTCCCTAATTTAAATCTTGTTTTATATTGATGTATTTCACTATTTCCATATATATCATTATCTGATATAAATAGTACACCTTCATAGATAAATCCTTTATTAATTTTCTTAATAATTAGATTTACTCTATCATTATATATATTATCTTCGCTAGTTAATATCACATTTGTTTCTCCTAATAAATCAATTAGTTTATTAGCTGTTATTCTATTACTTGCACATATAATTATATTCTTATACTTTTTAGATAGAACTTTTAATTTATCTTTTAAGTTTTCCACAGTAAAACCTAATTTATCAATATTATCTATATCAATATCTTCTGAATCTTTCTTATCAAATTTAGGAAAGTCTATTTCCTTATCTATTTTAATTTCTAAGAAATCATTCATATATTTTGTATCAGAAGGTAACTCTGAACTTACCGTATAGTTATACATTTCAGTTGCTAAATTTTCGCAACTATTTTTTAACTGTTCATAATCATTAAAGATAACTATATTATTAGTAAATGTACTAATTGATTTAACATCTGTATATTTATAGATATCACGATATGGTACTTCGAATTGATCTACATCCTTATCTACTAAAAATTCAGTAATTGGATATATTTCTAGTTTATCAACAGGTTTAGTAGTTAATTGATTATCAACATTAAACTCTTTAATTGTATCAATCTCATCACCCCAGAATTCTATTCTTATTGGTTTTTCATAGAATAATGGGAATATATCTATAACATATCCACGTACGGCAAAATCACCAGTTTTATTAACTAGTGTCTCTCTTACATATCCTAAATTGTATAATTCTTTTTCTAACTTCTTAATATCGTACTCTTTACCTTTTTCAAGATTAATCTTTCTTTTTTCAAACTCTTTCTTATCAGGTAAATATCTTAAGTATCCCATTAAATTAGTTACAACTATATATTCTCCTTCATTAAGAAGCTTTATTGTTTCTATACGTGTTATCTTTAAATCTGGAGATATTGCTAATGCTTCACTAGCAAGGAAATCATCCATTGGAAATAATAATACTTTATCCGTATAATTAAGCAAGTATTGATACATCATATTTGCTTCATATAAAGAATTAGCAACAAAAGTAATACTTTTATTTAGTTTCTTAAAAGTATTATATATTTTAATAGCTTTTAATTCTTCAGATAACCCAGTATATACTTTACCGTCATCGTTTAAAATGTTATCAAAGACACTCATATTATTACCTCCTTCCAACGCAAAAATGATACAAAATGTATCATTAGTTATATTTATTCATTATATTATCAAATCTAATAACAGGAAATTCTTCAATGATTTTAGCACCTTTTTTTATCGATTCATTAAGTACTTCTAAATCTTCCTTTGATATATGTCCTAGAACATAATCTTTAGTATCTATTGATTTGTTATTAGCAATTCCTATTTTTAAACGTTTATAGTCTTGTGTACCAATATTCTTTTCAATATCACGAAGACCATTATGACCTCCACAAGATCCAGATAATTTTAATTTAATTTTACCTAGTTCCATATCTAAATCATCACTTATTACTAATATATCTTCAGTTGGTATCTTAAAGAAATTAATATATTCTCTAACAACCTCTCCTGATAAATTCATATATTTTTGAGGCTTAAGTAATATTACTTTTTCCCCATTTATATTTGTTTCATAATATATACCTTTAAATTTTTCCTTTGAATTAGTAATATTATTCTCTTTTAAATATTCATCAATTACCATAAAGCCTATATTATGACGCGTATTTTCATATTCTTTACCTGGATTTCCTAATCCTACTATTAACTTCATATTATCACCTATTTTCCATTAACATGATATTCTTTATATACTAAAGATTTAGGTAAGTTTCTCTCAACAGAAACTTTTTTAATAGCTTCCTTTTCAGACATACCATCTTCTAGATATAAATTTATATGTTCTAAAATAGTCATACTTGAAAAATCTTTTAAAGTTGTATTACCTTCAACTACTACAACCATCTCACCTTTTAAAGTATCTACTACTTCTATTATCTCAGATATTTTTCCTCTTAAAGCTTCTTCATATCTTTTACTTATTTCACGGCATAAAGCAATCTTACGATCACCAAATACTTTCTTTAAAGAAATAAGCATATCTTTAATACGGTGTGGAGCTTCATAGAAAATAATTGTATAAGTTAAATTCTTTAAGTTCTCAAGTTCCTTTTCTCTTTTAGTAACTTTACTATTTAAAAATCCATAGAATAAGAATGGTGATGGATTTAATCCAGACATTGTTAAAGCAGGTACAAAAGCAGTTGGTCCTGGTAAACTAACAACATTATATCCATTGTTTGTTACAAACTCTACTATCTTATAACCTGGATCACTTATTATAGGTGTACCTCGATCAGTAACTAAACCTATATTCATACCATCTTCTAACATCTTTAAAACTTTTTCTTTTAAATCATTTTCTGTATGATCATCAGAATGAATAAGTTTCTTCTTAATACCAAGTTTACTTAGTAATTCCGCTGTTACTCGCGTATCTTCACAAAGTAAGACATCTACTTCTTTTAAAGTATTAACTGCACGCATAGTAATATCTTCCATATTACCTACTGGAGTTGGTATTAAATATAAAGTTGGACTTCCATCATAACTTTTTTGTGACATATTATCACTTTCCTTCAAAGTATTCTTTTATTTGATCAGTATATTCTCCATTTTCATCATGAGAATATATCGGACTTAATATTTTTAATCCTGGGTTACCATTTTTTACACCCTCAATTAATAATATATTGGCCTCTTTATCTTTACCTGGATAAACAAATTGAACTTTTTTAGGTTCAATATTATTCTTACGCATTAATTCAATAATTTCAATTAAACGTTCCGGCCTATGTACTATAGCAATATTTCCATTATTTTTCAAGAGTTTTCTCGCAACTTTAAGTAATCTTTCAATATCTAATTTTAATTCATGACGCGCTATTGTTTTATAATCACTATCATTTAGATTAGATGTTTCCTTATATTTAAAGTAAGGTGGATTACAAGTTATTGTATCAATAGAATCAGATTCTAACTCTTTATATAATTCATTTATATCGGCATTAATAATACTAATTTGATTTTCTAATTTATTAACCCTAACTGATTCAACTGCCAATTCATACGAGTCTTTTTGAATTTCTACACCTGTAATCTTAGCATTTGTTTTTGTTGAAAGAATTAAAGGAATAGGAGCATTCCCACATCCTATATCCATAATATTTTTTGTTTTTTTATTGATTGTTACAAAATTAGGAAGAAGTACTGAGTCTAATGAAAAATTAAACATATCAGTATCTTGATAGATATACATATTTCGATATCCTAGTAAGTAATTTTTAATTTTCATTTTTAATCTCTTTTTCTACAACAGTACCATTCGATAAAGTAACTTGGTATTTACCAGCTAAAACACTAACTGCAGTTACTACACCTTCTTCACCATCTACTTTAATCTTTTTTCCTACTGTCGGAGCATTTTTCTTACATTCTTTATAAGTTTCATTTTCATATTTTAAACAGCAAAGTAATCTACCACAAGCACCATTAATTTTATTTGGATTTAAAGCAATATTTTGATTTTTAGCCATATTAATTGAAACACTATCAAAATCACTCAAGAATTTAGAACAGCAGAATGGTCTTCCACATATCCCAATTCCTCCTACTTGTTTAGCTTTATCTCTAACGCCTATTTGTCTAAGTTCAATTCGTGTTTTGAAGATAGATGCTAATTCTTTAGCCAAATCTCTAAAGTCTACTCTATTATCTGATAAGAATCTAAAAACTAGTTGATCCCTATCTAAAGTATATGAAGCATCCATAACATTCATGTTTAACTTGTATTTTTCAATTAATTCACGACATTTAGAAATTGCTCTTTTGGCGTCTTCAATATTCTTCTTATTATTTTCATAATCCTTTTTAGTTGCTACTCTAATAACTTTTTTTAAAGCAGAATTTAATTTCTTCTCATTAATTTTTGTTATTTCACCAACAACCGTACCAAATTGTAAACCTCTTTCAGTTTCAACGACTACATTTAAACCATTCTTCAAATTTAATTTGTTAGGACTAAAAAAATATGCTTTACCTTTATCATTAAATGTAATACTTACAACATCTATCATTTATTTTCCTCCTAGATTAATTATAAATTTATCTATTGCTAAATTTATATTCACATTATATTTAATCTTTTTATTAAAATCTGTAACTTCCTGAATCTTGTTTATCAATTCATCTACAGTATTTAAATTTGCCAAATATTTTATATCCTCTTCATATCCATTAAAATACTGAATTGAAGTTCCTATTTTATATTTCAACACATCATAATATAGAACATTTAAAATACTAAATAATTTAATAACTTGTTCACGTGAACCTAAAACATCACCAAATTTATCACTATAAAATAAAATAGTATCTTTTTTTCGATCATCAAGCATTCTTGCAAATGTAATTGATTTAGATATAAGACTTTTTATTTCATCTTCAATTTCCACACTCATACTTGATTCATTATAAAAATCTAAAAATACTTTTTTTACAATATCATAGTTGGATTTACCTATTTTACTAAATGCAATTATTTGGCATCTAGAAAGAATGGTATCCATAACCATATATCTTGAAGGAGTAATAAGAATAGCTATTATTCCTTCTTCAGGTTCCTCTAAAAACTTTAATATTGTATTAGCAGAAGAACTATTTAACTTCTCAGCATTTAAAATTATGTATATTTTTTTATTACCTTCAATAGGTTTAGTTTTAAATTCTCTTTGAAGTTCTATTAACTGTTCTTTTTTTATTTGTAATAAATCAGTATCAATAAATTTTAATTCAACATAATTATTAGAATTTATTGCTGCACATATTGGGCATTCTTCTTCATTATGATTTTCATCTTTAGCGTTAGGACACACAATATATTTAACAAATTGATAAATATAATCTAAATAATTAACATAGTTATTAATTTCAAAAATATAAGCATGTGAAAGTTTATTATTGTTTATCGCATTAATTAAAGTCGTAGATACAACTGGCTGCTCATTATAATACTTTTCAAACATGCTTATCACCTCTAGTTATTTAATTGACTTCTATTCTCTAAAGCCATCTCTAATGTTAGAGAATCTAAATAATCCATTTCTGCGCCCATAGGTATACCATGAGCAATTTTTGATATTTTAATATCTTTACCTTCTAAAAGCTTACTTATATATAAACTTGTCGTTTCACCTTCAATACTAGGTTTTAAAGCAAAGATAATTTCTTTGACATTGCCATCTTCAATTCTTTTTAACAAAGAATCAATATTTATTTGATCAGGAGTTATTCCTTCAAGTGGAGATATTAATCCATCAAGGACATGATATAAACCATTATATGAACCAACACGTTCAAATAGAATAACATTCTTAGGTTCTTCAACTACACATATAGTAGTTTTATCTCTTCCTTCATTTTTACAAATCTCACATTTATCATCTTCACAATAATTATGGCAAACTTCACACTTCTTAATTTTTTCTTTAATCGACTTTAGTGACGAAGAAAAAGTATCAAGAATTTCTTGATCTAATTCTAATGTAGCCAAAGCCATTCTTTCAGCAGACTTTTCACCTATACCTGGTAATTTTTTAAAAGATTCAATTAAATCCTTTAAGCTTTTAGGGTAGTTCATTAGAATAGTCCTGGCATTCCTTGAGTATATTTACCCATTTTTTGTTCAGTTACTTTATCTACTTGTTTATTTAAATCATTAACAGCTACTAAAATAATATCTTCTAACATTTCTATATCATCTTTATCTAAAGATTCTGAATCAATAGTTATTTTAGTTATTTCTTTTTTTCCGTTTCCTTTAACTGTTACAAAAGAATTAGTTGATTCAAATTCCATATTATCAATTTCCTCTTTTGCAGTCATCATATCTTTTTGCATTTTTTGTGCTTGTTTCATTATAGCTTGTATATTCATATTCATTCTCCTATTCGTATTCTATTATATTATTAAATATATTATCAAAAGTTTCAGCACCATCATCATTAATCATTCTTACATCAAAATCTTCTGGTACATATAAAAATTCTCTATTTTTAGAATTAAAATCTTTCTTGATTATTTCCCAGGAAATTTTTGGTACTGAAATTACTTTATATTTTTGTTGCAATATTTTTGCAACAAAGTTTTCAATATCATAAAGTTCATTATTAAATATTTTTGATGAATTCTCTGTATCATATACAAATAATAAGTATTCATCACTGGCTGCTTTCAATTCACCATCCATTAATAACGAAGAATATCTTCCAAATTCCGGATCAGTAACATAATCATTTAATTGCTTAATACTTTCTTTTATATTTTTAAACTCAGATTTTTTAAATCGAGCTAGCGTATTATCAATTCTTCTTTCTACTATTCTCTCAAGTAGATTCGAATTATCTTTATTGGTTATAACCTTAACTGGTTCTTGTTTAGCTTCTTCAACTTTAATTGTTTCCACTTTATTATTTTTTTCAATAGTTACTGTCTTTTTAATAGTTACTTCTTTAACAGGTTTAACATCTTCTTGCTTATTCTTATAACATATCTTTATAAACATAAGTTCAATTGCTAATCTCGCATCATTAGCTTGTTTTATATTTATAAGATTATTATTTATACTATCAAGGATTTCAGTTATATCTGTTACCGAATATTTATTATTATTTGCTGTAATAGAATCATATAAATTATCTTTTAATTTTTTTGTTATTTCTTCTACTACCTTAATTATATTTTTTCCACTGTTATCATATTCATCAAGCGCTTTTAGAATATTTTCTATATCTTTATCAAAGATATAGCTTATAAATTTATCTAGTTCTTTTTTAGATAAAGAGCCATTTACTTGATGAACATCTTCTACAGTTATATCACTATTTTTATAAGCATTTACTTGATCTAATAAGCTAATTGAATCTCTCATTCCACCATTAGATATTTGAGCAATTTCAAGTAGTGCTTCATCAGACACACTTATTTTTTCTTCATTACAAATACATTTTAATCTTTCAACGATAGAAGCATCTGCTATTCTCTTAAAATCAAATCTTTGACATCTAGAAAGAATAGTTTCAGGTATTTTATGTGGTTCTGTTGTTGCTAAAATAAATATAATATGCGCTGGTGGTTCTTCAAGTGTCTTTAATAAAGCATTAAATGCGCCCGTAGTAAGCATATGAACCTCATCAATTATATATACTTTATATTTACCTTCACCTGGTACTAGATTAACCTTATTTCTTATTTCTCTTATTTCATCAACACCATTATTAGATGCTGCATCTATTTCTATAATATCAGTAAATTGTTTATTATTAATTTGTGTACATATTACACATTTTTCACAAGGAACACCGTTTTTTTGATCTAAGCAATTTATAGTCTTAGCAAATATCTTTGCAATTGAAGTTTTACCTGTTCCTCTAGGTCCAGTAAAAAGATATGCGTGAGATAATTTATTGTTAATTATTTCATTTTTTAATGTTTTTACGATTGTTTCTTGACCAACAACATTTTCAAAATTAGTAGGTCTATATTTTCTATATAATGCTTGGTACATATCTATCCACCTCTACCTATTAATTATATCAAAAAACCATTGAAAATAAAAGGAATTAGTTATCTAATTCCTTTTTGTTTTAAAGAATTCTTGAAGCATTTTTTTAGTTCTTGAATCTTCTAATTTTATATATGTTTCACGTGAAACATTGGCGCTTTTTTCGATATTTCCAAAACTAGGTGATGTAGTAGAATAATAAACTTTATTTAAACGTGCTTGTTCAATAGCACCACTACACATCATACATGGTTCTAATGTAACATACATCTCACAATCATCTAGATGCCATGTTTTAAGTTTTTTACTAGCTTTTATTATACATAATATTTCTGCATGGTTAACAGCACATTTTTTTGTTTCTTTAGTATTATGCGCTTTTGCTATTACTTTTCCGTCTTTCACAATTATTGCTCCGACAGGAACTTCACCTTTTTTATATGCTTTTTCCGCTTCTTTTATAGCAATTTCCATATATTTATTCATATTATCACCTCAAAAACAAAAAAGCACACACATTTAGAGACCTTTAAGGCTGCTTCCTTCCAGATCTGACCTGGTTCAAGCATAAATGTTGTGCAAAGATAATATATAATATTTATGATTTTTTTGCAAATTATTTTATGTTTCACGTGAAACATTCATATATTTAATTATTTTTACCATACGTTTCACGTGAAACATGTATATTTTTTAATTTTATTACTCATTTTGTAAAAGAAAAGAAGAAAATTATTCTTCTGATGTTTCACGTGAAACATCTTCAGTCTTTTCTTCTTCATCTTCTTTATTTACTATAGCAATTGTACTTACTTTTTGGTCATCTTTTAGATTAATAAGTCTTACACCTTGAGCTACACGACCCGTTTTTGATATTTGATCTAGAGGTAATCTAATCATCATACCACTATTTGTAATAATCATAAGGTCTTCATTTCCTTCTACAATCTTGAATGAAACAATATTACCATTCTTTTCTGTAGTATTTAAGGCTTTAACTCCCTTACTTCCTCTATGTGTTTGTCTATATGAATCAATAATAGTACGTTTACCATAACCATTTTCAGTTACAACAAGGATTTCTTGATCGCTATCAGCAACTTCACATCCTATACAAATACCATCACCAACATCAATACCACGAACACCGGAAGCAGTACGACCCATAACTCTTATTTCAGATTCATCAAATCTAATCATTCTTCCATTAGAAGAACCAATTAATATTTGTTTATTACCATCAGACTTCTTAGCTGATAATAATACATCATCCTCTTTTAATGTTATAGCTATCTTACCATTTGTTCTAATACTATCGAATTCTGATAAGTCAGTTCTCTTAATTAAACCATTTTGCGTACAAAGTACAATAAATTCATTCTTTTCTTCTTTTTCAACCTTTAATACAGCTGTTACATCTTCATCTTTATCGATTGCAAGTAAGTTAATTAAAGGTAATCCTTTAGATTGTCTACTGTATTCAGGTACTTCATATCCTTTTATTCTATATACTTTTCCTTTTGTAGTAAAGAATAATAGATAATCATGAGTCTTAATTGGAATCATATATTTAACAAAATCTTCTTCGTTAGTAGTCATACCTTTAACTCCTACACCACCACGATTTTGTGTTTTATATGTATCATTTAAAACTCTCTTAATATAACCTTTTTCAGTTATTGTTATTATTGCTTCTTCATTTGGAATTAAAGATTCATCTTCAATATATTCAATAGCTGTCATATCAATAGCTGTTCTTCTTTCATCTGCGTACTTATCTCTAATTTCCAATAATTCGCGTTTAACTATTTCTAATACTTTTGCTTCTGAAGCTAAAATTGCTTTTAATTCCTCAATTAACTTAGATAATTCAAGTAATTCTGCTTCAATCTTAGATCTTTCTAGACCTGTTAATCTTCTTAATTTTAATTCTAATATTGCTTCAGTTTGAATTTCTGAAAGACCAAATTTACTCATTAATTGTTGTTTAGCTTCTTGGTCAGTTTCAGCTGTTTTAATAATTCTAATTACCTCATCAATATTATCTTGAGCTATCTTATAACCTTCTAAGATATGAACTCTTTCTTCAGCTTTATTTAAATCAAATCTTGAACGACGGATAACTACTTCTTTTTGATGATCAATATACTTAGCAATTATATCTTTGATTCCTAAAGTCTTTGGTGTACCCATATCTATTACAAGGAAGATAATACCATAACTTATTTGGAAGTTAGTATGTTTATAAAGATTATTTAATACAACTTGGGCATTAGCATCTCTCTTTAATGTAATTGTAATTTTAACACCATTTTTTAAATCAGTATGGTAGTCAGATATACCTTCAATTACTTTTTCATGAACTAATTCTGCTACCTTATTTTTTAAATCAGCAGTATTAACGCCATATGGAACTTCAGTAATTATAATTTGTTGATGTCCATCATGTTCTTCAATAGTTGCTCTACTACGTAATGTAATAGAACCTCTACCTGTTTCATAAGCTTTTTTAATTCCTGAATTACCAAGAATTATACCACCTGTTGGAAAATCAGGTCCTTTAATATATTCCATTAATCCTAAAGTATCAATTTCAGGATTATCAATGTAAGCAATACATCCATCGATAACTTCACCTAAGTTATGTGGTGGAATATTAGTAGCCATACCTACAGCAATACCCATAGATCCATTTACTAAGATATTAGGTATTCTTGATGGAAGTACGGTTGGTTCTGGACTTGTTTCATCAAAGTTAGGCATCATATCTACCGTATTTTTACGAATATCTCTTAACATTTCAAGTGATATCTTTGCAAGTCTTGCTTCTGTATAACGGTAAGCGGCTGCTCCATCACCTTCAATATTACCAAAGTTACCATGTCCATCTACCAACATATAACGTTGGTTAAAATCTTGAGCAAGTCTAACCATTGCATCATAGATTGAACTATCACCATGTGGATGGTAATGTCCCATAACATAACCTACTGTTGTAGCACTTTTCTTATGAGGTTTATCAGGAGTATTTCCTTCTTCAAACATAGACCATAGAATTCTTCTATGTACTGGCTTTAAACCATCTCTTAAATCTGGAATAGCACGTGATGTAATAACACTCATAGAATAATCTATAAAAGAATCTTTTACTTCATCAACGATATTCTTTATTGATAAACTATCTCTTTCGTGGAAAGTTCCTCCAAATTCAGAGTTTTCCACTGTATTTTCTAAATTTTCTTTTTCATCCATATTTTCACCCCCTAAATATCAAGATTTTTAACATATTGAGCATTTTCTTCAATAAATGCACGTCTTGGTTCTACTTCTTCACCCATTAATTTTTCAAATATAGCATCAGCAGCAACACAATCTTCAACAGTTATCTTTCTTAATATACGATTATTTATATCCATTGTTGTTTCATATAACTCAGAAGCATCCATTTCACCAAGACCTTTCATACGAGCTATTTCAGCTCTTGATCTTGTTGTTTCATTAAGTGAATTTAAATAGGCTTCTTTTTCTTTTTCATCAAGTACATATTTTCTTGTTTTATTATGTGTAATTCTAAATAGTGGAGGTTGAGCAGCATATATATGACCAGCTTCTACTATTGGTTTAAAGAAACGATAGAATAAAGTTAATAATAAAACTCTAATATGTGATCCATCGACATCGGCATCGGTCATGATAATAATTTTGTCATATCTTAATTTAGATAAATCAAAATCTTCACCAATACCTGTACCGAAAGCAGTAATAATAGTACGAATTTCTTCATTACCTAATGCTCTATCAAGTCTTGCTTTTTCTACATTTAAGATTTTACCTCTTAAAGGAAGAATTGCTTGAGTCATTGAATCTCTACCTAATTTAGCACTACCACCGGCAGAATCTCCTTCGACGATAAATATTTCAGAAACGCTTGGATCTTTACTCTTACAATCAGATAATTTACCAAAGAAACTTGTTTGTTGTAAATCACTCTTTCTTGTAATTTCACGAGCTCTTTTAGCAGCATTTCTAGCACGACAAGCTAACATTGCCTTATTTATAATTAATTTAGCATCATCTGGATTTTCCATTAAGAATCTTTCAAATCCTTCAGAGAATACATTATCAGCTAATTTTCTAACTTCAGAGTTTCCTAATCTACCTTTAGTTTGTCCTTCAAATTGTGGATTTGGATGTTTACAAGAAATAATCATTGTTAAACCTTCTTTAACATCTTCACCAGTTAAAGATTCATCTTTATCTTTTAAAATACCATTTTTACGAGCATAACTATTGATTACTCTTGTAAGAGCTCTTCTTACACCTTCTTCATGAGTACCACCATCATGAGTATTAATATTATTAACAAATGAATATATATTTTCGTTATATCCAGTGTTATATTGTAATGCTACTTCAAACATAACATTATCTTCTTCCCCATTTAAGTGGATAATATCTTCATGAACTGGAGTCTTATTAGCATTAATAAATCTTACATACTCACTAATACCACCTTCATAGAAGAAAGTTTCACCAGTTGTATCTTCACCATCTCTATCATCACGAAGTGTTAGAGATAATCCCTTATTTAAGAAAGCTAATTCTCTTGTTCTTACTTTTAATGTTTCATAATCATAAATATCTGTATCAAATATTTCAGCGTCTGGTTTAAAAGTAACAGTTGTACCTGTTCTTGTAGGTTCACATTCACCTATAACTGTTAAAGGTTGAATCGTTTTTCCACCATTAGCAAATTTAGTTTCGTAGATTTTACCATCTTTGTAAACTACAACAGTAACCCAACTTGATAAAGCGTTAACTACTGAAGCACCTACACCATGAAGACCTCCGGATACTTTGTATCCTCCGCCACCAAATTTACCACCAGCATGTAATACTGTATAAACTGTTTCAACTGTAGATATTCCTGTTTTAGCATGGATTCCTACTGGAATACCACGACCATTATCTTTAACTGTAACTGAATTATCTTTATTAATAACTATTTCAATACTATTACAATATCCAGCTAAAGCTTCATCAATAGAGTTATCTACAATTTCCCATACTAAATGGTGTAATCCCTTAACATCTGTAGTACCAATATACATACCAGGACGTTTTCTTACAGCCTCAAGTCCCTCTAATACTTGAATATCTGATGCATCATAATGTTGTTCGTTATTCATAATACCACCTATCTCTCTGTAACTATTCCATTTTTTACACAGAATATTTTCGCATCATCTTTTATTTTCTTACTTACATTCTTAATATCTGTCGCAGTTATTATTACCTGCATTTCATTATTAACATAATTAAGAATATTATTTATTTTTTCCCTATCAAATTCGCTAAATAAGTCGTCTAATAACAAAATAGGATAATTATCTGTCTGACTCTTAAAAATTAAAATTTCGGCAAGTTTGATAGTTAAAATAGCGAGTTTTTGTTGTCCTTGTGATCCATAATATTTTAAATTGTTATTTTCAACATAAAATTCATAGTCATCACGATGAGGACCATATAAAGTCGAACCACTTTCTTTTTCTAGTTTAAAACTATTTTTAAAAAGATTAGTTAATTCTTTCTTTATACTTTCATTTGTGAACATCTCATCTTTAAGTTGAGTTTTATAATTAATATGAAAACCATTTAACTTAATAATATCTTTATATATAGATTCTATCTTCTCATTTAATTTCTTTATGTATTTAAAACGGGCTCTATATATAAAGACAGCTTTATCAATAAGATATTCTGTTAAGATATTAAAATAATTCATATCAATTTGCTTACCTATATTTGCTTCTTTTAGTAAATCATTACGCATTTTAAGAATCTTCTTATATTCTAAGGAAACTCTATAATATAGGTTATATAATTGACTTAATTCATTATCTATATATCTTCTTCTAATATCAGGTATACCTTTTAAAATTTCTAAATCTTCAGGCGTAAAAGTAACTACATTTATGTGTGATATATATTCATATAGTCTTTTATATTCATTATTATCTATATAATATTTTTTATTTAAATTTGAATACTTTATTGAATACTTACTTTTATAATTATCTTTATTCAAAGTTCCTTCAATTTTAAATGTTTTTTTATTATATTTAACTATTTGGCTTTCATCTTTTATTCGATAAGATTTACCTAATGATAAATAATAAATGCTTTCAAGAATATTTGTCTTACCTTGAGCGTTTTTTCCATAAAAAATATTTATGTTTTTAGATAATTTAAGATGAAGTCGATCATAATTTCTAAAATTAGTAATGTCTAGTTGCTCCAAAAACATAAAATCACCACTTTTTCGCTTTATTTGCCTTTTTTTTGATTTTTAGGTTTTTTTCATATACCTATACACAATATAATTATAACACAAATAAGGGGCAAAAAAAAGGTAAATTAAGTTTTTTTACCCTTTTTAAGCATATTTTTTCTTTAAACAATAGTCTAATCTCACAGCTTTAGCAAGTTGGTTTTCCACAACATAATAAGAAACATCTAATCTTACATTTTTACCGTTAATAAATTCGATAATAGCTAGGTTATTTTCATCTTTTTCCACTCTTTTTATACTATTTAAAGATATCCAGTGACATATATTACCTCTTGTAGATCCGGTAGGTATCATTATAATAGATAAATACTCAGATATTATAATTGGAGCTTTATATTTTATACCTGTTAAATTCTTAGTTCCTTCATTTCTTCCTTTTAAAGTACTTCCAAAAGATCTACAACTTTCATCAATTATCTTGTGAATGTTTTTACTTACTTCGTATTCATTATTTATTTCTATTACTTTAGTATTGTTATCTCCTTCCTGAATAAGACAAAGTGTTCCCTTATTAATCTCATAATCATAACTATTTTGCATAAAATCCTTCCTTTCCACATCTCAAATAATGAGAATTGCCTCTCTTATATCACTTTTTGATGTCGAATCGTGTCGAACGGTGTCGAATTACACAAAAAAAATAACTTTTTCAAGTTATTTTTAATAAGTTCTGATAGGAACGATAAGTTGAATTAAATCATCACTATTAGTATTCTTTAAAATAATCGGTTTTAAATCACCATTAAACATTACATAAACTTCTTCACATTCTAGTGATTTTAAAGCATCCATCATGTATTTAGAATTAAACGCAATTTTTAATTCTTCTTCGTTATCTTTTTCAATATTAACTTTTTCTTCAACATTTCCTATCTCAGGAATATTAGAAGAGATAGTCGCTATATCTTTGCTAGTTTCAAATTTAATAGTATTTTTTTCACTTTCATTTGTTAATAATGAAGCTCTATCAATTGAGTTATAGAAATTTCTTAAATTAATTTTAACTGTTAATGAGAATTTTTCAGGAATTAATTTAGAAGTATCTGGATAAGTACCATTAATAACTCTTGATAATAATAAGATAGTTCCAAATTTAAATATTACTTTATTTTCAAATATATTTATTTCAATATCTTCTTCATCATTATTAAACATTCTTACTAATTCATTTAAATTTTTAGTAGGAATAATAATATTGAATTCTTCATCATTATTAATTTCTATTTTTTTCTTAGCTAATCTATATGAATCTGTTGCTGTACATTCAAGTAAACCTTTACTAAATTTAAAGTTAATACCTGTAAGTACTGGTCTTGATTCTTGTTGTGATGTAGCAAAAATAGTTTGATTAATTAACGTTCTAAATACTTTTTGATTGATTTTAATAGGATTTTCTTTTTCTTCTAATTCAAGTTCTGGAAATTCATTAGAATTATTACAGTTTAAAGTAAATGATGAATTAGAAGTATATATATTAAGTTTAGAATCCATTAATTCTTCAATAGTAATTACTTCATTATCTAATTTTCTAATAATTTCAAAAAGTAATTTACCCGAAACAAGTACATCGCCTGTTTCAATAATATCTTCAATATCTTTTTTATCAATAAAAGTTTTAATAGCTATTTCATTATCTGTACTTAATAAATATAAACCATCTTTATTAAGCTCTAGTTTTATACAGTTTAATATAGGAATTATATTTTTAGTTGAAATACCTTTTATTGCGTAATTAAGATGTTCCATTAAAACATTTTGTTTAATTTTTATTTTCATATTTATTTCTCCTTTTTATATATTAATTATTATTATTACTGTGGAAAATGTGTATAACTTTACTATTTACTTATTTTATAAGGCTTAATAGCTTATTTTTACTGTGGATAATAAAGTTATTAAATAAAACTTTTAAACATTATTTAATTTGCACAGCAATTTTAGTTATTTCATCTTCTAAATGTTTATCCCTTTTTACTTCTTGTGTAATCTTATTAACTGAGTGCATAACTGTTGTATGATCTTTTCCACCAAATTCACTACCTATACGAGCTAAAGGTTCATCCAATTTAACTCTACATATATACATAGCTATTTGACGTGGATAACTTATATTAGCTTTTCTTTTCTTACCTTTTAAGTCTTCTACGGAAATATTATATTTTTGAGCAACTAATTGTTGAACTTGATTTATTTTATTTCTTGAGATAATAGGTTTTCCAATAAAGCCATTTAAAGCTTCTTCGGCAAGCTCTAAATCAATATTAGAACCATTCATAATGGCTGCATATGATAATACTCTTGTTATACATCCTTCTAGATTTCTAACATCTGTTGTACATATACCAGCAATATATTCTTTAACATCTTCTGGAAATTCTACTTGTACATCGGAAATTTTACTGTTGATAATACTCATTCTTAAATCAAAATCAGGTGGAAGGATATCCACAGATAATCCCCAAGAGAATCTTGTTTTAAGTCTTTCTTCCAATTTTTTAAAATCGTTAGGCGATCTATCGGAAGAAATAATAATTTGTTTATTATTACTGTGTAATTCATTAAATGTATTAAAGAATTCTTGTTGAGTTCCTGGCGATGTTTCAAAATATTGAATATCATCAATTATTAATACATCAACATTACGATATTTATTTTTAAATTCATCTACATAACTACCATTAGGATTTTCTTTCTTTAAACGATACATCTTTTGAAAATCATTAACAAACTTTTCTGTAGTTACATATAATACCTTAGCATTAGAATTTTTTGTTATATAATTACCTATTGCGTGCATAAGGTGTGTTTTACCTACACCGCTAGGACCATAAATAAATAGTGGATTATATAATTGTCCAGGTCTTTCAGCAACACCTAAAGCATTAGCTCTAGCAAATTTATTAGATCTACCAAGTAAGAAATTATCAAATTTGTACTTAGGATCAAGATTTGTTTCATAATAATTATTATTGTTTGGTATTCCTACAGTTTGAGTATCAATAATAATATTATTTTCAATCTCATCTTCTGTAAGATATTCCATTATAAAGTTAGATTCCGTTACTTCATTAAATAATTTTGTTACTAAATCATCATATACTTCTTTGATTTGTCTTTTACAAAGTGGAATTGGGACTTGTACTTTTGCAATATTATTACTCATTTCAATAAGCTTAGTTTCTTCAAACCATGTCTCAAAATTAATTGGTTGAATTTCATTTTTTAACTTATCTAGAAATTTATTCCATATAACATCATAATCCACAATATCACCACCTATTTCACCTAAGTTCATTGTACATTATTTTTTAAAAAAATCCAATACAAAAATTCAAAAAAAGTGTTGAAAAATAAAGAAAAAACCGGGAAATATATTTCCCAGAAAAAATGAGATGTTGAAAACTTTATCTTATAAAATATGGATATTAAAAAGTTATTAACAAAACTGGTGGAAAAAAGTTTTAAGAATGTGTTAAAAAAGTTTTCCACACAAATTGTGGAAAATAGAAAAATTTGCAACAAAATAAAGACTAAATTTTCCACTATAAAAATAAATTTGGTGTGGAAATAAAAAAAGGAGTTTTTTTCCACATTTCTTTAAATATAATTGACAAACAAGCCTTTTCTATATATAATTAATTGCAGCAACCAATTAATATAAAAGTCCAGGAGGTGGAGAAGAATGAAAAGAACATACCAACCAAATAATAGAAAAAAAGCTAAAACTATTGGATTTTTAGCACGTGCTAAATCTAACGTAATTAAAAGAAGAAGAAGAAAAGGTCGTAAAGTTTTAACTCATTAATTAATAATGCCACTCTAGGGTGGTTTTTTACTTGGAGTGATAAAATGAAAAAAATAAATGTTTTAAAAGAAAGTAAAGATTTTGAAAGAATAATAAAATCTAATAAATCTTATAGGGGAAAATACTACTATATATATATAGAAAGAGTTGAAGAACAAAAATATTATAGATTTGGATTATCTGTTTCTAAGAAAATTGGAAATGCGGTAATTAGAAATTTATATAAAAGAAGACTTAGATCTATAATAGATAAATGTAGTTATATTAATACTTTTAATGCTATAATAATTCTTAAGAAAGAAGTTTTAAACGTTTCATATCAAGAATTAGAAAATTCATTAATTGATGATTTTAAAAAATTGAAACTTATAAGGGAGTCATAACATGAAAAAGAAAAAAATATTATTACTTCTTGTTATAATGTGTTTTTTATTAACAGGATGTAGTAAAAACCTAAAAGATAAAGATAATAAAATTGTTAAGAATGATGTTACAGGTCAAAACCTAGTAGCTAATATCTTATGTCAGCCAACAGCAAAATCTACTATTGAAAAATATGTAGAAAACAAAGTTGAAATTAAAAAATTACCTGAATGTAAAAATTATAAAGTTACTCACGGTGGTTATGAAGGAATATGGACAACTATATTTGTTAAACCATTAGCATGGTTTGTATTAAAAATTGGTTATCTAGTTAAAAACTTTGGTTTAGCTGTTATAATAGCAACTTTATTAATAAGATTATTATTAGTGCCTTTCACCAAGAAAGCTGCTATGCAATCTGAAAATATGAAATTAATAAAACCAGAAATGGATAAATTAGAAAAGAAATATGCTGGAAAAAATGATAATAATAGTATGGTAATGAAAGCCCAAGAAATGTCATTATTATATAAAAAATATAATATTAGTCCTGCGGCTGGATGTTTATTTTCATTTATTCAATTACCATTATTCCTAGCTTTCTATGAAGCTTTATATAGATTACCAGCAGTATTTGAAGGAAAATTCTTATTCTATGATTTAGGTGTTACACCATTAATCGCAATTTCCGCAGGTAAATGGTATTATTTAATTTTAGTAGTACTTGTATTTGCCGTAACATATTTCTCATTTAAGCTTAATGTAGGAGCTTCAATGGGACCTGAACAAGAAAAACAAATGAAAACAATGAGAAATATATCCTTAGTAATGATTGGTACAGCATCACTTTCTGTATCAACAGCGATTGCTTTATATTGGATAACAAACTCATCATTTACAATTTTACAAAATTTATATGTTAAATATGTTAAAAAAGGAGACAAGAAAAATGATAGACGTAAATAAAATCGAAGGAAAATCAGAACAAGAATTATTAAACAGTATTAATGTGGATGAGGTATTCTATAAAATCGAAGAAATTCCAGGTAAATTATTTAAAGGTAAAAAATATGAATTAACTTATATAAATAAGGAAGACGTTAAGCAATTCATTAAAGAATACATAATTAATATCGCGCTTGCTATGGATATAAAAGTTAATACTGAAATAAGATTAGTAGATAACAAAAGTTATAGTGTAATGTTAATAAGTGAATCTAATCCTATATTAATAGGAAAAGAAGGAAAAACATTAAATTCAATTCAATTACTTTTACATCAAGCTTTAAATAACGCTACAGGATTTAATATTAGAATTAATGTTGATGCTGCAGGTTATAAAATGAATAAAGAAAAACGCTTAGAAAGAGAAGTAAAAAGAATTGCTAAAGAAGTATTAAATACTAAAATAGATGCAAAATTAGATCCAATGAATTCATATTCAAGAAGATTAGTGCATGAAATAGTAAGTGGTTTTAAAAATTTAACAACTGAAAGCTTTGGTGAAGAACCTCAACGTTATGTTGTAATAAGTTATAAAGAAGACTAAAAAGTCTTCTTTTTTTTAGTTTTTTGGTGTATAATTATTCAATTGAAAGGGCGATATCTATGAATGAAACTAAAGATTTAGAAAAAATATTTAGAAAAATCGATGATGAATATTATGATATTGTAAAAGAAATTATAGAACATCCTGAATTTCAAAAGCGTTTAGAATATCACCATCATGAAAATAGATCTGTATATACACACAGTCTTTATGTTTCATATTATTCATATAAGATTGCTAAAAAGATGAAGTTAGATTATAGAAGTGCAGCTATTGCTGGTTTATTACATGACTTCTATTATGATGATTGGCAACTTCATCCTAAAAAAGGAATAAAAAATCTGCATGGATTTATACACCCTACTGAGGCGCTTATAAATTCGCAAATTTATTTTCCTAATATGATAAATAATAAAATAGCTGATTCAATAAAAAAACACATGTTTCCTTTAACTGTAACTCCTCCTAAATATTGTGAGGGCTGGATAATAACTATTGTTGATAAGTTTACTTCTTTAGAAATATTCAAACATCCTAAACAGTTATATAAATATGTAGGATTAGCTTTGATATTTAAAAAAATAAAATAAGGAGGAACTTATGAACGATACTATAACTGCTATTTCAACAGCTTTAGGTGTTGGAGCTATCTCAATAATAAGAGTTAGTGGTAAAGATGCTATAAAAATAGTTAATGGAATAACAAAGAGAAAAAAATTAGATAAAGTAGAATCTCATACTATAAATTATGATTATATAGTAGATGGAGATAATGTAATCGATGAAGTATTAATTAGTGTTATGAAGGCTCCCAGAACATTTACTATGGAAGATGTAGTAGAAATAAATGCTCACGGAGGAATTTCAACAACTAATTATATTTTAAAATTATTATTAAAGAATGGTTGTCGTTTAGCAGAACCAGGGGAATTTACAAAGAGAGCTTTCTTAAATGGACGTATAGATTTAACAGAAGCAGAAGGTGTAATGGATCTTATTAATGCTAAAACAGATAAAAGTCATAAATTAGCAATTAATCAGTTAAATGGTAAGACATCTAATTTAATTAAAGAATTAAGACAAGATATTATTGAAATACTTGCTAATATTGAAGTAAATATAGATTATCCAGAATATGAAGATATTGTTGATTTAAAAACAAAAGATATTGGTCCTAAGATGGATAACTTATTGAAGAAAATAAATAAAATCTTAAATGATAGTAATAATGCTATCTTAATTAATGATGGTATTAAGACTTCAATAATAGGAAAACCTAATGTAGGTAAAAGTAGTTTACTTAATAGATTATTAAATGAAGATAAAGCGATTGTAACAGATATTGAAGGAACAACTCGTGATATTGTAGAAGGAAAAATATCTTTAGATGGTTTACTTCTTAATATTATTGATACGGCCGGAATTAGAGAAACAGATAACTTAGTAGAAAGTATAGGAGTTAAAAAGAGCTTAGAATTAATAGATAACTCAGATTTAATATTATATGTATTAAATAATAATACTGAATTATCTGATAGTGAAAAAGAAATATTAGATAAATTAAAAGATAAGAATTATATTATTGTAATAAATAAAAGTGATTTACCTAATAAATTAACTTTACCTGAAGGAATAAAGAATGTAGTACAAATAAGTGCTCTAAATGATACAGGTATTGATGAATTAAAAGCAAAAATAAAAGAAATATATAATTTAGAAGAAATAGAAGTAGAAGATATGACATATCTTTCTAACGCAAGAAGTATAGCTTTAATCGAAGAAGCTAAGAATTTACTAGAGGAAGCAAATAAAAATATCGAAAGTGATATACCAGTAGATATGGTAGAAATAGATATTAAAGAAGCTTGGAGTAAATTAGGAGAAATTATTGGTGAAACATACCAAGAAGAATTAATAGATCAATTATTCAGTCAATTTTGTTTAGGAAAATAGAGGTGATAATATGGATTATGAAATTATAGTTGTAGGTGGAGGTCACGCTGGTTGCGAGGCATCTTTAGCATCTGCAAGAATAGGACATAAAACATTATTAGTAACAGGTAATAAAAATAATATAGCAGATATGCCATGTAATCCATCAATTGGTGGTAGTGCTAAAGGAATAGTAGTACGTGAAATTGATGCCTTAGGTGGACAAATGGGTAAATGTGCCGATGCAGGTAAAATTCAAATCAAGATGTTAAACAGTGCTAAGGGACCTGCTGTTCAAGCATTAAGAGCCCAAGCTGATAAGAATATTTATCCTAAACTAATGCAAGAAGAATTATATAAACAAGAAAATCTAACTGTCTTAGAAGGAATGGTTGAAGATTTAATTATTAATGATAATAAAGTAGAAGGTATTATCTTAGAAGATGGAACAAGAATAACTTCAAAAGCAGTTATCCTAACAACAGGAACATACTTAAAAGCTGATATTATGGTTGGATCTACTCGTCATAGAGAAGGACCTCATGGAGAAAGACCTAGTATGCACTTAAGTGATAACTTAAAAAAATATGGTTTAAAAATAATAAGATTAAAAACAGGAACTCCACAAAGAATCGATAAGAATACTATTGATTATAGTAAAACAAAAGTAGAAAATGGAGATTTTGAATATAGATATTTTAGTTTTGATGACAATAGACCTTATGATTTAGAAAAACAAGTTCCATGTCATTTAATCTATACAACTCCAGAGACTCATCAAATTATTTTAGATAACTTATCTAAGGCTAGTATGTATGGTGGTCTTGATGATGTAACTGGTGTAGGACCTAGATACTGTCCTTCAATTGAAGATAAAATAGTAAGATTTAGAGATAAAGAAAGACATCAATTATTCTTAGAACCAGAAAGTATAATTGAAGAAGATCCTAATTATGGTAATACAATTTATCTACAAGGTTTTTCAACAAGTATGCCACATGATGTTCAAGAAAAAATGGTACATAGTTTACCAGGACTAGAAAATGCTAAAATATTAAAATATGCATATGCTATTGAATATGATGCTATATACCCTACTCAAATGAAATTATCTCTTGAAAATAAAGTAATTGAAAACTTATTTACAGCCGGACAAATAAATGGTACTAGTGGATATGAAGAAGCTGCTGGACAAGGATTAATAGCTGGTATAAATGCATCATTAAAAATAGAAGGAAAAGACCCTTTAATTTTAAAAAGAAATGAATCTTATATCGGAGTATTAATTGATGACTTAGTAAATAAAGGAATAAGAGATCCATATCGTTTATTAACATCACGCGCAGAATATAGATTACTTTTAAGAAGTGATAATGCTGATTTGCGTTTAAGAGAATATGGATATCAAGTTGGTTTAATTGATGAAGAAAGACATAATAAATTAAATAAAAAAATAGAAGAAATAGAAAAATTAACTGAATATTTAAAAGAAAATAAATTAACACCTAAGAAAGAAACAAATGATTATTTAGCAAGTATTAATTCAACAGAATTAAAAGATGGTATAACATTATATAACTTATTAAAAAGACCAGAAATATCTATGGCTGATATTGAAAAGTTCTATGAAATACCATATGATGAAGAAATTAAATATCAAGCTGAGATTAATGCTAAATATGAAGGATATATTGTAAAAGCTAAAAAAGAAGCTGAAAAGATGGTTGATTTAGAAAATAAATTAATCCCTGAAGATATAGATTATTCAAAAATTAAAAATATAGCTTCAGAAGCAAGGCAAAAATTAAATGAAGTTCGTCCTACTTCTATAGGACAGGCTTTAAGAATAAGTGGTGTTAATCCTGCAGATATATCTATATTAATGATATATTTAAAGAAAGAGTATCGATATGACAGAAAATAATTTTATTGAAGAATTAAAAAAAATTAATATTGAGTTAACTGCAAATCAACTAAAACAATTAGAAAGATATTATGAATTATTAGTTGAATGGAATGAAAAAATTAATTTAACAGCCATTACTAAAAAAGAAGATGTATATTTAAAACACTTCTATGATTCATTAACAATGAATAAAATAGTTGATTTATCAAAAGTTGAAACTATGTGTGATATTGGAACAGGTGCTGGTTTTCCAGGATTAGTAATTAAAATAGCTTTTCCTAATATAAAGATGACTTTAGTAGATGCTTTAGAAAAAAGAATAAAGTTTCTAAATGAAGTAATTAAAGAATTAGGACTAACTAATATCGAAACTGTTCATGCTCGTAGTGAAGAATATGCAAAAGTTAATAGAAATAAATTTGATATAACTACAGCTCGTGCTGTAGCCCATCTATCTGTTTTATTAGAATATGCTATACCAATGACAAAAGTTAATGGAAACTTTATTGCGATGAAAGCTAATGTTACAGACGAACTAGATGAAAGTAAAAATGCACTTAGTAAATTATTTTCTAAAATAACTGGTAAGATTGAGTTTGAATTACCTAATGAAAATGGTCAAAGAACCATCATAAAAATAGAAAAAAATAAAGATAATAATTTATTTCCCAGGAAATATGCTGAAATTAAGAAGAAGAGATTATAAAAGAATCATTCTTCTTTTTTCTTTATAAAATAAGGGTTAAAAAATATTTCCCAAAATCTATTGTCTTTTATTTTGGTTTATAGTAAAATATAATAAGAAGAATAGAGGGATAGATATGGAAGTTGAAAAAAAAGTTGTAGAACTAGATTTAAATGACGTATTGCCTAATAGATTTCAACCCCGTATTAAATTTAATGAAGACTCAATTAATGAATTAGCTGAGTCAATTAAAGAGCATGGAGTTATACAACCTATTGTTGTAAGAGCAATGGGAGATAAATATGAGATTATAGCTGGTGAAAGAAGATATAAGGCTAGCTTATTAGCAGGAAAAAGAAGTATTCCTGCAATAGTAACTGATCTAAATGATAAAGACAGTGCTGAAGTAGCTTTAATTGAAAACGTACAAAGAAAAGACTTAACACCAATTGAAGAAGCTATATCTTATAAAAAAATCCTAGATATGGGATATTTAACACAAGAAGAACTTGCTGTTAAATTAGGTAAGACTCAAAGTACTGTTGCAAATAAGTTAAGATTACTTAATTTAGCTGAGGAAGTACAAGAAGCAGTCTTAGAAGAAAAAATTTCTGAAAGACATGCAAGATCATTGTTAAGATTACAAGATCAATCAAAGCAAGTAGAAATGCTTAATAAGATTATTGAAAATAGATTAACAGTTAGAAAAACAGATGAAGAAATTCAAAAAATGTTAAAACCTGTTCCTATTGTAATTGAAGCAGAGGAAGATGGAGAAGTAAAAAATCCATTTGATGAAATAAGAAAGAATAAAAAAGAGGAAGGAATGACAAATATGGATATGAATTTTGATCCTTTTAGTCAAGATGCACAAACAACTGCAGCTCCATTTGATGCTTTAGCAGCAACAAATGAACCAATCGCAGCTCAAGAATTAATTAAACCACAAGCTCCAGTAGAACCTGTAGTAGCAAATGTAGATCCAACTAGTACAGTTGTACCTGCAACTAATCCAGGGTTCATGGATGTTACAAATATTGAAAATAATGCCCAAGATATCAATGTTGAAAAGCCAGCAGCTGATATGGCATCTTTATTAACTCCTACTGTAAAACCAGTAGAGGTACCTACTCCAGCTCCTGTTCAAGTTGAACAAGAACCTGTAAGTATGGAAAACGGTAAATTCTTTAGTTTACCAATTGAAGAAGAGAAAGAAGAAGCAAATCCATTTGAAAATAGTCAAGATAAACTTCCTTCTGATCAAAAACCATTAGAATCTTCAACTGATATATTTAATTTCAGTTTTGATGATGTGCCAGCACCAACTGCAGCACCAGTAGAAGCGGCTCCAGTTGTACCAGCTGCACCAACTCCAGTAGTTGAGGCACCTGTAGCACCAACTCCAGAAGTAGCAATTCCTACAGTTGAACCTGTAGTAACTACTCCAGAAGTAGCAATGCCTGCTGTAGAACCAGTAGCAGTACCTACTCCTGTAGCTGAAGTACCTGCAGAACCTGCAACAATCCCAGCAAATAATGTAGCTCCAGTAGTTACAACACCAATTGCTGATTCTAATGCAGAAGCTCCAGTATTTGACTTTATGCAACCAAATTTTGATACTACACCAACTCAAAGTGTAGAACCACAAAATAGTATGGATGCAGTTATGCCTGCAGTTGAACCAGTAGCTCCTCAAGCAGAAGAGACTCCAGCACCTACAGAGATGCCAGCATTTGTTGAACCTTCAATAATGCCAGTTAATATAAATCAACCTGTATCTTCAGATGATATGCCAGTTCCTACATTAGGTGGTGTTCAAGAACCAGTTAAACGTAATTTAACTGATGCAATCAATGCAGTTAGAGAATGTGCTAAGAAGTTAGAGCAAGCTGGATTTGTAGTTAACACTGAAGAAATTGATTTTGAATCAATTTACCAAGTTATATTTAAAATTCAAAAGTAGAGAAATCTACTTTTTCTTTTTTTATGCTATAATAATGTTGGTGATAATATGCAAGTAGTAAAAAATGTTATAAAGACTATTAAACAATTTATAGAATATACAAAAAAAATAAAAACTAAGGAGAAAAATAGAAATTTAGTACTGATATTTAGCTTTTGTTTTTTAATGTCTTTTGGACTTATTTTTGCTTATAATAATTACAGTTCTTATATAAGTGCTAAGAAAAATAAGAATATTGATTATCGTACTTTAATTGTTGATAAAACTAAGAATTATAAAGATGGTGGTAAAAAAGTTTTATCAAAGTTATCCACAGTAGAAGATGTAGGAGAAACTCCTTTAAAAAAAGTGGTTAAGACAAATTTAAAGAATACTATTTATGATGGAAATATCATTTTAAAAGCCGTCCCTAACCAAGATTTACCTACTATTATTGAAGGAACAAGTTTTTCTAAAATTAATAATTATACTTTAGTATGCCCTATTACATTCTACCCTGATACTAAAGCAAGTACTGGTAATCTTGAGAAGAATGATATAATGAATACGGAGGAAGTATTAAGTAAAAATATTGAAATTCCATTGCATTTAGACAGTGAAGAAATAAATAAAAAGTTTAGAGTAGCTGGTACTTATGATCCTAAGGAAAAACTTGATACATTTAATACTTGCTATATGAAGGCAAGCTTATTTAAAGAATATTTTGAAGAAGAAAATTCTTTAAGTTATTATGTTGTTGTTGATAGTTATGAGAATTTAGCCGAAACAGAAAAAAATATTTTAGCTAAAGGTTGGGCAGAAGAAAATGTAAAAAGATATGTTGAACTTGATGAGGTAAAAGTAGAAATGTATAATTTCTTATATCCTATCATCTTAATATTCTTAGGTCTTATAGCTGTTTTATACATTCTAAATTATGCTGAAAAGAAGATTAAATTAGAAGAAGGTCAAATAAATATATATTTAGCTGAAGGTAATAATATAAACAAAATTAGTATGTTTTATATGCTTGAAGTTCTTTTAAATATAACAAAGGCATTCGTAAGAAGTATGATAATTATCTTAATAATTTATTATTTTGGTAAAGAAGAATTTATGTTTAAATATATTAATTTAGGATATTCTTATGAACTATATTTAGGATCTTTAATATTAATTTATGTATTTACAACAATCTTAAGCTGTATTTATACATATTTTAGAGTATTTGTATATTTAAAGTATAGAAAATAACTAAAAAAAGAGTAATATTACTCTTTTTTTGATATAATATTGCCAGTTAAAGAGAGGTGATAATATGTTTAATTTAGTATCAAAATATCAACCTAGTGGTGATCAACCTAAAGCTATAGATGAATTAGTTAAGGGTGTTGAGGAAAAGAAAAAATATCAAGTATTACTAGGGGCTACCGGAACAGGTAAAACTTTTACTATTGCAAACGTAATTAATAGAGTTAATAAACCAACTTTGATATTAGCCCATAATAAAACTTTAGCAGGTCAATTATATGCGGAATTAAAAGAACTATTTCCTAATAATCATGTAGAATATTTTGTATCATATTATGACTATTATCAACCTGAAGCTTATGTAGCAAAAACAGATACATATATTGAAAAGGATGCTTCAATTAATGATGAAATAGATGAGTTTCGTCATAGTGCAACAGCTTCTCTACTTAACTTTAAAGATACAATAGTTGTGTCTTCTGTTTCTTGTATATATGGTATTGGTGAAGTAGATGAGTATCGTAATAAAATGCTTTTACTTACTGTCGGACAAGAAATTAGTCGTAATGAAGTATTAGAAAAATTAGTAGAAATGCTTTATGAAAGAAATGATATTGATTTAAAAAGAGGGACATTCCGTGCTAAGGGAGATGTTGTTGAAGTAGTTCCTATTAGCCAACACACAAAAGGAATAAGAGTAGAATTCTTTGGTGATGAGATAGATAGAATTGTAGAATTTGATACTGTTACAGGACAAGTTACAGCTAGCAAAAAATCAATAGTATTTTATCCAGCAAGCTTATTTGTTACTAGTGACGAAAAAATGCAAAAAGCTATCGTTAATATTAAGAAAGAATTAGAAGAACGTTTAGCCTACTTTAAAGCTAATAATAAATTATTAGAATTTCAAAGATTAAATGAAAGAACTAATTATGATTTGGAGATGCTAAGTGAAACAGGTTTCTGCCGTGGAATAGAAAACTATTCACGTCATATGGCATTGAAGGAAAAAGGTGCAACCCCTACTACTCTAATGGATTATTTTGGTGATGACTACCTTTTAGTAGTAGACGAATCTCATGTTACTCTACCTCAAGTTCGTGGAATGTATAATGGAGACCAAGCTAGAAAATCTATCCTAGTAGATTATGGATTCCGTTTACCTAGTGCTTTAGATAATAGACCATTAAAATATGAAGAATTTGATTCTAAAATAGATTCAGCTATCTTTATATCTGCTACTCCAGGAGATTATGAATTATCTAAAGTAGATCATGTAACAGAACAAATTATTCGTCCAACAGGATTATTAGATCCTATTATCGAAGTAAGAAAAACTGAAGGACAAATTGATGATTTATTAAACGAAATAAATATTCGTCGTGAAAAGAATGAAAGAGTCTTAATAACAACTTTAACTATTCGTATGGCTGAAGAATTAACAACATACTTAAAGAAATTAAATGTTAAAGTGGCTTATCTACATAGTGAAGTTAAAACTCTTGAAAGACTTAAAATAATTAAAGATTTAAGAATGGGAAAATATGATGTTTTGGTAGGTATAAACTTGCTACGAGAAGGATTAGACATTCCAGAAGTATCTCTAGTGGCTATTATGGATGCCGATAAGCAAGGTTTCTTAAGAAGCACACGTAGTTTAATTCAAACTATTGGACGTGCCGCAAGAAATGCAAGTGGGAAAGTAATTATGTATGCTGATAGCATTAGTGATTCAATGAAAGAAGCAATTGATGAAACAAGAAGACGTCGCGAAATCCAAGAAGCATATAATAAAGAACATAATATTACACCAAAAACAATTATTAAAGAAATTCCAGAAACTATTAAGTTTAATGATGATATAGTAAGTGAAGATCATAAGATTACTAAAGAAGAAAGATTAAAAATAATTAGTAATGTCGAAGCAGAAATGAAAAAGGCTGCTGAAGAATTAGACTTTGAAAGAGCAATGGAATTAAGAGACATCTTATTTGAACTCCAAGGAGAAAATAATGTTTAAAAAGATTTATGTTGAAATAACAAATTCTTGCAATAAGAATTGTTCTTTCTGCTCTATCTCTAAAAGAAAAAAGAAAGAAATGAGTCTTTCAGAATTTAAAGAAGTTATAGAAAAGATTAAACCATATACAAATTATATTTATCTACATATTAAGGGTGAACCATTACTTCATTCTAATATTAAAGATATTTTAGAAATATGTAGAGTAAATAAAATTAAAGTTAATTTAACTACTAACGGAACATATTTAAATAAGTATAAAGAAGTTATATGTAATTCTAATACTGTTCGTCAGATAAATATTAGTCTTCACTCTTATAAGAAAGATGATGATTTTAAAACTTTATTTCAAGCTGTAGATTATATTAATAAAAATTCAAAAATATATTTAGTATATAGATACTGGATATTATCTAAGACTAATAGAAGTAATAATTATCAAATTAATAATTTAGTAGAGCATTATAAATTAAGTAATGAAATTAAAGATAAAATTTATAGTGATTTAAATATAAAAATTAATGATACTTTATACGTAAATAAAGACTATGAATTTATTTGGCCTTCTCTTGACAATAATTGTCATAATTTAACAGGAACATGCCTAGGACTTAAGTCTCATATAGGAATTTTAAGTGATGGGACAGTAGTGCCATGCTGTTTAGATGCAGAAGGTATAATAGCTTTAGGTAATATTTTTGAAAAATCACTTGAAGAAATACTAAATTCAGAAAGAGCTCAAAAAATGATTAAAGGATTTAGAGAAAACAAAAAAATAGAAGAATTATGTAAGCATTGTTCATTTAAAAAATAGTTTTACGTAAACTATTTTTTTCTTCTTCTATTTAAAATATTATTAAATTATGTTATACTTAAAACTAGGAGATGTAGAATGAGACTAATAGTAAAATACAAAGATAAATTTAGATTAAATCTATTCGTAGATTGGTTAATTAATATGGTTGAATATGCCTTAATATTAACTATTGTTTCGCTAGTATTTAAAGAAACAATTCAAATTGATAGTTCTTATTTTGGTCTATGGGGATTGGTAGTAGCTGTCATAATTTATTTATTAAATAAGACTGTTAAACCAATTATAGTTTGGTTGACTTTACCTATCACAGGTTTAACAATGGGACTATTTTATCCATTTGTAAATGTGATAATTTTAAAATTGACTGATTTAATTTTGGGAAGTCATTTTGAAGTTAATGGCATATGGATGACTTTATTAGTAGCTATATTAATTTCTACTATGAATATTTTAATAGAAAAACTAATTGTTGAACCACTTATAAGGAAGGAAGGATAATATGAATCCCGTATTATTAGATTTAGGAATTATAAAAATATATTGGTATTCTATCTGTGTTTTTTTAGGAATCCTTTTAGGTGGCTTAGTGATAATGAAAGAAACTAAGAAATTTAACATAGAAGAAGATTTTATAATTAATTTCTTTTTCTGGGCAATTATTATAAGTGTCTTAGGAGCTAGATTATATTATGTAGCATTTAATTGGGATCTATATAGTGATGACTTAATAAGTATTTTAAAAGTTTGGGAAGGTGGTCTAGCTATCCACGGAGGAATAATAGCTGGTTCCCTATTTACAATTATTTATTGTAAAAAGTATAAAGTACCCCCTGCTTTAATTATGGATTTTATTGTGGTTGGATTATTATTAGGTCAAGCAATAGGACGTTGGGGTAACTTCTTTAATGGTGAATGTCACGGAGCGGTAACATCACTAAAAACATTAAAGATGTTATTAACTCCTGATTTTATAATAAAAGGTATGAGTATTAATGGTAATTACTACTTCCCTACTTTCTTATATGAATCAATTTGGTGCTTTATAGGTTTTATTTTATTACTATTCTTACGAAGAAGAAAATATAATAAGATAGGTCAAACATTATCATTATATTTAATATGGTATGGCGTAGGAAGATTCTTTATCGAATTCTTAAGAACAGATAGTTTAATGCTTGGTAATTTTAAAGCAGCCCAATTAGTATCAATAGTTATGGTGCTTTTAGGAATACTTCTATTCTTTATATTTGGTAGAGGTTCAAAATTCAAAAAGTTGTATAATCAAACAGAAGCATCACAAATAAATTTTTAAGAGTATCTTGGATACTCTTTTTTGTTATGATATAATTATTTTAGGTGATAATATGAAAAAAGGATTTACATTAGTAGAAGTTTTAGCAGTAATTACAATTTTAGGAATATTAAGTTTAATAACAGTTCCTATTATTTCGAATTCTGTTGAAAAATCAAAACAAAAACTATTTAAAGAAACAATATATGGTATAATAGATGCTACAAAACTTTATATTGCTGATAATGACTTTATTGTTGCCGATAGTCCTATTGATGTAACAGGACCACTTTTAGAGTACGAAAATAAAAAAGAGATTAAAGGTGGAACAATCACATATAATAAGACAACTAAAAAATATACAGTAACTAATATTACTAACGGAGAATATTGTGCTGTAGGAACAAGTGAAAATTTTGAAGTAACAAAAGGCAATTGTGAATAATTGCTTTTTTAAACTATAAGGAGGCTAGTTATGAATAAGAAAGTTGCGGTTTTAGGTGGTGGAACTGGTCTATCATCTTTATTAAAAGGATTAAAGATGTACCCTGTTGATATTTCTGCCATTGTTTCTGTTTGTGATGATGGCTCAAGTACAGGAAGATTAAGAGAAGAGTTTAATACTCCTGCTGTTGGAGATATAAGAAAAGTTTTAGTTTCTCTTGCGGAAACTGAACCTCTAGTAGAGCAATTAATTAATTATCGTTTTAATACAACTAGTGATTTAAACGGACATGCTGTAGGTAATTTATTATTAACTGCAATGAATAACATAACTGGTAATATGGCTGATGGTATTGAAGCTTTAGGTAAAGTTTTAAACCTAAAAGGTAGAGTAATACCATTAACTGAAGATTGTGTAACTCTAGTAGCTAAAATGAATGATGGTTCTATTATTGAAGGAGAACATCTTATTACTGAGGCTAATAAATGTATTAAAGAAGTTTATTACAAAGAAAAAGCTAAAGTATCAGATTCAGCTTTAAAAGCGATAAGAGAAGCAGATTTAATAATTTTAAGTATGGGAAGTTTATATACAAGTATAATTCCTAACTTATTATGCAAAGATTTAGTTAAAGAAATAGATAAAAGTAAAGCAAAAATCATGTATGTATGTAATATGATGACACAACCTGGTGAAACAGAAAATTTTACTGTATCTGATCATGTTAAAACATTAAATAAATATTTAGGTAAAAGAAAAATAGATGTTGTTATTGCTAATAATGGACGTATTAAAGATGAACTTATTGAAAAATATGCAACTTTAGAGCAAAAGGATCCAGTATTATTTGATAAGGATAATCTAAAAAAGCTAAAAGTTAAAATTGTTTCTGATAATTTAGTTTCAATTGAAAATGATATGATAAGACATGACACATTAAAATTATCATTCTATATTTTCTCTGAGGTAATTAATAAATGACATCGTTTACAAGTATAGTAAAGAATGAAGTTAGTAAATTAGAAACTATTCAAGCAGAGAATATAGCTGAATTATCCGCAGTAGTTATAAATAGTATATATAATGATAAGCAAATAAAAATCGATACGGAGAATGCTTCTGTAGCAAGAAGAGTATACTCTTTATTTCGTAATCAATTTGGTGTATATCCTAAAGTAACCGTACGTAAAGGATACAATTATAATAAGAATTTAATATATATCCTTGAAGTAAATAGTAATATTAGTGAGATTCTATCTACCCTAGCAATTTTTGAAGATGCTAGTATTCCTAAAGAATTTATTATTGATGATATGGATACTATGCGTGCTTATTTAAGAGGTTTATTTATCATTTCTGGTAGTATTAATGATCCTAAAAAATCAAGATATCATTTGGAATTTCATGTTAATAATGAAGAATATGCTAAGTTTATAGTAAAAAGTTTAAATGAGTTTTATCTAAATAGTAAATATATTAAAAGAGAAAATAAATATATGATATATATTAAAGAAGCAGAGAAAATTGGGGATTTTCTAAGAATTATTAATGCTCCTGAAGCTGTATTATATTATGAAGATATAAGAATATATCGTGATCATAAAAATATGACTAATCGTCTTAATAATATGGAACAAGCAAATGTTGATAAAATGATAGAAACAGCAAATCGTCAAATAGAAGAAATAGAAAAAATTAAGAGTATTGGTGGTTTAGATTTACTTGATGATAAAGTAAAAGAAGTAGCTATTTATCGTCTTAAATATCCTGAAGCTTCTTTAGTTGAATTAAGTGAAATAATAAGTCTTGAGACAGGAAAGGAAATAACTAAATCCGGTTTATACCATCGCTTTAAAAAGATTAGTGATTTAGCGAAAAAAGTAAAATGACCTTATTAGAGCAATATAAAAATTTATCAGATATGGAAAAGAATGCTTTAATGATATATAAATCTAAATTATTTATATTTATTAATAATTTAGATGAAATTTTAAATAACGCATATAAATATGAAAAATATAAAAAATTTTTTGAGGAATATAGAAGTTATGTTATAGACCCAATTAATTCTTTCATGCGTTTCAGTGTTTTTAGTATAGTAGATTTTTCAGACTATGAGAAATTTTTAAAGAGTATTAAAAATGTAAGAGAAATTTTATTTTCAATTGAGGGAAAACTTACTATTCCTTATGATATGCGTGTATATAGAATGGTTTCAGCCAATAGTGATTTGGATGTTATCTTTAAAAATAGTTTAGTTTCAACTACAACGGATGTAGCTGTAACAGATAATTTTTATGTACCTGGTAAGAAGAACTCTCTTCTTAGTATTGATATTCCTAAAGGGACACCATGTTTAGTTGTTCCCTATTCTGTTGTTGTAAAAGATGTTGATGGCAGATACCACCTTCAAGTTTCAAGTAATGATTCACAAAAAGAAGTAATTCTTTTTGGACCATCATTAAATTATGAAATACAAGATAAAAAATATTTTGAAGATGAAGATTTAACCGTATATAAAATATCTGCAAAACCAGTAAAAGAAAAGACTTATTAGTAAAAATATAGTATAATAGTGTTGGTGATTTTATGAAAGTTATATTTATCAAGGATTTAAAGGGTCAAGGTAAAAAAGGTGATATTAAGACCGTTAAAGATGGATATGGAATGAATTTTTTAATAAAGAATGGTTATGCTGTAGCAGCAACATCAGGGAATGTTAAACATCAAGAAACTTTAGATATGAAAAAAGCTGAAGCTGAAAAAGAACTTATTAAAAAATGTGAAGAAATAAAATCGAAGATTGAAAAAACAAAATTATCTTTTAAAGTTAAGACTGGAGCACAAGATAGAGTATTTGGATCTATCAGTTCTAAACAAATTTTTAATGAATTAGCTAAAAAAGATATAAATATTGATAAAAAATGTATTAAAATAGAAAATGACATTACTTCTTTAGGAGTTCATGAGGTAAAGATTGAACTTCATAAACAAGTAGTCGCAGTATTAAGAATTGAATTAACAAAAGAAAGATAGGTGATATCATGGAAACAAAAACATTACCACACGAGATAGAGGCTGAACAATCTGTATTAGGTTCAATGTTAATATCGAAATATGCCTCTGAAAAAGCCGTTGAAAATTTAACTGGTGATTTATTTTATATGGATGCCCATACTAAAATATTTACTGTAATTAAAGATTTAATGGAGGATAATGTTTCAATAGATATTACAACTGTTACAACAGAGTTAAATAAAAGAAAATGGTTAAAAGATGTAGGAGGAGCCAAGTATTTAGGAGAACTTATTGAAATAGTTCCTAGTGCTTCTAATGTCGATGAATATATTAAAATTGTTAATGAAAAGGCAATTCTACGTCGTTTAATTAAAGAAGCATCTGATATAGCAGAAAATGCTTATGCTTCAAAAGAAAATATTAATGAAGTATTAGATGATGCCGAGAAGAAAATCTTAAATGTTGTTAAAACACGAAAAGGTTCAGAATTTAGAAGTATTCAAGATGTTTTATTTAAAACACAATCTGACTTAGAAAAATTAGCCCAAAATAAAGGTGCTATAACTGGTTTAACAACAGGTTTCTATGATATAGATAAATTAACTAGTGGCTTACATCCAAATGAATTAATTATTATAGCTGCTCGTCCAGCTATGGGTAAAACTGCATTTGCGTTAAATTTAGTAGTAAATGCTGCTATGAGTCAAGATAAAGCAATTGCCCTATTCAACATGGAAATGCCTGCTGAGCAACTTGCAATGCGTATGTTATCAAGTGTTGGGCAAATTAAACAAAATAAATTAAGAAACGGTTATCTTGAAAATGATGATTGGAAAAGAGTTAATGAAGCAATTAGCCGTTTAGCTGATACAAAAATCTTTATTGATGATACTGCCGGTATGACAATTGCCGAAATTAAAGCTAAATGTCGTCGTTTAGCAAGTCAACCTGATGGCCTTGCTTTAATCGTAATCGACTACTTAACATTAATTCAAGGTTCTGAAAAATATCGTGGTAATAGACAACAAGAAGTTTCTGAAATTTCTCGTTCACTTAAAACACTTGCTATGGAATTAGGAGTTCCTGTAGTAACATTAGCACAATTATCGCGTGGTGTTGAAGCAAGAGAAGATAAGAGACCAATGTTATCTGACTTACGTGAATCAGGATCTATCGAACAAGATGCCGATATTGTAGCGTTCTTATATCGTGATGATTACTATAAACGTCAAGATTCTGATATGAATCCTGTATCAGAAAGTGAATTTATTGTAGCTAAGCATCGTAATGGACCTACAAGAACTATCCCATTAATCTTCCAAAGAGATACAAGTACATTTGTTAACTGTGTTAACAAAGATATTGAAGCTAGTAAAAATCAAGTAAAAGATTAAAAAGATGAAAAAATTATTAGAAGTATTAGCGATAATAATTTTAAGTGGGATAGTATGTATATTAGGTTATAAAAAAGAAATTACTAAAATACCTAACTATTACTATCAAGTGTATCTTGATGATGAAGTGTTGGGTGTTATTAAAGATAAAAATGCCCTTGAAAAGTACATAGATAATAAGGGTAAAAATATTAAAGAAGAATATGAAGTTGATAAGGTGTACGCACCAAATGGACTTCAGATAAAGAGGATATTAACTTATAATGATAAATTAGATTCGGTAGAGTCTGTTTATCGTAAGTTAACTAAATTAAAGCCTTTCACTATTAAAGGATATCGTTTTACTATTAAACGTACCAATGATGAAGGTAAAATAGAACAAAAATATGTTTATACGACTTCTAAAGAGATTTTTAAAGAAGCTATAGATAATACAATGAAGACATATATAGGTGTTGAAGAGTATGAAGCTTATGCAAGTGATTCACAAAATCAAATTACTACAACAGGTGTCTATATAGATAATGTCTACATTCAAGAGGAAATCTTAGTAAAAGAATTAAGAATTCCTGTAACAGAAGAAATATTTATAGATACAATTAAATTATCTAAGTATCTACTATTTGGTTCTACAGAAGAACAAAAGAAGTATATCGTAAAGACAGGAGATACATTAGAGAAGATAGCAGAAGATAATAAAATGGGTGTTGAAGCCCTACTTATTTCAAACTCTTCCTTAACTTCTAAAGATAATTTATTATACACAGGGCAAGAATTATCCCTTGCTGAACCAAATTCCCTAGTATTCGTTGTAGCGGAATATACAAATGTTGAAGATAGAGAGGTTAAATACTCTATTCAAGAAGTATATGATTCTAGTATGAATATAGGTGATGAATATGTTTCACAACAAGGTATGGATGGTATTTCACGTGTAACTTCTATAATTAGAAAAATCAATGGTGAAATTACTTATGCCCAAAATACTAAGACTGTTGAATTAGAACCAGCAATTAATAGAATTATAATGGTTGGTACTAATAGAGTTTCAACAGTTGGAAGTTTAAACTGGTGGAAGTGGCCAACTCAACCTGGATATAGTATTTCATCAGGATATGGATGGAGATATCATCCTACTCAAGGTAGATCTTCATTCCACCAAGCTATCGATATTTACGTAGGATACGGAACTGCAATATATGCGGCTAATAATGGTGTAGTAACTACAGCATCTTATAGTCCAGCTAGAGTAAGTGGCGGTAATGGATATGGATATTATATTGTTATAAATCATAACAATGGATATTATACTTTATATGCTCATATGTCTGGATTCGTTAAAGGTTTAAAAGCAGGTAGTACCGTAGCGCGTGGCCAATTAATCGGTTACATGGGTAGATCTGGTGATGCAACAGGACCTCACCTTCACTATGAGTTATGGCGTGGTTATGCTCCATGGCAAAGTGGTTTAACAGGTAATATAAATCCTTACTATGCACCAGGAGGTTACAGATAATATGAAATTTTGTGTTTTGTCGAGTGGATCAAAAGGGAATTCAACTTACATAGAAATTAATAATCATAAATTTCTAATAGATGTAGGAAGGAATTTCCTTTATCTATCTACAAAGCTAAAAGAAATCGATGTTGATATAAAGGATATTGAAGGAATTTTTATTACCCATAATCACCAAGATCATATTCAAGGATTAAAAGTATTTATTAATAAGGTTAATCCTACTATTTACTTATCAAAAAAAATCTATGATGCGATAGATATGGATATAGATAATTATGTATTTATTGAAGATAATTATAATATTGATGAAATAGAGATTAAAACAATTAAACTATCACATGATACTCCTGAATGCAAAGGATATATCTTTATTAATAATGATAAAGATTTAGTATATATTACCGATACAGGTTATATAAATAAAAATTATTTTGATGTATTAAAAAATAGATGTGCTTACATTTTAGAAAGTAATCATGATGTTGAGATGCTTATGAACTGTAGTAGACCATATCCTTTAAAGATGCGTGTTTTAGGTGATAGTGGGCATATATCTAATAAAGATTGTCTTTATTATTTAACTAATTTTGTGGGTGGAAAAACTAAGTATGTAGTACTTGCCCATATAAGTCATGATAATAATGACCCTGTACTTGCATATAATAATATTAAAGATAATCTAGATATTGAAAACTTATTAGTTGCTAAACAAGAAGATAGATTAGAGGTAATAGAATTATGATAAAGATTATATGTGTGGGTAAAATAAAAGAAAAGTATTTATCAGAAGCCATCTTGGAATATCAAAAAAGATTATCTAAATATACTAAGTTAGAAATTATCCAAGTAGATGACTATGATTCAGATAATATTGATATTATGAAGAAAAAGGAAGAAGAATTAATTTTAAAACATCTTAATCCTAAAGATTATATAATTACTATGGAAATCAAAGGTAACATGTTAACAAGCGAAGAATTTGCTAGTAAAATTGATTCTACTCTAATAAATAATTCAAATATAACTTTTATAATTGGAGGATCTTGTGGATTATCTGATAATATCTTAAAATTAAGTAATTATCCCCTATCATTCTCTAAAATGACATTTCCACATCAATTATTCCGAGTAATTCTATTAGAACAAATCTATCGTGCTTTTAAAATATTAAAAAATGAAAGTTATCATAAATAGTCATCTTTGATGACTATTTTTTGTAAACATATTTGCCTTTTATTTAAAAAAACTATATAATTAAAATAGAAAGCGTGATGTTATGAAACAGATAAGAATTGAAGGAAATCATACTTTAAAAGGAAGTATTGAAATAAGCGGTGCTAAGAATAGTGCTGTTGCACTTATTCCTGCTGCCCTTTTAAGTGATGAAGATGTTGTTATTGATAATGTTCCTAATATCTCTGATATTGATGCTTTAAATGAGATATTAAAGTATTTAGGAGCAAAAGTTAAAAGAAATGGTAGCTCAATATATATTGACTCTAAGACTATTAAAAACAAGGAAATTCCAGAAAAGATATCAAGTAAATTAAGAGCTTCCTACTATTTTATGTCTGCCCTATTAGGAAAATATAAGAAAGTAGAAATGTATTTTCCAGGAGGATGTAGTATTGGGGCTCGCCCTATTGATCAAACTCTAAAAGGATTTAGAGCTTTAGGAGCAAAAGTGGTAGAAAAAGATAACCGTTTTACAATAACAGCTAAGAAATTAAAAGGAACTAATATATTACTAGATATGCCTAGTGTGGGTGCTACTATAAATACTATGTTAGTAGCTGCTAAAGCAGAAGGTGTAACAGTAATTGAAAATGCTGCTAGAGAACCAGAAATCGTTAATGTAGCTACTTTCTTAAATAATATGGGTGCTAATATTAAGGGTGCTGGTACTAGTAAAATAACAATCACAGGTGTAAAAAAATTAACTAAAGGATTTACAGAAGTAATTCCTGATCGTATAGAGGCAGGTACTTATGTAATCTTAGGTGCTTTAGTTGGTAAGAAATTACGTATCGAAAATATAATTCCTCGTCATATAGACATGCTTTTATCTAAATTAAAAGAGATGGGTGTAAATATGATAGTTGGTGATGATTATGTTGAAGTAAGTGCAACTAAAGATATAAAACCAGTTAGAATTAAGACTTTAGGTTATCCAGGATTCCCTACTGATCTTCAACAACCTATTACTCCTTTATTAACTCAATGTTTAGGAGAATCTGTCCTTGAAGAAACAATTTATGAAAATAGATTTAAAAATATACCATATTTAAATACTATGGGATCTTGTATATCTATAAGTGAAAGAAAAATATTTGTTTCAGGACCTTCTAATCTTCATGGAGCTAAAGTAGAAGCAACGGATTTAAGAGCTGGAGCTTGTTTAATCTTAGCTGCATTAAAAGCAGAAGGAGTATCTGTAATTACTAATGTTGAACATGTCCTAAGAGGATATGAAAATATTATTGAAAAACTTACTAATGTAGGTGCAATTATATCAATTGAAGATGTAGGCTAACACCCTACTCTTTTTATTTATTTATGATATAATTATATAGGAGGTAGAAATATGGAAAGTAAATTTATATCAAAAGTATTTAAATGGATGTTTGTTGGGTTGTTAATTACATTTGTAACTGCTTATGTAACTGCAACTACACAATCAATAATAGACTTTGTATTTGGTACTGGATTCTTTTATGTATTAATAATTGCTGAACTTGTAATAGTAACAGTATTAGCTGCTCGTGTTAATAAAATGGAACCTACTACCGCAAAATTATTATTCTGTGCATATTCAATTGTTTCAGGATTAACATTCTCAAGTATATTTGTATTATATGAGATGGCTTCAATTGTATTTTTATTTATGGTAGCTGCCCTAGTATTTGGTTTATTTGCCTTTGTTGGTGCAGTAACAAAAATAGATCTTACTAGATTTTCAACTATAATAATGATGTCCCTTTTAGGAATTGTTATTTTAGGAATAGTAAATATTTTCTTACATTCCCCTTCTCTAAATTTATTCCTATCATGGATAGGATTAATCTTGTTTATGGGAATAACTGCATATGATATGCAAAAGTTAAAAAGATATGCTAGTATCGGTACTGATAACTTAGCTATTTTAGGCGCTCTAGACTTATATTTAGACTTTATTAATATATTTATAAAATTACTTAATTTATTTGGAAAAAGAAGAGATTAATTGTTGACATATAAGATAAAATGTTGTTATAATATAGGAGCAAAAAGTTACTATGACTTATAAAAGTCATGGCGGAAGGAGTTAAGAGTATGAAAAAAGATATTCATCCAAATTATGTTGAAACTAAAGTAACATGTGCTTGTGGAAATACTTTTACAGTTAAATCTACAAAACCAGAACTTCATGTTGAAGTTTGTAATCAATGTCATCCATTCTTTACTGGTAAACAAGGAACTGTAACTAAGACAGGACGTGTTGAAAAATTCAATCGTAAATATGGAATCGAAAATAAATAAAATAATACTTAGGTATTATTTTTTTATTGCAACAAAAAAATTAAAATTTTACAGTATTTTACTAAAATAGGTCTGGGAAATATTTTTCTAGGCCTATTTTTTTACTCAAAAATATTTCCCGAAAAATAATGTGTTATTTTATAATATGTAAAAGTAATAAATTAGATAGATATACCCTACTTGTCACAAAAAATGTCTAATTTTAGAAATTACTTTTCAACTTATTGCTAAGCGATTTGGCGATGTTATAATTAAACTAGAAGGAGGGCAGTAAAGCATAAGAGTTGATAGCTAAAGTAAGACCTTAGTTGAGGCAACTATTTGAGTCCTATATATTTATAGGAAACTAAGATATATAGGATTGGTTAGTAGACGATAGTCGAAGTTTTAAGTACCAAAGAGTACTTATGTAAATAGGAAAGCTAATGATGAATTTATTAAATCTTAGAGATGGGTATAGTATTGAGAAATGTCAATTATCTGTTTTTTAGAATAATTATTGATTAGTATCTGTCTATTTATATGTGCACTAAATAGGTAATATATTCTCATGATTATAAAGTTGAAGGAATATATACCGATTAAACGTCTGGGAATATATGGTAATTATATCTATATACTTTAATTGATTTCTTGATCATTAATAAGTAATTTAATAATGTTATATAGCGACTTCTATATAGGCATCATTAAAATACAACTCAAATAAAGAATATGAGACCGAAATGACGTAGGATTAATTAAATAGAAAATTAAATTTAAAAAAATAAAAGAATAAAAAATTGAATAAGTAATAATGCTATAAAGTATTGGTACGAAAAAGATTACTATTTGGGGCAAAAAATAGTATGGTTATTAGACGTCATAATAACCGTGCCGGTATGGTTAGTATAATAATGAATTAGAGACTTATTATTCAGAGTGCATTCATTATAATTAATAATAAATACCCAATGAGGGTTTAAGAATATATTATTTGAATCCCAAAAAAATGTGTGATTGTAGTGAGAAAAAGGGGAAAGTAGATAATAATATATTCTTGAAAGAACTATTAACTAATCTAAAAATTTAAGAATTTTAAATTTTCAGAATAGTTAGATAATTGTAATTAATAATTAAAAGAATAAATATAATAGGAGGGACTTATGAAATCTAATGTAAGTTATAGTACACAGATTTCTGCTTTTGAGGCTGGTGTCGAGACAGGAAAAAAAGCAAAAAAAAGTGTAAAAAACCCAAAAATCGGAATGTTATATACTTCGGTTAAATATAACCAAAAAGAAGTAATAAAAGGAATTAAGTCTGAAATGGGAGATATTCCTGTTATCGGATGTACATCCTCAGAAAAAATAATTGTCCCTGATGGAATAATAAGTTCTGAGAATGGATTTGCAGGAATGCTAACTCTAGAAGATAATGATCTAGAAGTTAGCGTTGCTGCTAGCGAACTTCAAAAAGGGGGAGCTAGAGAAACTGGGCGAAAGGTAGCTCAAGAAGCCTTAGAAAAAATAGGTGCAGGTTATGCTCCATCATACTATTATATGGTAGCATCACCTAAAGAGGAGGAATACTATGTAAAAGGTATCCAAGATGTTATCGGAGATGTACCTTTCTTTGGAGGATCAGCTGCTGATGATACATTAGCGGGCGAATGGAAAATATTTTGTGATGACAAATGTTTTTCAGATGGTGTAGCAGTAGCATTCTTCTTTACTGAATGTCCCGAAGATATCAAAACAGTATATACTGGCGCTTACAAGGAAAGTGAGAATGTTGGTATAGTAACTAAGGTAGAAGGGGATAGAAAAATAGTTGAAATCGATGGTGTCCCAGCACTTAAAAAGTATGCTGAATGGACAAACCAAAATGTTAAAGATTTATATGGAATGAATCTTTTAACAGCTAGCATCACAATGCCGTTAGGTGTTAAAGATCCTATAGGAGATTTAACTTTAATTCGTCACCCTATGAATGGTAACGAAGACAACACAATTAGTGTTGGTAACAAAGTAGTAGAGAATACTGCTATTATCCAAATGGAATCCTCAATAGATGGTCTAATCGATGCCACTAAAGATACATTAAAGGATTTAAATAAAAAAATGGACAATCCGGCTGCATATTTCTTTGTTCACTGTGGTGGACGTAAAATAGGAATTGGCGATAGACTTGAAGAAGTTCATAAAAACTTAGTCAAGGAAGCTAATGGTGTACCATTTATAACTATATTTACTTTTGGTGAATATGGATATAATGAACACTCAAGAAATTCATGTGGAGGTTTAATGTTATCCTTTACAGGATTTGAAAAATAGTTATGAGAAATTTAATTGGTAAAGAATGGAAAGACGCTAGTAATGGCGCCACAACAGAAGTTATAAATCCAGCAACCGGAGAATTAATCGATACAGTGCCAAATTCAACAGTAGAAGATGTTGATGCATGTGTAAAAGTAGCACATGAAGCACAAAAAGCATGGGCAAAAATGCCTATGCATGAAAGGGGCGACATATTATATAAGTTCGCTGATCTAGTTGAAGAAAATAAAGAGAGTTTAGCTAGACTTTTATCTGACGAAACAGGTAAACCCATAAAAGAAGCAATCGCGGAAATTGGGAATACGAAGATATTTGTCCATGGATATGTAGAAAGGGCAAAGCATATGTATGGTATAAATATTCCTGCTGGAATTGAACCAGGGCAAGAAAAAACGGTTCAATATACTGTACAGGAGCCATTAGGAGTAGTGGCCACAATAATACCTTTCAATTTCCCTTGCGATTTGTTTGGGCAAAAAGTACCTTCCGCACTTATAATGGGTAATGCGGTAATTATAAAACCATCTACATATAATCCATTAACTCTTTCGAGATATGGAGAATTATTAATAAAAGCAGGTGTGCCTGCTGGTGTAGTAAATGTACTTCATGGAGATGGAAAAGTAGTAGGACAAGCTCTTGCTGCACATCCTCTAGTACATTGTGTAAGTTTAACCGGAAGTACTGCTGCCGGTATTCAAACAATGGGAACATGTAGTAATAATTTAACTCATGTTATGCTTGAATTAGGAGGAAATGATGCCTTCATTATGTTAGAAGATGGAGACATGGATAAAGCTGTTGAAGAAACAGTTTGGGGTAGACTTTACAACACAGGGCAAGTATGTTGTGCAAGTAAACGTTTCCTAATTCATAATTCCCGTAAGCAAGAATTTATCGACCGTATGGTTGAAAAAATTAAAAGTATGAAACAGGGGATGCCTTCTGATCCTGAAACAGAAATAGGTTGTTTAATAAATGAAAATGCTGCTATTAAGGTAGAAGAGCAAGTAAACAATACTGTTAAAGAAGGAGCAAATATTGTTATAGGAGGTAAAAGAAATGGTGCCTTCTATGAACCTACAATTTTAGATAATGTAACTAGAGATATGGATGTCGCAAAAGACATGGAAATCTTTGGTCCGGTTATCCCGGTTATTGGATTCGATGATATTGATGAAGCTATAGAGATAGCTAACCAATCCCAATTTGGGTTATGTGGTTGTGTAATAAGTGAAAATATGAAAAAAGCATTCAAAGTTGCTTACGCTCTCGAATGTGGTGGAGCAGTAATTAATGGTGCAAGTTTCTTCCGTTCAGCTGAAATGCCTTTCGGAGGATGGAAATATAGTGGTATTGGTAATGAAGGTATAGCAACTACCTTAAAAGAATTATCAAGAACCAAGACTATAGTAATAAAAAATGTATTAGATTAAGGGCAAAGACCCTTTTTCTAGTATAAGAAGGTGGTATAATTGAAAATTTTAATTGCGGGAGACCATCATGGGGTTAAACGCAAAGAAAAAATTATCAAGTATTTGGAAAAAATAGGTTATACTGTGGAAAATTATGGAACTGATACCGAAGATATGGTAGATTTTCCAGAATATGCTTTTAAAGTAGCCGAAGCTGTCCAAAAGAGTAAGGATGATATAGGAATATTACTATGCGGTACAGGAATAGGTATGTCTATTGCAGCTAATAAGGTTAAAGGTATTAGATGTGCAAAGATTGATAGTATTAACGATGCAAGATTAGCTCGTGTTCATAATGATGCTAATGTAATAGCGATGTCTTCTACAAAACCAATGTTTATTGTAAAAGATATGTTAGATGCATTCTTAGGGGCCAAACCTAGTACTGTTAAACGGTATAAAGACCGTAATAAAATGATTGATTCCTATAAGAATTAATGGGATTAAAAGTAATATTATATATAGTAATGCTTCCACTAGTAATATATTCTATGGGAAGCATTAACTATGAGAAATTTATAAAAGCGAATAAAGTTATTCAAGCAAGATTATTGTTTCTATTTATCGGGCTTGGATTAACTTATTTAAGTGTTAATTTTATGTATGACTTATTTATAAATACTCAAATTTACTAACATCTATTTTAAATAGATGTTTTTTTATGTATAATTAAATTGGGTGAAATATATGGAAGTATTAATTGATAGATTGGATCATCAAGGTAGAGGGATTACTACTGTAGATGGTAAAATTACATTTGTAGAAAATGCTCTACCAGGTGAAATAGTAGATATAAAAATTATTAAGAGTGAGAAAAAAATTAATGAGGCTGTTCTAGAAAAAATTATAAAAAAATCTCCAAAGAGAGTAGAGCCTATTTGTCCATATTATAATGAGTGTGGAGGATGTAGTTTAATGCATCTATCATACGATGATCAACTTCTATATAAAGAGAATAAAGTAGTAGATATTTTAAAAAAATTTGGTGGTATTGAAGAAGCTAAAATTAATAAAATTATACCTAGTCCAGACGTCTATAATTACCGCAATAAAGTAGTACTAAAATGTAACGGGAAACTAGGTTACTATAAGAGAAAAACTAATGACATAATTAATATTGAAAGTTGTTATTTAGTATCTGATAAGTTAAATAATATTATAAAAAAATTAAATGAAAATGGTCTTGATAAAGAGGTAAAAGAAGTAACAGTTAGAAACATAATAGAAGATGACTATTCATTAACACTATCTTTACAAAATGGCCTAAATAACTATGATAAATATAAAAAAATAGTAAGTAAGTTAACTTTACTAGACAAGAATAACAAAGAAATTACAAGCAACAATAGTAAGATAATTGGAAGATTGGGTAAAAAAGAGTATTTAGTAAGCCCAACTGCATTTTTTCAAGTAAATACAAAACAAACTGTTAATTTATATGATAAAATTCTTGAATATGTTAAAGAAGAAAATCCAAAATCATTAATTGATTTATACTGTGGAACAGGTACAATTGGTATCTATGTTTCTGACTATACAGAAAAATTATTTGGTGTTGAAATCAACAAAAAAGCTATCGAAGATGCTAAAGAAAATGCACGTATTAATGACGTAAAAAATGCCACTTTTGTAGCGGGTGATACTAAGACAATTTTAGGTAAAAATAATCTAAAATCTGACATGGTAATTGTCGACCCTCCACGTAGTGGACTTGATAAAAATGTTATCAGTGATTTATTCAAAATTGGATCAAAAAAAATAATTTATGTTTCTTGTGATCCTATCACTTTAGCTCGTGATTTAAAAATTCTAAATGAAAAATATGAAGTAGTTGAAGTAACTCCATTTGATATGTTCCCCAATACATATCATGTAGAAAATGTAGTTCTTTTAAAGAGGCGATAATAATGAAAATTAATTATTCAGATGAAGAGGTTATTAAAAATAGAAAATCAATTTTTCTAGCGGGTCCTACACCAAGAAGTGATAAGATTGTATCTTGGCGTGTTGATGCTTGCAAGTATTTAGAAAAAATTGGCTTTGATGGTGTTGTGTATGTACCAGAATATTCAACAATGAAACCTAAAGGAGATTATGTTGATCAAGCTGAATGGGAACGTGATGCCTTAAAAGAAGCATCAGTAATATTATTTTGGATTCCAAGAGAATTTCCTGATATGCCTGCCTTAACTACAAATGTTGAATTTGGGTACTGGCTTCATACAGGTAAAGTTATCTACGGAAGACCTGATAATGCTAGTAAAATTAAATATTTAGATTGGTTATATAAAAAAGATACTGCTAGAGATCCTTATAATAATATTGAAGAATTATTAGATGAAGCAAAAAGATTAGCTGATTCTATAGGAATTAATTCTAAAACAGAAATTTTACCTTTAAAAGATAGGATTATAATGAAATAATGGCTTATACTGAATATTTAGATTTATATAAATTGGCACAAAATAAAAAATCTTTATACTATGTAGTATCTTTTGATGTGGTTAACAGTAAATCCTTATCTAATGAAAAAAGACAGCTTCTTCAAGAAAACATAAATGTTATTGTTAGGTATGTTTATGAAAAATTAGTTGCTAAGGAAAAGGAATTAAATAAAGATATTATAATTCATGATTATAGATTTAAGAATCCTTGGGATAAAGTAGATAATGGCAACTATGTGGATCCATTTATCATGGGAGATAATTTCCAATTTACTGTTTTAAGAAATACTATTTCAAAGGAAGAAATAGTAAATTTAGTAAATGAATGTAAGAAAGCATTAAATATGCAAGAAGAATTTCATATAGCAAGCGGATATTATGAAACAAATGAATATGAAGAAGGAAAAACAAAACTATATCGCGGATATTTACTACAAATATTAGGTAACATTCATAAACCTGAGTTAAAGAAAGAACTTAATAAAGTAAAAATAATAAATAAAACAATGTAAAGAAAGATTATATCTTTCTTTCTTTTTTATAAAAGATATATGTAAGTAATTATTTTTTTGATATAATATTATTAGAATAGGAGTGTGTGTATGGAAAACAAAAACCAAAGCGATAGAACAGTAGTTATTATTATGCTTGTTTTAATGGCGGGATTTATTTTTGGTATGAAACCTTTATATCAAGGAATTCATAAATTAAAAAATGGTACAAACTTTAATAAAAAACCAATTATAACTGAGGAAGACCCTAAACAAGAAGAAGATACATATAAAGTGTATAAACCTACAGGTGAACAAATTGTTACTTGTACTAAACAAGATGTATCTGAAAACGGGACTAAAACATCAACTGTAAAATTATATTATTCAAGTGAAAAATTAAGAAGTATTCAAGAGAATATAACTTATAAATCTAGTTCAGATGAATATAGTAATTATATATTATCGGAGCAAAATAAATATAAACAAAGAAAAAAGAATAATTTAGAGTTAGTTGGATATAGTATAGTAGCTGAGTTAGAAGAAACAAGTTCTTTAGAAGTTGAATCTGTTTATTTATTAAAAAATATTGAACTTTCTGATGTTCAATTAGAAGAGGGAGATAGTTTAGATGTAACTGGATCATATGATGATAATATCTTTGATGCTGTTATTGCTACAAATGGTCTAAACTATGTATGTGAGTGGAATGGATAATAACCAAATACCTTCAGTAGATTCAATGATAAATGAAGCTCAACCTGCTGTAGAACCAGCTCCTACTCCAGCAGTACAACCTGCTCCAGTAGTAGAAGCGCCAGCTTCAGCTCCTGCGCCAACTCCAGCACCAGCTCCAGTAGCTACTCCTCAACAATCAGAAGTTAAATTAAGTGGGACTGCTACTGAGGAAGAAATACAAATTGATGCAACAAAACCAAAAGAAGAAGTACTTGATGAATATGAAATCAAGATGGATGTAATTGCGGAGAAAAAAAGAAACCGCCGCAACTGGATATTTATTCTTATTGTTGTATTTATTATCGTCGCATTCATATTTGCAATGCCTTATATAATAAAAAGGATAGGTTATTAACCTATCCTTTTTCTACGGACAATTCAATAATTAAATTCATATCGTCGTCACTCGCGACGATATTTTTATGTGTTTCGCCACATTTCATACATTTATATATAATTTTATATGTATCTTTAAATTTTTCAATACCTACTGGTTTTAAAAGACCTAGGCATGTATTAGCGCGATCTCCAGGCATAATATCTACATGTTTAGAATATAAACAGTAAGGGCAGTGATCTCTCGCTGTATAATTTAATTTACTTACTTCTTTACCACAGTTTTCACATATAAAATTTTCATCAATCATATTAAATCTCTTCATTTAATCACCACTTTAATTATAACATATATGCTTGAAATTAAACACTTATATTGTTATAATAAAATTACTGTGGAAGTGATGATATGGATTATAAAATAAATGATTTTGAAGGCCCATTAGATTTATTACTACATTTAATTAAAGAATCTAAGGTCGATATATTTGATATAAATATAGTTGAAATAACAGACCAATATATGGATTTTATTAATAGAATGCAAGAATTAAATCTTGATATTGCTAGTGAGTATCTAGTAATGGCTGCTGAACTTATGAAAATAAAATCATCATTATTACTTCCAAATAATAAACAAGATCAAGAAGACGAATATGAAGAAGATCCTCGTGAACAATTAATCAATCGTTTAATTGAATATGAGAGATATAAAAATATTACTTCCTCATTAAAAGAATATGAGAGAGAAAGACAAAATCTTTATACTAAGGAACCATATGATTTATCACTTGTAATCGAGAAAGATAATAAAATAGATGAAGATTTTAGAATAGATGATTTAGTAGAAGCATTTAATGGTATTCTAGCGAGAAAAGAGTTAAATAAACCACTAAATACTAGAATAACTACTAAAGAATTCTCAGTATCGGAAAGAAGTAATGAGATAAGAAATATCTTAAAAACAAAGAAAAAAGTAGAATTTAGTGAATTATTTAATATAATGACAAAGGAATATGTTGTAGTAACATTCCTTTCTATATTAACAATGGCTAAAAATCAAGAATTAAGTATTGTACAAGATAATAACTTTAGTAATATTTATCTAGAAGGGAAGAATTAATTATGCAAGGAGTAATTGAAGGCATCTTATTTGTTGTAGGTAATGAAGGTATTGAAGAAGAAAAATTACTTGAAGTAACTGGTTTATCAGTAAATGAATTAAATCTTATTTTAGATAAATTAAAAGATGAGTATCAAAGTGAAGATAGAGGATTTAATATTGAAACTTTTGGTAATAGGTATAAATTAGTAACCAAAAAGGAACACAAAGAATATTATGAAAAGTTATTAGCTGAGGAAAAAAATGGTGAGTTATCTCAGGCTGCTTTAGAAACACTAGCTGTAATCGCCTATAATTCTCCTACTACAAGAGGATATGTAGATGATGTAAGAGGTGTAGATAGTAGTTATCAAATAAGAAAACTATTATATAGGAATTTGATAAAGGAAGTAGGGAGATCTGAATTACCAGGAAGACCAATATTATATGGGGTAACAGATGAATTCTTAGATTACTTAGGTATATCTTCTATTGAAGACTTACCTGAATTAAAAGAAGTTGAAATAACTGAAGAAAAAGTGACTGATTTATATAATTCTAAATACACAGATAAAGAAAACTAGCATTTGCTAGTTTTTTAATGAAAAATTAATAAGATTATGTTATAATTAGGTCATGCCGGTATGATGGAATTGGTAGTCATGCTTGACTCAAAATCAAGTGGGTTATCCCGTGTCGGTTCGAGTCCGACTACCGGTACCAATTAGTTTTTAAGTACTTTTACAAAAGTACTTGCAAAAAAGAAAAATTATTGATATACTATATCAGTAATTTGAGATGGCGTGATTGGTGAAGTGGTTAACACGGCGGATTGTGGTTCCGTTATGCGTGGGTTCGATTCCCACATCGCGCCCCACTTAAAAAATAACTAGAATATTAATTCTAGTTTTTTTGTGCTATAATTATCTTGGTGATGATATGGAACTAGTTGAATTAAAAGAAATGTTTGATTTTGAAGAAAATGATTATTTATACCATGTAACAGGTAGAGGTCTTGGCGAAAGAATAATGGAAGAAGGCTTATTAGTTGAAGGAACTAATATCTTAAATGCCTCTAATATAATTGAGACTACAACTTTACCAATTACAAAGGAAATCGTAGATAACATAGAAAACTTTGTTGTTGGTGAACTTAAAAATAAAAGCTTCAGAGATTCTTCAGAAATGGTAATATTGGGGTCTCCTAAAGAATATAAAAAACAAATTGTAGATAAAGTAAGAACGTCTAAAGAAAATATGGATTTTCAAGGAAGAGTATCTGATAGATATGTAATGGGGTATATCAATCAAGGACTTGAATTTGTTCCTAATGAAAACTTTGAATATGGAACAGATGAATTCTATGACAGTTTAACTTATAAGACAATGTAAAAACAAGCAAATGCTTGTTTTTTGTAACAAAAAAAGAAAACTATTTAGTTTTCTTTTTTAATAAATCACGGATTTCTTCTAAAAGGATAACTTCATCACTTTTTTTAGGAGGTTCTACTTTCTTTTTCTCCTCTTTACGAACCATTTTATTCATTAGTTTAACTACTACAAATATACAGAACGCAATAATTAAGAAATCAATAACATTATTTAAGAATGCTCCATATCTGATTGTTGCATCTCCTACAGTAATAGTTAAAGTATTAAAATTTATTCCTCCAATAATAATTCCGATTATTGGCATTAAGATGTCTTCAACTATAGAAGTAACAATCTTACCGAAAGCACTACCAATTACAACACCGACAGCTAAATCAATCACACTGCCGCGAGCTATAAATTCTCTAAATTCGTGAATGAAATTTTTTCCTTTTTCTTTAATCTCCTTTTTCATAGTATCACCACCTAAATTATAGCAAAAATTTATAATTTATTCAATAAAATAAAAAAAGATAAAAAACTACTTGCAAATAATTTGCGTTTATGTTAATATTATTTAAGTGCAAGTTTTTGGCATTTAGGAGGTATATATGTTTGAGGTAATAGAAGATACAATATTAGACTCAGTAAAATTAATTCCATTCTTATTTATAGCTTTTCTAATAATGGAAGTAATTGAGCACAAATTAAGTAAGAAAAGTAGAAAAGTCATTGAAAAATCCGGTAAGTTTGGACCATTATTTGGAGGATTACTTGGAGCATTTCCACAATGTGGATTCTCTGCTTTAGCAACTAATTTATATGCTGCTAGAATTATTACTATGGGAACTTTAATAGCAATATATTTATCAACATCTGATGAGATGTTGCCACTTATGATTGCAGAAAAAGTAGAGTTATCATTTATTATTAAAGTAGTAGGACTAAAAGTATTAATTGGTATTATTTGTGGATTCGTTATTGATTTCTTCTTAAGAAGAAAAGAAACAAGTAAGAAAAACGAAATTCATGATATGTGTGAACATGATCATTGTGATTGCAAACATAATATAGTTTTAGCTAGTTTAATTCATACAGTTAAAATAATCTTATTTATTGCATTAGCTTCATTTATTCTAAATACATTAATATATTTAATTGGTGAAGATAATATTGGCAAGATATTCTTAAAAGATAGTATATTTAGTCCATTTATCTCATGCTTAATTGGTTTAATACCTAACTGTGGAGCTAGTGTTATTATTACAGAATTATATTTAAATGGAGCTATTAGTTTTGCTTCATTAATATCTGGATTACTTACAGGAGCAGGTATTGGATTACTAATTTTATTTAAAGAAAACAAGAATATGAAGGAAAATTTAATAATTTTAGGTTTAATCTATGGCATTGGAGTTATAAGTGGTGTTATAATTGAGATGCTAGGAGTGATCTTATAATGAATGAACTTTTTAAAGAAAAAGGAATTAAAGTAACAAGACAAAGAAAAGAAATTTATAATATTGTTAAAGCTAATCCTTCAACAATTAAAGAAATTTTAAAAAGAAAAACTAATGATGTCGATGTTTCAACATTATATAGAATCATTGATCTATTTATTAAAAAAGGAATATTTATCAAGAATGTAGATGCTAAGGGAGATGTTTATTACACTTTAAATGAAGAACATGTTCATTATATAAACTGTATTAAATGTCATAAAAAAGAGAAAATTGATTTATGTCCTATTGATGATATGGCTAAATCAATTAAGAAAGAAACAGGGTATACTCTAGTGTCGCATAATATGATGCTTGATGGTATATGCGAAAAATGTGCTGAGAAGCAAAAGAAGAAGGAAAAATAGTTTTTCCTTCTTTTGACTTTTTATCATAAAATGTTATAATACTAACGGAAATTGAGGGGATAATATGGATTTTAAAGGTAAAACAATTTTAGTTACCGGTTCTAGTAGAGGAATAGGTGCGGCTACAATAAGAAAATTCGCTTCTTTAGGAGCAAATGTAGTTATAAATTATGTAAGTAATGAGGACAAAGCTTTAGAATTAAAAAAAGAAGTAGAGGATAAATACGGTGTAAAAGCTTTAGCTATCAAATGTGACGTTTCAAAAGAAGAAGAAGTAATTGAAATGTTTAATGAGATAGATAGAGTTTTCCACAGAATAAATGTTGTAGTTAATAATGCGGGTATCGCAATTGATACAACTTTTGAAGATAAAACTGTGGAAAACTTCAAAAAAACTATTGATACTAACTTAATAGGTACGTTTTTAGTATCTAAGCATGCAGTTATCCACCTTAAAAAAGAAAAAAATAGTAGAATTATTAATGTGGCTTCAACTAATGGAATAGATACATATTATCCAGAGAGTTTGGATTATGATGCTAGTAAAGCAGGAGTTATTTCTTTAACTCATAATTTTGCTAAAGCTTTAGCTCCAGATATAAATGTTAATGCTGTAGCTCCAGGATGGGTAAAGACAGAAATGAATAAAGAGCTAGATGAAAATGACTATGTTAATGGTATATTAATGAAAAGATTTGCTGATCCTATGGAAGTTGCTAACGTTATCGCGTTTTTAGCTAGTGATGAAGCAAGTTACATAAATAATGAAGTTATAAGAGTAGATGGTGGTGAGTTAGAATAATGGAAGCATTAGAATTTGTAAATAAGGCAGAAAAAGAATTGCAAGAACAATTTAAAATAATTGAAGAAAACGAATATCTAAATAGTAAGAAAGTATTAGAGGCTTTTAAACATAATCAAATATCTGAAGTACATTTTAATTCAACTACCGGATATGGTTATGGTGATATTGGTAGAGAAGCAATTGAAAAAGTATTTAGTGAAGTATTAGGTGCTGAAGATGCTTTAGTTAGAAACCAATTAGTAAGCGGATCACATGCTTTATGTGTAACATTATTTGCTTTATTAAGACCTAATGATTTATTACTTTCAATCAGTGGTCTTCCTTATGACACTCTTCATGAAGTAATAGGTATTAAGGATAATAATTCATCATTAAAAGCTTTTGGTGTTAAATATGATCAAATAGATTTAGTAAATGATGATTTTGATTACGAAAAAATAAAAGAATATTTAACTAATAATAAAGTTAAAGTAATTGAAATTCAAAGATCAAAAGGATATTCAACTAGAAAATCTTTATCAATAGAAAAATTAGAAAAAGTTATTAAAGAAATTAGAAAAGTAGATAAAGATGTAATCATAATGGTTGATAATTGTTACTGTGAATTTGTTGAATATAAGACACCTTTAGAAGTAGGTGCCGATATAATTGTAGGTTCTTTAATTAAGAACTTAGGTGGTGGAATCGCCCCTAATGGCGCTTATATTGCTGGTCGTAAAGATTTAGTTGAATTAGCCGGAGAAAGACTTACTCTTCCAGGTGAAGGTAAAGAAGTTGGTCCAACTCTAGGAATAAATAGACAATTATTACAAGGTTTATTCTTTGCTCCTTCAGTAGTAGCTTCAGCTTTAAAGACAGCTACTCTAACAAGTAAAGTAATGGAAGAATTAGGTTATAATGTTGAACCTAAATCAACTGATCATCGTGTTGATATAGTTCAAAATATTATCTTTAATGATCCAGATAAATTAATTAAGTATTGTCAAAGTATTCAAGAATATTCACCTATTGATTCAAATGCTTTACCACTTCCTGATGATATGCCTGGATATGATGATAAAGTTATTATGGCAGCCGGTGCTTTTACGCAAGGTTCTTCCATAGAATTATCTTGTGATGGACCACTTAGAAGTCCATATATCGCATATCAACAGGGATCATTAACTTACCAATATGGTAAATTAGCAATAATAAATGCTGTTAATAAATTAAAATAGAGGTTTTACCTCTATTTTTTATGTATAAATATGTCTAGTATTTATAAGCATTTAGATATTTATATCTAATAATGTTATAATTATAGTAGGTGGTAGTATGTTAGAAATATTCTATGATGAGATAATTCTAGAAGCATTAACTGGTAAAGTAGATTGCTATATGTTCTATAATATGGTATTTAATACTGATTTAGAGGGTATTAAATACATATCTAATGTAGGCAATGAAAATCTAATTATACCTACCCTTGTTATAAGAAATAAAAAGGAATTTGACCTATTACTAACAGAATACCTAGCAAAAGCCTTAGAATTTTATGATACTGATAGTTTTTGTGAAGAAATACAAAATGATTTTCATATGAAAGCTAAAACTATCATGACATTATTATTTAGTAATGCAACTATGGAAGATTTTCAAAATCCATGTGCTTATTTAAGAAGAAGAATAGATTTTTTTGATAATAAATTAGATGATAAAAAGTTTAATAGTGAGATACTAAAAAGTACAGTTTCAGCCTCAATTAAAAAAGGACAAATTAATATGGAAACCCCATATAAGTTAGAAACGGTTTTAACTAATGAAGATGATAAGGCTATTTTACCTACAATTTATTTTGGAATTAGTAAAGATACGGCGTATATATATTCTATTCAAAATAAGATTGTAAAAGAGAAGAGTACCTTTGACAAAATTGTTAATCGTCTTTTATATAAAGTTAATGACGGTTTTGATACTAAAAAAGATACCTATGAAGAATATGGTATTGGTAACTTAAAAGATATTACGCCATCATTCTTATATACCGCAAATATTTTATTAAGTATGTTAAAAGAATATGGAATAAACCATATTGAAGTACCATCATTCTTAGTAGAAAGATGGAATGCTAAAGAGTTATATATTTCTTATAAGGAAGCTAAATTAAAAGATGTTCCTGATAAGATTGAACTAATTACCGAACTAAGAAATGAACATGAAAGAATCCAAAGTAATCTAACAGAAAAGCTTCTTCGTGTCTTTAGACGTCTTGACTTCCACCATACAGGAGTAAGTGTAAAGTATTTACCATTTGATCCTGAAAGTAGTATGGTACTAGATATTACTGAAGAAGATGAATGTAGCAATCAACTTTTAAATGAAACATTTAAAAGTAATAAAATGGTGAGATAATGAAAAAACTGTTATGTTTAATAGGAAGTATCGCTTTTATATTCTTAATTCTTAGTATTGGTATGAAAGTAATGGTTGTATATAAATTTTCTAACGCATTTTTGAAGGAAAAAGTATCTAATATGGTAATTAGTTCTATCAAAGATAATGTTAGTGAAATTGATAATTATTCTTTAATTGATATTGAGAATAAAATTAAAAATAATAAATCTTTTAATGAAGTTACAGATTTATATTTTGATAATTTGATAAATGATTTAGAAAATAATACTGTTACTGATGATGGCGTAAATGAAAAGATAAGAACTATTGTAATTAGTAATTTAAATGACATACCAAGTAATTATCAAAAACTGATTATTGATAAAATTAATAGTATAGATTTTAATCGAATATATCGTAATATTTTAGGATATTTAAAAGAAGAAGTTGTTAAAGAAAATACAGGTTATATAAAAGTATTTAAAACTTTAACTAGTTTAAAATATAAAATATATGCAGGATTAATAATTATTTTAGTAAATATATTTTTATACTTATTAGTAAAAGAAAAAATAGAATTAATTCAAATATATGGGATTAATTTTATGATATTGGGTGGAATATTTGTTGTAATGTCACTGTTATTCCGTCAAATACTTACTTTTCTAGCAAGCAGTATGATAGGAAGTAATGTATCCGTATCTGCTAGTTTTATTACTGTAACGGGACTAGTATTATTTGGACTTGGATATATCTTACTTGATATATATGATAGAAAGAAGGCAAAGAAATGACAATATTTAGATATATAGATAAATATGGTAATTTAACATTTAAAGAAAAACCTTTGAATGATATTGATAAGTTAATATTTGCTCTATTATCATATGTTAAATATGACGGATCTATATCTACAAATTCTTTTGATCGTCGTACAATAAAAGACATTGCGGATAAGTTCTTTGAAGATAAAACAAGAACAGATATAAAAACTAATATTACTGCTATAAGAACAGCTATCAAAGTGTTGGATAGAATTAAAAATAAAGAAAGATATATGAACTTAAAGATGTTTAATGACGTATATTTAGGTGATGATAATAAACAATTTTCTGCTGTGTGTATTGAGATCAATCCTAAGTTAATATATGTTTCGTTTGAAGGAACAGATGAATTAATGAGTGGTTGGGAAGAAGATGGAGCTTTATCTTACAAATTCCCTATACCATCGCAAAGTCACGCTATTAAATATTTAAATTTCCATTTTACTTTAAGAGATTGTAAGATTATTGTTGGTGGACATTCCAAAGGAGGAAACTTGGCTTTAGTAGCTTCCATGTATGCTAACTTTATCGTTAAAAATAAAATTGTTGAGGTATGGAATTTTGATGGTCCAGGCCTAAGAAACAAACAATTTTTTACAAATAGGTTCGAAGAAATAACAAGAAAGTATCATTTTGTTATTCCTAATACTTCTGTAGTAGGATTATTACTTCGTAATGACGGAAGATATGTAGTTGTTAAATCAAATGCTTTACCTTTTTTCTCCCATAATGCTGCTACATGGCAAGTAGAAGAAGATTCATTTGTAACTGCCGACTTAAGCGCCTTTAGTAAGATTGTTGATCGCGGAATAACAGAATGGTTACAAAAATATTCGGCTGAAGAAAGAGAAGAATATTTTAAATCATTCTTCAATGTATTTGATAAAAATAACATCGAAAGTTTACTAGATATAATGAAAAATTATAAACTTGTTATATCTATTATTAAAGAACTAGGTAATACTAGTGATAAATTTAAAGAAATGTCTCGTGATTTAGCTTCTTTAGTAAGACATGTTAATCGTGAGTATTTAAAAAGTAAATTTAGTATAAGAAATTTATTAAAAAGAGACTAATTTGACAAATTAGTCTTTTATGTTAGAATAAGTCCTCATAGGTGATAGTATGGTTTTTAGAGATAGAGATAGTTTTGAAAGATATCTTGTTGAAAAAGATCTTGAATATGTTAGCCGCGGTAACGAAGGAATATTTTATCATTCGAAGAAAGATGATAGCGGGTATAAAGTTATAATGCCTAGTGAGGAATTTGTATCTCATGATTTAGTAGCGACCGATATTATTACTAAAGATGATTTAGCTACCAAATATGTTTTACTACCTACTGAATTATTTAGAGATTTATCTAATAATGTGTTTGGTTATAAGACAGTTTATATAAAAAATAACTATTTTAAAAACGGAATATGTATCAGTGATATAAATTTAGATTCTATTGAGCCAGCTTTTAATAATATAAAAATTGAATTATATGAGTTAGCTATGCAAGGAATAAAAGCAATAGATATTCAAAGTAATTTGATGTTTGATGGGGAAAATATCTATGCGATAGATACTTGTTCTTACGAACGTACAAACAAAGAAGAAGCTATCAGATATAACATAAAACACTTAACTAGAGGAGTTAAAAATAGCTTGTTATCATTTGAAGATGAAAATGGATATAGATTTTTTGATTTAATGGGATTTAAAAATGTAAAAAATCTAAAGGAATATAATGATTTATTAGATTCTATGTCGATATCTGATATTGTTGAATATATGAAAAATAAAAAGAAAAAATACTAAATAGAGAGGGAGTTTAAGACTCCCTTTAATTGACTAATAATAGTATAAATAGTATAATTTACTTAGGGTAAAAGGTGATTTTATGTATAGAAAAACATATGTTGAAGTAGACGTCGATAAGATACAAAAGAATATTAAAAATATAAAAAAGAAATATAGTGACTATAAATACTATATAGGTGTTGTTAAAGGAAATTGCTATGGTCATGGATCATACTTAAGTAAGTATGTAGTAGAAGCAGGTATCAATTTCCTAGCTATTTCTTCGCTAGAAGAAGGCTTAGAAATAAGAAAATATGTTGATACACCTATGTTATGTTTAGAACCAATTGATATTAAATTTTTAGATATTGCAGTGAAAAATAATATTTCAATAACATTAAGTTCTATGGAATATTATAAGAAATTACTAAAGACTAAAATTAAGAGTCTTAAAGTACATTTAAAACTTAATACAGGAATGAACAGAATTGGTATTAGTAATAGTGAAGATGTTAAAGAAATATATGATAATTTAATTAATAATAAAAATATTAAATTAGAAGGTATTTTTACTCATTTTAGTACAACAGGTGTATGGGATACTATCTTCGATTATCAATTAAGAAGATTTAGAGAATTAACTAAAGATATAGACTTAACAAAGATTGAAATGGTTCATTTAGGTAGATCTGCTACTCTACAATTACATCCCCATATTAAAGAAGCTAATGGTATTAGATTGGGTATTATGATGTATGGTGTAGGAGAATCATTTAGTCGTTATGAAGGACTAAGAGGTAAATTAAGACATATTAAACATGATATGGTTGTTAAAAAGAATCATATGTCTAAAGTATATGAATCAAGTGATTTAGAATTAGAAACTGGATTTAAACTAAAAACAACTGTTATGGAAGTAAATAGATTTAAAAAGGGTGAAACTGTTGGGTATGGTGGAACATATAAAGCCGAAAAAGATTCTATCTTAGCTATATGTCCTATCGGATATGCTGATGGAATTACTCAAAATCATAAATATTTATCTGTTATGATAAATAACAAAGAATATAAAATTGTAGGAACAGTTATGATGGGTATGATAGCAATCTTAGTAGATGAAACAGTTAAAGTAGGAGACGAAGTAACAGTAATTGGTAATAATATTAAGAAAGAAGCTGCTATTACGCATGTAATACCTTATATTTTAATGACAGGAATTAATGCTAATATACCTCGTGTATATATTAAAAATGGTAGAGTAGAGAAGGAAATAGACTATGAGTAAAAAAGAATTTAAAGTTGTTATTTTAGGTACAGATATAAATGCCTACTATATGGCAAGAAACTTTCATGAAGCTTACAACATAAATGCTCATTTAATTGGTAAAAGTCCAATGAACTTTACAAGATTAAGTGATATTGTTGATATTGAATATCATAAAGATTTATGGGAAACTAAATGCTTCCGTAAAGTTCTTGAAGATTATGGTAAAGCCCATCAAGGTGAAAATATAATTTTAATAGGTTCTAATGATCATTATGTTCGTTTAATAGTAGAAAATAAAAGATTATTAGAAAAGTATTATATTTTTAATTATCCTAGTTTAAAAATTATTGATAATCTTTTAGTGAAAGATAAGTTCTATGAATTTGTTAAAGATTATGATATTGATATTCCTAAAACATTTATTTACGAATGTAAAAAGACTAAGAGTCTTAAAGAATTAAAAGATTTTATGTATCCACTTATTTTAAAACCGGGCGATGGTGTTAAATATCATTTCCATGAGTTTGAAAATCAAGCGAAGGTATATAAGTTAAAAAATAAAAAAGAGTTAGAGAGTGTTATTAAGACTATTGAAGATTCTGGATATGATGATAAATTAATTATTCAGGAATTTATTCCTGGCAATGATAGTATGCTTTTTGATTCGATATTCTATGTAGGTAAAGATCATAAAGCTAAACTTATGAGCTTTGCCCAAATAGGTCTTCAAGAACATACACCTACGGGTATTGGTAATTGTACTGTTTTAGTAAATGGTTATAATGAATTTAATAACACAGATATCATTAAAGATAGATTAATTAAATTCTTAGAAGATATTAAGTATCAAGGATTTGCTGAATTTGATTTAAAATATGATGTTCGTGATGGTAAATTTAAAGTATTTGAAGTTAATCCAAGACAAGCAAGAAGTAGTTATTATTTAACTGCTTGCGGCTATAATTTAGCTAAATATTTAGTAGATGATATTATTTATAATAAGAAACTTAAATTTAAATTTATTAAAGAAGAAATGGTTTTATCATTTGTTCCTAAGAATGTAATTTATAAGTATGTAGAAAATGATAAGTTAAAGAAAATAATAAAAGAACTTATTAAAGCTCATAAATTTGTAAGACCTCTTCATTATAAGAAAGATAAAAATCTTAAAAGAAAATTATGGTTAAAAGCAAGAGATATTAACTATACTAAGAAATATAAAAATAATCAGTGGTAAAAAAAGATAGGTTATAAACCTATCTTTTTTATTCTCTCTCCTAAAATTTCTTTAATAAGTCCAAGTAAGTAACTTGCAACTGCATATACAATAATACCAATTATCATATATAAACCAATTTCAATAATTGCTCCTTTTCTTGTATGAGCAGTTATTGGATAAACATAACTGAATAAATATAAAGAAGCAAACATAATTATATTACATATTACTGTTTTAATAGTATTAATTGTAAGCTCTTTAAATTTAAGATTATGGGTTTTCTTTAAATATAATAATAAGTATAAAGCAGGACCTAATTCAGTAATCAACGTACATATAATAGCACCATGATATGCAGGAATACCCATATAATGACATAAATACATAAATGGAATATTACCAATTAAATTAAGTATAAATGCTGCTGATAATGTAATTAGTACTTGTTTAGTATGGTTAAGTGTTTGCGCTATATTGATAATTACCGAATATATAGCAAAACTTCCGGCTGTAAAGATAAAGAATTTAAAAATATCAATACTAATTTCATTATATTTATAGAACATAATCCATATTGGTTGTCCTAAGAATGATATACCTATACACATAGGTAAAGTAATAAAGATAATAGCTAGAATAGATAAATTAATTTTATGATTAACTCTATCATGTTCACCTTTTATATTATCGGCTGCGATATTAGGAATCAAACTAATTGTTAAACCTACAGATATTGATATAACTATCATTGTAAGTTTGGCTCCCCATGTAGCAAATGTACTTAAGGCAAGTTCGGATACATCAGCTGAATATCCTAAGCTAGTCATACCACGTATTACGGTAAGAGCATCTACCATACCATAAGCTGCTTTTAATAAATCAATAATTATAAAAGGAACAGCTACATTGATAATTTGTTTAATTAAATATTTGTTAGTATATTTTACTTCTTCTTTTTTAGCTTCTTCATTATTTATACCAAATTCTTTTTTGTTAGTTTTCATTTTAACAAATAAGTAGATATAAGCTACAATAGCTCCAATAGTAGCAGAGAATACTGCTGCTCCAATTGCATATTTTTCAGCTAAATTAAATTTATATAAGATTAAATAACATCCAAGTAATAGGAATGCTACACGAGCTAATTGTTCAACTACATTAGCAAGTGATGCTGCTTTGAAATGTTTTTGTCCTTGGAAATATCCCTTAGTAACACTAAGTAGAGGAACAATTAATAAAGCAGACGATATAATTCTTACTACTAAAGCGATATCAGCAATGGTATTTCCACCTTCCATATTACCGATAAGCATATAGGCTAAAGGTTCAGCAAATACCATCATTGCAATAAATGCAAGTATTCCTAAACTTGTAATTAGATATAACCCTAATTTGTAAACTTTTACTTTTGTATGATTATAACCTAAAGTATTATATTCGCTTATTATTTTACTTAGTGCAGCTGGAATACCACTCGTTGATAAACTTAAGAATAAAGCATATATTGAATATGCATAACTATATAAAGCTCCTCCACTTGTTGAAATCATTGCATAGAATGGTATTACATATAGTAAACCTATAATTTTACATGCAACAACACCAGCAATAGAAATAAAGGAGTCTTTAACAAAACTATTTTTTTTCTTCATATTACACCTTTTCTATTTAAAAAAAGAAAAATTATTTTTTCTTTTCGATATCATGAACTAAATTATAAATGCATGAATAACTATGTTTGCCATAAAATTTAGCAAACTTTCTAATACTAGCCGAAGATCTCGCATATAATTGTCTAATCTTCTCTTTTTCTTCTTCACTCATTGCATTATGTGGAGTTTTATTTTTATTTCCATGAGTTAGTGATATTGTTCCATTTAAAATATCATTTTTTAACTTAAAAAGATATTTTGTATGATAACCAGTAATTAAAGATATTTCATCATAAGTAAGGTATGAATCATTTTTAATTTTCTTAGTTATTAACTTAATTGCTTCTTCTTTGTTTTTTTTCATAATATCACCTAAATATATTTTAACACTATAGTAAGAAATTAGCAAGATAATTGTTGATAATAATGCGGTATTGGTATATAATTAAAATAGGTGATAATATGAAACAAGGATTTACGCTAGTTGAGATACTTGCTGTACTAGCAATACTTGCTTTAGTAACATTAGTATCTATACCAGCAACAACTCGTTTACTGGAAAGAAATAAACTTAAAACTTATGAAACTTCAGTAAAAGGAATAATTAAAGCTGCTAAGAATAATATGGAAGCAGATAATTATAAAGTTCCAAGAATATATACTTATATAGGAGATAATGTTGTTAATAATAGTGAATGTAAATATTGTGAACAATTCTACGATCCAGAGTACTATAGCTATGATGAAGAGAACAGTGATGATACTGTGGTTTATGATGAGCAAGCAGACTACAAATACGATATTGATGGCCTAACTTTAGATAAAGTTGGTAGTAAAATATATGGCAAAAATAATGAATATATGAATTTACCAGTTCCAACGAGTGGTAATCTAGAAAATAGTTTTGGTATTATCGAATATAATGAAGAACTTAATTATAAAGTTCAAATTCTATCTAAAACATATTGTGCTTATAAAGGTTACAATACTGATTTAAAAATAGGTAGAATTAAAAATAATGTGTGCGTTATTGATGGAAATAATGTAACTATGGATTTCGCTTATCCTAGTTTCAATGATCGAGGATATCTAGTAGTAACAGATGATTTATTTAATTTAACAACTAGATTTTCCGTAAACGTTAATAGTTAATGGCTAGAAGAAGAAAAAAACTAAAACTAAAGAGATTAATCCCAGTACTAGTTGTACTTGTATTAATTATATTTGGTATATATAAATTAATAACGCATAAAAAATTAATAATTGATCAAAAGACACTTACCTATAATATAGGTGAAGGATATTATGATAACTTTAAAGCAACCTTTGATAAAGAAGATGTTACAAGTAAAGTTAAAGTAACAAATAATGTTAATAAAGATAAGATGGGTACTTATACCGTTACATTTGAATATAATGATGGTAAAAGAACTTATAAAGCTACTAAAGAAGTTACAATAGCTGATATTGCTGCTCCTGTAATAACATTAAAATCAGGAGATAGTATGATGGTAGTTCTAGGTACTAAGTTTGAAGAACCAGGCTATACAGCAATTGATAATGTAGATAAAGATGTTACTAGTAGTGTTAAAACAGAAGGAACAGTAGATGTTAATAAAGAAGGAGTATATACTCTTAAATATACTGTTACGGATAAAGCTGGTAATAAAGGAATAGCTAAAAGAAAAGTAACTGTTACTAAAACATCACCTCTTACAATGAGTGTTAAAGATTTTAGTTTAAAAGGTTTCTATGATGATGCTATTTTAAAAGAAACAGAAGTAGCTGATAGTACTTATGTTAATGAAACAATATTTGCTGGTGATTCAACTGCTTTATATTATGTAATGAATAAATGTATTCCAGGTACCCAACTTTGGCATAAAGAAGGAGTAAACCTAGAAACAGTATTTACACAAAAGATATATATAAATCATCAAGCTTCAAATATGACTTTAGTAGAAGCTATAGCTAGTAAAAAACCAAAAAGAATTTTATTATCTTTAGGTACAAATAGTGTAGCAACTATGGAAATAGATTATTTCATAACTAAGTATGAAGAATTATTAAAACAAATAAAAGAAAAAAGTCCTAATACTGAATTAATAGTTCAGTCTATATTCCCTGTAGATATAAGTTATGATACAGGTAATAAAAAATTAAATAATGATAAAATTAATAAGATGAATTTTAGATTATTAGAATTATGTAATAAGTTAAATGTTCCATTCTTAAATACTAGTGAAGTATTAAAAAATAGTAATGGTACATTAAAGAGTGAATATGGAAGAAATGAGAAAGCAACTCCAGGAGTTCACCTATCACAAACAGGTAATAAAGTTGCTTTAGATTACTTTAAGAATCATATTTATAAAAGGAAGTGATAAAAATGGGGAAAATGAGTAAAATAACAAAAATAATATTAATTATATTAGCGTTTCTATGTCTTATAGGATTAGGTCTTTTTGTAGGAAAGAAAATACAAGAACGTAATAGAGAAAAAGCCCAAAAAGAGGCAGTTGAATTATCTAATAAGCGAAGAGATATTGTTCTTGAATATATGAATAATGTCGAAGATAAAATCAATAAATATATTGAAGATAAAAATTTAGATGAATTAAAAGAATATGCACAAAAAGAAGTTGCTATAATGTATGATTTTATCTATTATGGTAAAGAAATTAAAGACGTTAAATATAATACTTTAATACGTGCAGACAAAAATATTCTTAAGAAAAAAGTTCGTACAATAGATGACAAAGTAAATAAAGTAATCGCTGATTATAAGAAAGACATTGAAACTGATAATGAATATTCTTATGATAAGTTAGAAGATTTTCTAGAACTAAATATAGATCAAGCTAATAAAAATGCTGAATTCTTTACTTCTATTCGTGATAGTTATAAAGGAATAAGCAATCAAATTCAAGATGAAGCTGGTAAAAAATCAGAGGAAAATAAAGAAAAAGCTCAAAAAATTTACGATAGTTTCTTTGATTGGTACATACATAAAGACGAATAAAGACTACTTTCCAAAAGTAGTCTTTTGTGTTATAATGAATATGTAAGATAATGGTCTTACATAGGAGGATGATAATTTGAGATTTATTATTAGGGGACAAAAGATTGAGGTTACAAAACCAATCAAAGACTATATCGTTGAAAAGGTAAGTAAGTTAGATAAATACTTTAATAATCCAGACGATATAAGAGCTCGTGTAACAATTAAGGTTAAGGGAACTGAGCAAACTGTAGAAGTAACAATTATTGCGATGAAGTTTACTTTAAGAGCAGAAGTTTCACAAAAGGATTTATATGCATCTATTGATTTAGTAGTTGATAAACTAGAAAGACAAATTAGAAAGAATAAGACAAAGATGCAAGTTAAGAAAGTTAAAAAAGCATTTGATGAATTTAACTTGGATATTGAATCTGATGAAGATAATAAAAATTCAATTATTAAACGTAAGAAATTAGAAACTAAACCAATGAGTGAGGATGAAGCAGTTCTACAAATGGAGTTGCTTAGCCATGATTTCTTTATATTTAAAAACTCCAAAACACATAATATTAGCGTAGTATACAAGAGAAAAGATGGTAACTACGGAATAATTGATGCAAAATAGAGGCTATGCCTCTTTTTTCTTTAAAAATACTATTATTTTAAAAACTTTTTTGATAAAATAATAGTTGCATGATGAAAGGAATGATTTGATGAATTTTTTAAAGAAGATTTTTAATCATGAATATAAAGAATTAGAAGGATTTAAACTAAAAGCCAATAAAATTATGGCTTTAGAAGAAGAATATAGTAAATTATCTGATAAAGATTTAAAAAACAAAACTGTAGAATTTAAGGAAAGACTACAAAATGGTGAAACTTTAGAAGATATTTTAGTAGAAGCATTTGCAACTGTTAGAGAAGCATCTTGGCGTGTTAATAAGGAAAAACCTTTCTATGTACAAATCTTAGGTGGTCTTGCTATTCATTATGGTAATATTGCTGAAATGCGTACTGGTGAAGGTAAAACTTTAACTTCGACAATGCCTGCTTATTTAAATGCTTTAACAGGTGAAGGAGTACATATTATTACAGTTAATGAATACCTAGCAGAACGTGATTCTAATTGGATGGGTAATATTTACCGTTTCTTAGGATTAACTGTAGGTGTTAACTATCGTGATTTAACTCCATCAGAGAAGAAAGAAGCTTATAACTGCGATATTATGTATTCAACTAATAATGAAATTGGTTTTGATTACTTAAGAGATAATATGGTTGTTAAAGCTGAAGAGAGATGCCAAAGACCTCTTAACTTTGTTATTATTGATGAAGTTGACTCAGTATTAATCGACGAAGCTAGAACTCCACTTATTATATCTGGTGGTTCTATGGTATCAGCAAATCTTTATAAAGAAACAGATAGATTTGCTAAATCATTAAAAGAAAATGATGGTTATATCTATGATGAAAAATTAAAAACTGTTACTTTAGATGATAAAGGTGTTAAAAAAGCAGAAGCTGCTTTCCATGTAGATAACCTTTTTGATGTTAACAATACTAATTTAGTACATTTTATTAATCAAGCTTTAAGAGCAAACTTTGCTATGAAAAAAGACTTTGATTATGTTGTAGAAGATGGCAAAGTAGTAATAGTTGATCCATTTACAGGAAGACTTATGCACGGTAGAGCATATTCAGATGGATTACATCAAGCTATTGAAGCTAAAGAAGGAGTAGAAATTCAACAAGAAACTAAGACTTTAGCAACTATTACTTTCCAAAATTTATTCAGAATGTATAAGAAGATATCTGGTATGACAGGTACTGCTAAAACAGAAGAAGAAGAATTTAGAGAAATTTATAACATGTATGTTATAACTATTCCTACAAATAAACCAGTAGCTCGTAAAGATTATGATGATTTAATTTTTACTACTAAAAAAGGTAAATATAATGCTATTGTTAATGAAATAAAAGAAAGACACGAAAAAGGTCAACCAGTATTAGTGGGTACTATTGCTGTTGAAACAAGTGAGCTTATTAGTTCAATGCTTAAAAAGGAACATATTCCTCATGAAGTATTAAATGCTAAGAATAATGCTCGTGAAGCAGAAATAATTGCCAAAGCTGGTGAAAAAGGATCAGTAACAATAGCTACAAATATGGCTGGTCGTGGTACCGATATTAAATTAACTGATGAAGTAAGAGATTTAGGTGGCTTATGTGTTATTGGTACTGAAAGACATGAATCAAGACGTATTGATAACCAATTAAGAGGTCGTTCTGGTCGTCAAGGTGATCCAGGTATGAGTCAATTCTGTGTATCATTTGAAGATGACTTAATGATTCGTTTTGGTGGAGAAAGAACAAAAGCTATATTAGCTCGTGTTGGTGCTGATGAAAATATGTCAATTAGATTAAAGTTTGTTTCAAGATCAATTGAATCAGCTCAAAAACAAGTAGAAGGTAATAACTTTGATATTCGTAAATCATTATTAAAATATGATGATGTTATTAATCAACAAAGAGAATACATTTATGCTAAAAGAA
>JAEEJY010000009.1 GCA_016282155.1 Caryophanales bacterium | reverse complement strand
TTTTTACTATTTGCAGGAATTAAATACCCCATATTATCCTTCCTTTCTTAAATATAATATTATTTTTTGCCTGAACTAGACATAAAGTCGTATCCATTAACAACCTTCTCTGCGCTTTCAGCATCATGTTTGTTGCTATCAACCTGTGTTTTAAGATCGTCAATTTCTTCTTTAAGATTGTCAAGATCAACTTTAGTTTTAGCAACTGTCTTAGTATGTTCGGCAGTTTCAATTTTAATATCTCCAGATAATTGACCCATAAATGTATGAGAATCGTAATTAACTGAACCATCTTCAGATACATAATTATATTGATCAATAAATTTATGGAATTCTTCTTCAGTAAGAGTTCTTGTTCCGCCATCAGAAAGTGTAAGTGTAATTTTTCCGTCGACAAAATTTTCTGCAGCACTTTCATATGCAACATTTTTCAATGTTTCAATTTTAGCATCCTTCTTTTTCTTGACCTTGTCAGGAGGAAGAACATTACCATTTTCATCAGTATATTGACCAGCTTCGTTTACTAAGAAATTACCATTTTTATCACGCTTTACATCATCAAATTCCCCTCTGATAAATGAATATAATCCATCATTTGCAGCCCAGAAATTTGCAGCATTTTCTGCGGTTTTATATTCTTCAGCATATTTTTCCATTTCAGCTCGAGCAGTTTCTTTATCAGCTTCCGAAGCACTTGCATATCTTTGAGTTGCTGCTTCAGCCTTTTGTTTTAATTTTTCAACTTCTTTGTACCTTTTATAATATTCATAAGTATCTTTAATTTTTTCTTTTCCAACTTCTTCAATATCTGCCATTGTTTTTAATACAGCCTTTTTTGATTCCATATCTTGATTAAAGTGTTTTTCCGATAAATCAAACGAAGCCTTTTTACTCTCATAATCTTGTTTCTTATTTTCATATTCCATACTTTTAGCGGCATTAATTAAATTAGAATCTCTAAAACCAAGAAATCTTGATCTTAATTCTCTTCTTTCCTCTTTTTTGTTTCTACCATCTTTTTGTAGTTGAGCAAGTTCTAACTCGCTATTTCTCTTATTTTGTGCTGTGATAATATCTCCATAATTTTTTCCGGTTAAAACACCAGCAGTTCCTTTAAGAGCGCCACCTAATGCTCCACCAGCGCCATATAGAAGAGATTTACCAAAATTTCTTACTGGATGAACAACCTTACCATTTTCATCCTTTTGAGCAGATCTTCTTCCTCTACGGAATGCAGAGGCAGCAGAACTAGCAATTCCAAGTCCATCACCAACTGGAGCTAAATTCTTATTCTTAAGTGGATTTAAACTGAATCCACCAAGGCCCTTTAAATCAATACCTAAAATAGTACTTAATAATTTAGGTAATTCTCTAGCAAAGTTTAAGATTCCTATAATTAAGAATACTTCTACATAAATCCATGCGCCAAAGCTATAACTTGATCCGTCTGAAATATGATATACGCCGGATAAAGATGATATTAAGAATAATGCAAAGAATATTGCTGCAACTCTAAAGAATAAATCTAAATAAGTTGTAGTACATTCCTTAACCCAGTTGTCAAATATCTTTCCACCTTTTTTAGGATCAATTTTGGCAATTAATGGAATTGGAGCAATTAATTGTAAGAATGATAATTTAACTGCTCTTACTGCAACATCAAAGCAAAATAACAATAATATATAAGCAATAAATAATAAGCATAAAGTACTTATTATAAATGTATAATCCATTACAAATACTTCTTTACCATCTGCTTTAACAGTAGCATTAAGTAAATCAGGGTCCAATAATTTATATGGAGAAACAGGGTCTTCACTGAATATTTCTTTAACCTTGTCTTTTTTATCAAATAAACCTAAAAATGCTTCACAATTTGCAGGTGCTTCAGCACAGTTTTCATCTATAACATCAATATTGGTATTAGGTTTAATAAACGCCCTAAGCGTAGTTGAAGCCATACTTCGTCCAGCTGTCCACATATAATCTTTATCGTTATTAGTACCATTTGAAATACCCATTATTAAATTACCAATAATATTGTTTTTTAATATAATTCTTTGAGCAGAGAATGCTATTTCAAAAATATATGGAACAACTACTATTCCAACAAGAGCAAATACAAACCCTTTAATAATAGCTGGTGCACCAACATCCCCTTTACTAAAGTTGTCTGGATTCATGATATATGAAACTAACGAAATAGATACTTTAAAAACCATGATTAAACCCAAGAATGCATATATTCTTGTTGAAAATTGTCTAATATCAGATTGTTTAAAAATACCTGCATCAGATATTTGAACAAACATTTCATATACTGTCATTAATAAAAATGCAGCAAGATGATCAATTGTTAAACCAATAAGTCTTAATATTTTTATAATCATAGTGCCCATGATCTATTCCTCCAAACAAATATTTCTACTATTTATAGTATATCACAAAAAAAATCAATAATAAACATTATTGATTTTTAATTTTAACATATTTTTAACTATTATTTGCAGTCAGCACTACTACAATTAATAATTTTGTCTACACAATTCCAAACTCCACCGTTTCCGTTGTCATCTGAGAATAAATTAACAACTAATTTAACAATAGTAGTAATGAAGAATACTAGAATTGCAGCAATTAATCTCTTAATAAATGTTTGTTGTCCTTTTTTGATTTCATCTTCTTTTTGAGCCATTACAGCTTTACCTAAATCAAGCATACCCCAAATGATAAGTAAAATAGGAACAGCAATTTGGATAATTCTAATAATTGATGCTATTGTGAAAGCAATTTTACTTGGTAAACCAGCTGAACCGATTTGTCCAACACAAACATCTAAAACTTGTACAAAATTCATATTTCTTCCTCCATATCTAAATTAATTATATATTATTAAAAAATATATGTCAATAAATTATTCGGCAACTTCTTGTCTTGAAAAACCAAGTAGTCTAAGTAATTTATTGATGCTTTCAATATTGTTTTCATGATCATTAAGTGGTGGCATATTAAATGCTATTTTAAGACCAGATTCACTCTCAAAATCCTTAACATCACTTTCAGAAAGAAGACTTTTATTAAGTATTACTTTCTTATCTACTAAGTCATTAAGAACTTTAGATCCACTTAACATCATTTTATTTAATTTAATAGTTGATGGTTCTATTAAGTATAATACTTCATCGCAAAGTGATTCAGCATTACTACTTCCATTAACATCTACAAGTATTACTTCTTGGTTATTATTTTTTACAATAATATTACCAAGTTCCATAGAAGTAGTTGTTAACATTTCTTTATCATTAAAGAACATAAAGTCTCTTTTATCAACTTCAATAGCAAGTACTTTATAATTTCTAGCGAGTTCTTTCTTCATCATATAAACAAGCGTAGAAGAACCAGCTTCTCTTGTAACGTTTTTTATACCAATAATTCTAGTCTTACCAGTTGTAACTGGAGCAGATTCTCCTCCTCCAAACACATTTTTTTCAACAACTCTTTCAACTACTTGTACTTGATTTTCAAGTTGCTGAATATGTGCAACATCTCTATAAGTATTAGGATTATTTAATAAATACATAATTCCATCGGTATTTTTGGTAAAATTATATATTCCAATAGATACCAATTTAGACAAATATTCTGGTGCATTGCACTCTGGTGAATCATCAAGAAGTAAAATTATCTTATTCATATCTAATGCAATAGATAATTTTTGAATATTTTTAATATCCGTATAACCTTTTATGGCAGTGACATCAAGAATCATTCTTTGAAAATAGAAATTATCAAAGGTTTTAATTATTTCTTCTGGTTCAAATTCACCATTAATGCTCTTTATAACATCAATTCCTAATGTTTCAAGCATTGACTGATATTTGTTAGAAACAATTACATTCATAATCTAACCACCTTTCTAAAATGAAATTATAACGCTAGAATCACCTCTAATAGAATATCTTACATTAATAAAATCACTAACTAGAGGTAAATGATAAGTCATATATACTTTTACAGTATAATATGGACCTTTTACTGTATCAAACTTATATATGCAGTACATATACTGTTGTTGATTTAAATTATTAAAAGGTGCTTGCCCATCTAAATCTGGACATTTACCTTTTTTATAGGAATTGTATCCTGCTTCACGCATATAATTTTCTACTTCCGTACGGATAGTAGTATCATTATATCCATAATTAGTTTCAATTATATCTATTACCTTATTCTTAATACGATATGTTTTAGAATATCCAAGAGAAAATAATACAAGTGCAGATGCAACTGCAATAACAGTTAATATAATAGAAAAAATCATTGAATTTCCAATTGACTCACGCATATTATCCTCCTATTAACCAAACTTGTATAATTGATCAGTCTTGGAATATACTCCAAATTTAAGCATACTGGCATCAATTAAAGGTATATCTATAACTATGTAAGAAAGTACTCCAAAGGAATAATATTTGGTACCAGAAGTAGAAAAACGATATACACAGTACGGAAACTGTGATTTTCTTGCTGATGGATTAGATGAGTTATTAACTAGAGAACTACCATGTCTTGTAGGGCAGTCCCCTAGGTTTCTTCTCATGTAACCAATAGAACTTAGGGAAGTTTCTATTTCGGCAACAGCAAGGTCATTATAACCTTCATACTTTTGGATAATATTTACTAAGTTCTTATTAACTTTAAAAGCTTGATAGTAAATAATTGTACCTAAAATAAGCGCGAAAATTATAGATAGAAATGTAATTATAATGTTATATAAAGCCGTACTACCTATACTTTCACGCATATTAATTCTCTCCCTTTTTTATTTACATTCTTTTTTAGCACTATCCCAGTAAGTAGCATCGCTAACATCTGTTTTAGCGCCACTTGCTGAAACTGTTTTACATTTACCACTTTCCCAAACACCACCGTAATTTGAGCAGCATCCTTTTTTAGCTGTAGTAGTCATGTAACTATTAACTAAAGGAGTAACAACAGCAGCTATAACTCCGATTAAGATAATAGCGATTACAGTTAAGTTTGCTTCACCTGCAGCTTCTTTCATTATCTCACCACCCTACTTTTACTAATCTAATTATAACACAAATTTCATAAATTGCTACATAACTTTACTATTTCTTTACGAACCCATCATCATGAACATAGTAAGAAGCATAAAACCAAGTACTCCTCCACCTGTACAGAAAAGCATTAACATAGTCTTATTTTCCATTTTATCAAGTCTATTTTGATATCTTTGCTCACGTGATTTATTTTGAAGAGCAGAAACTGTTCTTGAGAACATCATTAACTGTTCTTGTTTATTTTCCTGAGAACCAAGTCCAAGACGATATAGTAAACGCATCATACGCATACTATCACGAACTGGATAATCTTTAGCAAATTGCATATAAGGATCAACTGATGAATCACCGGCATCTATAGCAGCAGCAAGTCTTTTTAGACCTGGTTGGAAGATTTCTGGTGCAGTTGGAATTGATCTATTAATTGCAACTGGAACAGTATAATGTTGAATTAAAATTTCCAAACTCTTTAAATAATATGGAAGCATTAAATTGATTTGATGCATATGTTGTTTATGATTTGATTTTAATTTAGCATAATCTATCTTGAAAATTGCAAATCCAATAATAACAGAAAATAATAATAATACAAAGTTCATTTTATTTATATTATAAATAAAGAATATAGACATAGCTATTAAACCAGTTCTTATTCTTTTCCTATATAGAACATCTACATCAGCATCAGTGATATCTGCTCCATATTTTAAAATAAGTAAAAACTTATAATCATCTTCCATTAAGAAATGGAAGTATGGTGATAAATCACTAATAAACTTTTTACCATCTAATACTTTATTATAATGAAATATAAAGAATATTATAGCGGCAATAAGTAAAAACATAATACTTTGTGAATTCATATTACTCAGCCCCCACATTCTCATTATAATATTTCTCACCACTTAATAA
>JAEEJY010000008.1 GCA_016282155.1 Caryophanales bacterium | reverse complement strand
TATAGCACTATTTGCAAATGTATATCTTAGGAAAGATAATCTATTTAAAGTTCTATAATCTAATACTCCTTGTGTCATTTTTGTTATAGCATTTGCTGCATACACAACTCCATTAGATTGTGTTATCTCATCAAGAGGAGTTCCTGGTTCAGGTATTAAATTATGTTGTTCTCCTGATTTATCTAAATAATTATCTTTATCTGCGACTGCATATGTACCATCATAATATACTTTATATTTACCGTCTTTATAAGTAGCCCAACCTTCTAATACACGTCCTTCATTATTAATTACAAATATACCTGTATCACTAGGATATTCACCTTTAACTTTGACACCCATATTATTTAATTCATCTACAGAGTAAGTTCCCGCTGCTAATTTAGTAGATGAAGTCACTTCTGCTAACATTGCTTTTTTCTCAGTAGCATCTACATAGCTCATCATACTAGATTCTACAGCCCCTTTCTCACTAGATTCAATTATATTTGAAACTACCGGTACTGATATTAAAGCAATTACTCCTAATATTAAAATAACTGCTAGTAATTCTATCAAAGTAAAACCTTTTTTCATATTTACCCTCCTATCATTTCCTATTATAAAAATTATAACATTTTAATCAATCTCTTTCAATAATGTAATAGTCTTTATCTTTTGTATGCTATAATTAAATTAGGTGATGATATGGAAGGATTCATTAATATCTTAAGAACGCATATGACTGAACCTAAACCATTTGGGTGGTTTCATATTATGTGGTTATTATTATCATTTATAACTATATTTATTTTATATAAATTTAAAAATAAATATAATGAAAAACAGTTGAAAACTGTTTTAGGTATATATGGCATAATTGTCTTTATTTTAGAACTACTAAAACAAATATCGTGGGCTTATGACTTAGACAAACATGTATGGAGTTTTTCTTGGTATTCAGCTCCATTCCAATTATGTACAATGCCTATTTATATTAGCTTAATATGCCTGTTTTTAAAGAAAACTAAGTTAAGAGACTATTTGCTTTCCTTTATATGTTTTTACACGATATTAGGCAGTATATCCGCTATGATGATGCCTGAATCATGTTTTGTAAGTGAGATATTAATAAATGTTCATACGATGTATCTTCATTGTGGAAGTTTTGTCTTATCAATATATTTACTAATGAATGAAATTAAACCTACTAAAGAAAATTTATTAGGAGCTTTTAAAATATTTATCGTATGTATAATACTTGCTTTAACTTTAGATATTACATTCTATAAATCAGGTATAATTGGTGATAGTACATTCAATATGTTCTTTATAAGTCCATATTTTGAAAGTACCCTTCCTGTATTTAGTATTATTTATAAGAAAGTTCCTTATCTAATATTCTTATGTTCCTATATATTATTACTTACTCTAGGAGCATCATTAATATTCTTGATATCTAAATTTATAAATAAAAAAACTCAAGATTAATTATCTTGAGTTTTTATTTATTATTTCTAATATAACGACATTTTGGATATTTTGAGCATCCATAGAAAGCACCATATTTACCAGTTCTTAAAACTAAATCTCCACCACATCTTGGGCATTTATTTCTATCTTTATCAGCGATATTAATTCGGATATTTTTATTATGTCTATTTCGAATATTCTTATTTTTAATGTTGTTATTATTTAAAACTGATTCTAATCCATCGACATCATAAATAATGGTATCTTTATATGATCTTATTCTTTCAACTATAGTGTAATTCCTAGTAAGTTCCCCATCATGCTGAATCTTTAGTTTAGCTTTACTTGGAATACATACTATATTAAATACTTTTGATTCATCTATATTCAGCAATTCAGATATTGCTTTAATATGACCGTAATTTTGCCTAATAGGGTTTAAATAATAGTATTTATTATTTTTGGTATATCGAACCCAATATTTATCATATTTGTCGCCTTTTATATATCCATTATATTGCTTTGTCTCAATAACAAATATACCATATTTCGATACAACCACATGATCAATTTGATGAGTTTTACCATTAACTCTAACAAATAAATCATTAATTATTTTATATTCATCTTTTGGTAATTTATTTAGTTCTTGTTTAGTCCAAAATTCACCCGCTTTTCCTATAATTTGTTTATAGAATACTGAACTTAAAACACTTAACGTAATCATTACTAAATAAAAATATACCATAGTATTCACCTTCTAAAAACATTATAGCATTCTTTTAATTAACAAAAGAAAAAAAGATGACATTTGTCATCTTTTAAAAACTTCCATCCTTATCTATTTCTTCTAAGTCGAAATAGAAACCATATTCTTCGTAGGTATCTTCTCCTATTTTAGCTAATTTAGTTTCGGATTTAATACCACCTAATGATTCATAGAATTTAATAGCGTTCTTATTATCTTTTAAACACCATACTATCATATTACGTTTACCTAAAGATAATAATTGTTTAGCTGTTTCAATAAATAAAGATGTTCCTATACCTTTATTATGGTTTCCTTGTTTAATATATAAACTTTCAAGTTCTGAATCATACTTAAAAGCTTTTTCTTTAGGATCAAAACAAGAATATCCTAGTACTTCGTTATCTCTTACCGCTACTAAAACACGATATTTATATTCTTCAAAACTACGATAATATCTTTCTGTTTGTTCTTTTACATCCATCTTTTTTAAATATGTAGAAGTTATAATACCATCATATGTATTTTGGTATCCTTCGATTTTTATTTTTGCCATTTGTTCTTGATCTTCTAATCTATTAAAACGAATTATATAATCTTCTTTTTCTGTTAATAATTCTAAAGATCTTCCCATATTATATAAAGCATTTATTAATAATTCTTTATCTAAGGCAAAATTAACTCTTCCTACTAATTCATCTTCATAAGGCCATGATATTGACTGACCTACTAAGAATCTTATTCTTCCTGTCTTATAGAAAAATTTAAGTAAGTCTCTTTCCGTACTTATAATTCTTCCTTTATACTTCATTCCTTTTATTTTAGTAAAATCTAAAATAGCGAAGAAACCAGATTCTGTTTTTAAGTTTTCAGGGAACGTTACTAAAGGAAGTCCTTTTAAAGCTATTTTAGCTTTATCTTTTAATACACTTTCCACATCTTTAATAATTTCTTCTTTATATTTATTATCAACTGTATCAATACCATCTACTAAAGCTTTTAATAAATTATAACGGTATTTATATTCTTCTCTTAATTCTTTAAAATATGCATCATATACATCTTTTCTTAGGGTACTAGCGTTAAATCCACCAGCTAAAGCATATCCTGTGATTGATGGGCTTGAATCTATTTCTTGGAAGATTCTATTTATTACTTCTCTTATAATTAATTCATCTGCGACAACGAATCCCGCTCTTAAAGAAGCAAGTCCGTAAGATTTAGATAAACCAAATAAAGAAATCGTATTACGAAACATTCCTGGGATAGTAGCGATAGGTTTAGCTATATTGTTTTCATCAAATGTAATATCACGATATACCATATCATCTATTACAAATACGCCTCTTTCATTACAAACATTCCCTATTTTAGTTAATAATTCAACATCTTTTTCACCCATTACTTTTCCGGTAGGATTATTTGGATTAGCGTTTAAAAACGCTACTACGCGAGGCACATAACCTTTTCTACGATTATATACTTTTTGTAGACTTTCATTAATCTCGTCAATTCTACTTGCTAGTTTATCTGGATTTACTAGGAAGTTGTCTTCTTTTTCTAAAGGTAGAATATCAACTTCCGCACCACATCTTTCCGCTCTTATAGTAAATAAACCATAATTAGGACCTGTTACAAGTAAGACATCACCAGGACGAGATATAATATTAATTATTATATTAAAGATCATTGATGTTGATGGCATAAATGTTATGTTGTGTACTGATAAACCTTTATCATCAACATCTTTATATGGATAAGGTCGATCATTAACAAAACCTAGACTTTCTACATAATCAAGTAATTCTTTTCTAATTGTATCAGCGCCTTCAGTATAAGGGTAAGAATATAAATTATCACTATCTAGCCATTCTTTCATCTTATCAATACAAAGTGGAAATGGTTTATACTTAAGTGGATTACCACTACCTAAATCAATATCTTTTATTTTACAAATATCCGCATCTCTTACCTCATATCCATAGAAATTAATTGCATCAGCGATTTTCTCTACAGTTGGATTAAATCTATCCATATCAAGACGATTTCCAACAAGTGGAAGACCAAATCTTCTTTCTCCTAGTTCTGGATTATCTCTTAAAAAACGATCAATAGCGCTTGATTTAATAAGCATATTATCACCTCAAATAATTCTTTATTTATTATAACATACTATTTTAGGATTTAATCTTGACTATCATATTTTTATAAATTATAATTATATTAGTATAGGAAACTATACTTAGGTATATTTGTATTCAACCGTACAAATAAACCTACCAAAACCCCCTGAGCCCCGGAGACGGGGCACTTTTTATTATTAGAAAAACTCTGATTATATCAGAGTTTTTTTATGCTAAATTATCAATATCTATTATATCTATTAAATTATTATTTAAAGAATATTCTACTTCTTCTTTTGCTTTTAATAAGATATTATAGTCTCTTTCTAGATTAACTAATTTAAAAGACATATCCCCACTTTGTCTTATACCTAAGAGATCTCCACTACCTCTTAATTTAAAGTCTTCTTCACTTATCTTATAACCATCATTTGTCTTAGTTAAAATATCTAATCTCTTAGATTCTTTATCACTAATAAGTAAGCAATAAGATTCTAAATTAGATCTACCTACTCTTCCTCGTAATTGATGAAGTGTTGATAAACCAAATTTATAGGCATCAAAGATTGCCATTACAGTAGCATTAGGAACATCTACTCCTACTTCAATAACCGTAGTTGATATTAAAATATTAATCTTATTATTTTTAAAATCATTCATGATTTTTTCTTTTTCATCATTTTTCATTTTACCGTGTAAAACTTTTATATTTTTATCTTTAAAAGCCTTACCTAATTCTTCTTCTAAACGATATACATCCATAAGTTCATTTTCATCATCTTCAATAATAGGACTTACAACATATACTTGATGATTATTTTTTAATTCTTTATACATAACTATTAATGCATCCTTTATATGTTTCATATCATATAAAGATGTTTTTACATCTATTCTTCCGCTTGGTTTTTCTTTAATAATAGATACATCCATATCGCCATATAATACTAAAGCATAAGTTCTTGGGATTGGGGTTGCACTCATATATAAAACATCGGGTGTAATACCCTTATTTTTTAAAGTCGCTCTTTGATTAACTCCAAAACGATGCTGTTCATCTGTAATTACTAAACCTAGATTATTATATTTAATATTATCTTGAATTAAAGCACTTGTTCCTATAATAATATCTACTTCTTTATTTTCTATTTTTTTATATATTTCTTTTTTCTCTTTTACTGTTAATTTACCAGTTAGTAAAGAAACTTTTAGATTTGGAAATAACTTAGTTATATTATTATAGTGTTGAACTGCAAGTATCTCTGTTGGAGCCATTAAGGCTCCTTCATAGCCACTTAAATAATTAATATATAAAGCGATAAAAGAAACTATTGTTTTACCACTACCTACATCACCTTCAAGAAGTCTATTCATTCTTTTAGGACTAATTAAATCAGTATATATTTCTTTTATAGCTTTTATTTGATCACCTGTTAATTTAAATGGAAGATTATTTATTACTTCTTCTATTTTTTTATAATCAACACTTCTTTTTAAACCTATTTGTAATTTCTTATTATTTTTAAGAATATTTATCTTATACATAAATTCATATAATTCTTCAAACTTAAGTCTATTTAAACTACTATTATAATTACTTGTACTAGTAGGATTATGTATTTCCTTTATACTTGTATATTTATCTAAGAATTTATATTTATCTACTAAGTAATCAGGTAAAACACTATCAACTTTATCTACATAATTATAACTACTTACAATTATATTATTTATCTGTTTACTAGTGATACCTTTAGTCTCATGATAAATAGGTTCAATAATAGTTTTTTCGGGTAACAAACTAAATCTAAGATCCGAAGCTACTAAAGTATTTTTAATAATATCATATTTACCTATTAAAGTTAATTTAATACCAATAAGTAATTTACCTTTTAAAAAACCTCTATTAAAGATAATTACATTAATAATATTACTACCAGTATTAAATCTAAAAGTTAGTCTATCTTTTTTACCATATCTAAATATTTTCGCATTCTCTTCTAAATAGCCATCAATAACAACTTTTTCACTATTTAAATCTGTTCTTTTAAGTATTTCGTAACGATATGGATAATATTCTATTAAGTCTTTAATAGTATAAATACCTAACTTATTTAAATTACTAATTACTTTAGGCCCTACTCCTTTAATATCTTCTAACATATTATCACCATATCAATCATATCAAACATTTGTTTGATAGTCAAGAAAATAAAAAAGACTATAAAAGTCTTATTTATCTTCTTCCACACTAACAAGTTTCCAAATAACTTCTTCATCATCTTTAGCATTTGTCGCTACATAGATATCATCTACTTTGGAATCTTTAAATGTATAAATAGTTTTTCTTGTATCAGTAATATCTCTTAATTGAAGATTCTTACTATCTTCATATACTATTGATAAGATATGTTTTTGTGTGCGATAAGAACTATCATCGCTCATAAAGAAATATACATAATCATCAGTTTTATTAAATGTATGATAGTTAACCTCCATCCAATTAATAAACTGGTCTAAAGAATAAGCAAAATCATATCTTTTAAAGATATCTTCCATTACCTTCATAGGTACTTCCATACATATATCTGTTGAATCAGGATTTATATAACATAAATCTTTATTAATAATATCATGTTTAGTATTAGCTTTATCTAATACATATAATCTTATTATATCTAAGGCATCATTATACTTATATAAATTTAAATAACTATTAGGTATACCTACACTAGTTTCATTAAAGAAATTATCAACATATAAATATTTTAATAATTCTTTAATACGTTTTTCATTATTTAAAAAAGTATAATTTTCTTTATATCTTTTTTCTAATTCATCTCCTTTTTCATCATCAATAATAACAACACTACCACCACTATTATTCTTTTTATTATTACTTTTATTATTACTAGTATCTTTATTAACATTTAATACTAAATATAACATCCCACAGTCAAGTAATACTATTAGAACCGCTAAAATATTTAATATTTTATTTTTCATATTATCACCTATTATAATTATAACATATGTTATAATAAAATTAATAGAAAGTTGGTGCCTATGAAAATACTTAATATAACACATGCTTCGGACATGGATGGAAGAGGATGTGAAATACTTACTAAGTTAGTTTTTAAAGATAATGAAATAATCTTAACAGAACCTAATCTTCTTTATGATGTTATTAGTTATTTAATTAATAATAAAGATTATCTTAAGTATGATGAAATCTTTATTACTGATTTAGGAATACACGAAAAAACAGCACTATTAATTGATGAATATCTTAAAGATAAAGTTCATCATATCGATCACCATACAACAGAAATATTTAATAAATACGACTGGAGTTATATTGATGAAATTAGAGAAGATGGATTTATGCCATCTGCTACTAGTCTTTATTATGAATATTTAAAAGATAGATTTAATTTAGATATTCTTAACTATAAAAGTCTTGAAGATCTAGTTGAAGGTATAAGATGTCAAGACACTTATACTTTTAAAAAATATAATAATACTTTAGGACCTGATTTAACTACTGTATTTTCTAATGTTACTGATGAAGAAGAGTTTATTAATTCCATAATTGAAAGAATTAAAACTAATAAAGATGAATTTATTTTTACAGATAGTGAAAATAAAATAATTGAAGATAATAAAAACGCTATTAGCGATTATTTAAATGAATGTGAAAGAAGAATGCAGGTAATTAATTACAATAAATATAAAGTTGGATTATCAATATCTACTAAATATCGTAGTATTGTTGGTAATGTTTTAAATGAGAGACATCCTGAACTTGATTTTATCTTAATTGCGGATTTTAATCGTGAAAAATTTTCTGCGCGTACAATTCATGATAACATCAATTTAAATGACATTTGTTTTAAACTTGGAGGTGGCGGTCACCCTAAAGCCGCAGGCTTTGATATGACTCCTGATAACCTATTGATTTTCAAGGATTATTTGGGAAATATTGATAGAAATAATCTTTTTTAAAAAGTAAACAAAAAAGGGTTGACAATTAGATTTTTTTTGATAGAATAGTAAATACCAATTCGGAAACGGATTGGATGCTAGTATCACACTAGCCAACCCCTTTTTATTCTTTTATAAGGGCAGTTCGCAGGGGGACTGCTCTTTTTGTTTATAAAAAAATAAGATAGCTTTTGCTATCTTATTTTATTTTTACAACTTTTTCTTCACGAGCAATATAATTACCACTTAAATGTACAGGTGTTGAACATTCACCAGCAAGAATTCTTGCATATTCATAATCTTTCTTATCACTTATACAAGTAAATATTGGTTCAATACCAGCAACATCACCATATAATTTTATTTTAGCAGCAATTAATGATCTTGCTCTTACATTATCTTTTGAATTCTTCCAGTAATCATAATCAAACTTAATATAATCAATATTAACACTTTCAACTATTTTATCTGGAGTAATACTACTATATTTATCTAAGCATAGACCAAAACCTAATGTCTTTAATGAATTAGCAGTATCAATAATTCTTGGATATAAATTTGTTTTAATATCATTAACATTAATACTTAAAATTATTTGACTAGGACTAACATGAGTATTATCTACTAATACTTTAATATATCCTAGCAAATCATCTTTAAATAATAAAGATTTATAATCAATATTTAATAAGACTCTTTCTTTATTAGGCATCTTAGCTAATTCTCTAAATAAATATTCTAAATTATATAAATCTATTTTACGAAGTAATGAATTCTCTCTTAATATTTCATAGTTTTCTTCACTAAAGATAGATTCACCTTTTGAATCTCTTGTTGTTATTTCACTTATTACTTCCCCACCGTGATTATCAACAATATCTCTTTCACAGTAAGTTAATGTATGATCACTTAAATCCATAGCTACATTTTGTAAGAATTTATCTACTTTTTGTTTCTTCTTCCATAATGCCTCATCATATCCTTGGAAGACATGACTTTTCTTTTTAGCATTATACATCATATAGTCAGCTTTTTCTCTTGTTTCCTTCATATTAGGAGTTGCTTTTGCGACTCCCCCATTAAATTCAAATTTTTGAGGTAAAGTACCGCTAGCTACTACTCTTTCAATATCATTTTCAATTCTAGCAAATCTTTCTTCAATTTCTCTTTCACTAGCGTCTGTTACTAAAGCATACTCATCACCATGAAGACGAGCTACTACGGAACCTTTAAAATAATTATTTAATAATTCTGCGAATACTTTAAGTACTCTATCCCCCATATCATGACCATAATTATCATTAAATAATTTAAATAATTTTAAATCAATCATGATAAAGTTGGCATTTGGATATTGTTCTAAATATTTTTCATAAGAAGAATTAATTCCTGTTTCGCTATAAATTCCTGTTAATGAATCAAACATACTATCACCTACTTATTATTAATTAAACTATATAACATTTTTACTTCTTTGATAGTTAAGAAACGATATTCTCCAGGAGCTACACCATCACATGTTAAGAATGCTACTGATTCTCTACGAAGTTTAATAACTTCATATCCTAAAGAGCTAAACATATTCTTAATTTGATGGTTTCTTCCTTCATGAATCATTATTTCGACGATAGAAGTATTACTTTTACGGTCTACTTTTAAAACTTTAACTTTACTTTTAGCTGTCTTTTTACCATCAATTACAATACCTGATTCTAAACTACGAATATGTCCGCCAGTAATTGTTCCTTTTATCTTAGCTATATAGATTTTCTCAATATTATTTGAAGGATGTAACATCGCATTAGTTAGTACACCATCATTAGTTAATAATAGTACTCCTGTTGTATCATAATCTAGTCTTCCAACAGGATATACTCTAATTGGTAGATTAATTAAATCAACAACTGTTTTACGATGTTTATCATCACTAGTAGTAGTCACACAACCTCTAGGTTTATTCATTAGAATATAAACCTTTTCTTGACGAGATAGTACTGTTCCTTCTACTTCAATAGTGTCATTATTATTTACTTGAGTTCCAAGTTCTCTAATAACTTCACCATTAACTTTTACTTTTCCTTTTAAGATAAGTTCTTCAGCTTTTCTTCTTGAACAATAACCATTATTAGCTATAACTTTTTGAACTCTTTCCATAAAAATCACCTACATAGATTATAACATAAAATCTTATTTTTTCTAATATAATATTGCGTAAACATAGTATAACGCAAATATTAAAAGCATCGCTACACCTTCAATTCTTGTAATCTTACGATCACTTTTAGAAAATTGGAAAAATATAATTGAAGATAATAATAAGAATATTAAATCAATTAAATTAAATTCCACAATTTTTAATTTACCAAATACAGCGATTGGTAATCCTAATACAACACCAATATTAAAGATATTGGTTCCTATAATATTACCAACTGCTAATTCAAATTCATTTTTTCGAGCACTAGTAACAGTCATTACCATTTCTGGTAAACTTGTACCTATTACAATAACAACTAAAGTTATTATCTTTTCACTTATTCCTAAATCACTAGCGATTAATACAGCATTATCTACGACAACATCACTAGCAACTGTGATTACCGTAATAGCTAGCACTAAATATAAAATTGATTTAAATGTTGTATATTTGATAATATCGGGAGCACTATAATCCCTATTCTTACGTACAACATTAATTATATATACAACAAATATACCAAATATCATTAAAAGAATAATACCATCATCACGGTTTAAAGCACTTCCTAAATATTGTGATAAATATAATTTATCCATTACTAGAATCATTAAAGCCGCTGTAATAATAAGTAATATTGGTAATTCTTTTCTTATTGTTACTTTTTGAATACGAATAGGTCTTACTAAAGCTGCTAAGCCAATTATTAAAAATACATTAACAATACAGCTTCCAATAACATTAGCTAAAGCCATCGCTCCATTACCCACTCTAATACTTTGAAATGATATCGCAAGTTCGGGTATACATGTTCCAAAAGCCATTATCGTTAACGCAATAATCATTTTAGGTACACGTAATCTTGTTGCTAATGAACTTGCTGCATTAACAACAACATCACTTGCTTTAACAATTGCGACAAGTCCTAATAATAATAAAACATATTTCATATTATCACCATCTACTTTAATTATATCAAAGATAAATAAAAAGAGGTATAAAACTATACCTCTTTACATTAATATTGTAATCCCCAAATAACGTGATATTTAGCTTCTTTACCACAGATAGCACATTTACCATCAATAAGTGGTTCATCAGTAATACATCTAGACTTACATCCATTTAATTCTTTGACTTTTAATTCACAGTCTTTATCACCACACCAATCAGCATGAATAAATCCTGGTTGTGTATTAATGATATTACGCATTTCTTCGTATGAATGCGCAGTAAAAGTTAATTTATTACGACGTACTAGCGCTCTATTATACATATCTTTTTGGATAGTATCTAATAATTTTGTAATGTAATCTACAAAGTCAATATTAGTACTTTCTGTATATTTTTCACTTGTATCACGACGACAAATAACAATCTTATTTTCTTCTAAGTCTCTTGGACCTATTTCAATACGAACTGGAATTCCATTTACTTCAGCTTCCGCAAATTTAAATCCCGCACTCTTATTTGAATTATCAATATATGTAGTTATATTATTTTTATTTAAACTATCTTTAATCGAATTTGCTAAAGTCATTACTTCTTCAGTTTCTTTAATTGGAATAATAACAACTTGTTTTGGAGCGATTCTTGGTGGTAATACTAAACCTTTATTATCTGAGTGAACCATTATAAGTCCCCCAATCATACGTGTAGTAGTTCCCCAAGAAGTTTGATATACAAATTCTTGTTTATTTTCTTTATTTAAGAATTTAACATCATAAGCTTCACTAAATTTTTGACCAAAATAATGGGAAGTACCTGCTTGTAAAGCAACTCCATTATACATTAAAGCTTCATTAGTTAAAGTATATTCGGCACCAGCAAATTTTTCTTTTTCTGTTTTACGACCTGTGATTGATGGTATCGCAAGAATTTCATGATGGAACCATTCATACACATCCATCATTCTCTTTGTTTCTTCTTCTGCTTCTTCTCTAGTTGCATGAATAGTATGCCCTTCTTGCCATAAGAATTCTCTACTTCT
>JAEEJY010000039.1 GCA_016282155.1 Caryophanales bacterium | reverse complement strand
TGTCTGATACTTCTAATTCTGTTGGAGTTGGGTTAATAATAAATTTACCATCAACACGACCTACTTTAACACCAGCGATTGGTCCATCAAAAGGTATTTTAGAAATACATGTTGCTAAGCTTGATCCAAACATAGCAGCAAGTTCTGGAGAGTTGTCAGTATCTACAGATAAAACTGTATTTACTACTTGTACTTCATTTCTAAAATCTTCAGGGAACATTGGACGCATTGGACGGTCAATCATACGAGCAGCAAGTGTAGCTGCATCTGTTGGTCTACCTTCTCTTTTAATAAATCCTCCAGGAATCTTTCCTACAGAGTATAATTTTTCTTGGTATAAAACCATTAATGGGAAGAAATCAGATAAGATATTAGCAGTTTTAGATACTACTACTGTTGATAGTATTACAGTATCACCATAACGAACTAAAACAGCACCATGAGCTTGTTTAGCAAGTTCACCATGTTCAACAACTAATTTTCTTCCTCTAAAATCCATTTCGAAAGTTTTTTTCATATTATTTGTCTCCTTTTTTACTTTTCTTAATCTTTCTAAGTATTTTATGATAGATGTTTTCTTTAGCAAATTTCTTTTTATATTCAACAAAAGATAAACATTGTTTTTCTTGTTTTAATTTTTCGAGTTCAATTTTCTTACGTACCATTTTTAATAATCTCTTTTTTGAAATATTATTTCTTTTTAAAGCAAGGTTATCCATTCCTAAGAATTTAGTTATAGGTTGATATGTTTGATTATAATTAACGTATTCTTCACCTTGATAACAATCGCTCATATCTGCCTTTATTTTTCTATCAGCTAGTAAATCTTTATACTCAATACGGTATGAATATTCAGGTTTAATTCTAAGGATGATAGATGTACGAGTATATTCTCCTCTAAAATCAACAGTTTCAACATTATATTTTTTCTTTGTGACTGTATAGATATCTGCTATATAAACATCATGTATATTCATATTTTCCCTCTTATCATAAAATAAAGACACTCAAAAAAGAGTGCCTACCTTACCATTATAATTATTTTCTTAGACCTAAGTCTTTTACAATCTTACGATATCTAGTAACATCTTCTTTTAATAAGTAGTTTAATAAACTTCTTCTTTGACCTACTTTTTTAAGAAGACCTCTTCTTGAATGATAATCGTGAGTGTGTTCTTTTAAATGTTCAGTTAATTGTTTAATTTCTTCTGTTAGAATAGCGATTTGAACTTCAGCAGAACCTGTATCTCCTTCGCTTCTAGCAAATTTCTTAATAATTTCTGATTTACTTTCTTTTGTTAAAGCCATTTAAATCTTCTCCTTTCACTAATATATGCTAATTACCTAGGATGAATCGGAGTGTTTCATTCCAAGTAAAAGTACTATTTAATAATACACTATATTTCATTTAAAAACAAGTGATTTTTGTTATTTTACAAATATTTTTTTATAATTTTAATAATTCTTCCAACTTCTAGTTTTTTATCTAAAGTAGTATTTTTAATACTTTCATAGATTTTTTCATATTTTTCTAAAAGATGTTCTTTATATTCTTTATAAATACCATCTTTTTTCTTTTTAATTACAGGGCCAATTATATAATCGGAATCAGTACTTAATTTATATCCCCTTTTAAGTTTCATAATTACATAATATATTCCACGTTCTTTTATAATCTTTTCGTCTTCAACGATATAATCATCTAATAACTCTTCTCTTAATTCTGTTAAATCGGTATTACTTTGAATAATTAAATGATCAGCATGATTACCTTCAAGAATTTCAAGTATTGTAGCTGTACCCATACCAGCAATTACAATATAATCATCTTTACTATATTCAATTTCTTGTAAACCATCTGATTTAACTACTTTTATATCTTTAGTTAAAGAGAATTTTTTGATATTCTCTCTTGCTTGATTTAAACAGTTTTCATTAATATCGGACGCGATACATGTACATTTTCTATTTAAAGTTAAATAAATATCAAGTAATCCATGATCACATCCAACATCAATTACATGAGATTTTAAAGGAATTAAAGATGCAATCTCTATTAGTCTACGAGAAAACATTATTCAGTCATGTAATCCTTTAATTTTCTTGAACGTGAAGGATGACGTAATTTACGTAGAGCTTTAGCTTCAATTTGTCTAATACGTTCACGAGTTACCCCGAACATTTGACCAACTTCTTCAAGTGTACGTGATTTACCATCTTCAAGACCAAAACGTAAACGAATTACTTTTTCTTCTCTTTCTGTTAAAGTTAATAGAACTTCAGAAATTTCATCTTTTAACATTTCGTTAGTTGCATATTCTTCAGGACTCATATTTCTTTCATCAGGAACAAAGTCACCTAAATGTGAATCATCTTCTTCTCCAATTGGAGTTTCTAAACTAACTGGTTCTTGACTAATCTTATAGATTTCTCTAATTTTTTCAATAGATATGCCCATTTTAGCAGCTAATTCTTCTTCTGATGGTTCTCTATTTAATTCTAGAGTTAATTGTCTTTGAATACGAGCTAATTTATTAATTGTTTCTACCATATGTACTGGTACACGAATTGTTCTTGCTTGGTCAGCTATTGCTCTTGTAATAGCTTGTCTAATCCACCATGTTGCATATGTAGAGAATTTATAACCTTTAGTAACATCAAATTTTTCTACTGATTTCATTAAACCAATATTACCTTCTTGAATTAAGTCAAGGAATAACATACCTCTACCTACATAACGTTTAGCGATACTAACTACTAGACGTAAGTTAGCTTCTGCTAAGATTGTTTTAGCTTCGTTATCACCAGCTGCAATACGATCTGCTAAAGCAAGTTCTTCATCCATAGTAAGAAGTTTTATTTGACCTATTTCTTTTAAGTACATTCTTACTGGATCATTAATATTTAAATCCTTAGTTAATGTATCATCATCTAAGACTGCTACATCACCATTTGGATTATCATTATTAGTATCATCTTCTGATACTACAGCGATATTATTTTCAGAAAATGCATTATATAAATCATCTAGGGCATCACCATCTAATTCAAGTCCTTTTAATGATGCAGCTAATTGTTCATATGTAATAATACCTTTTTCTTTACCTAATTTAACTAATTCTTTTTTTCTTTCTTCAAATGTTTTAATTTCTTGCATATTGTCCCCTAACTTTCTATTTTCTTGTTCTTTAAATCACGCATTTGTGATAATATTTCAGCTTGTTTATCAACATCTGTTGTTTCATCTAATTTATGTTTTAATTTATCAATTTTATCATCTAAAATAGCATTATTTATTTTATGAATATATCCTTCAATATCATCTATTTTATATTCATCTTTTAAATTACTACTAAGTACTTTACTTAAAGTATCTAAGATATTAGGATAACTACTTAAATACGTAAGGAAGTCTGCTAATTCAAATGAATTATTATCTTTATAATAGCTTGTTATTTCACGAGCTAAGATACGATATTCACTATCAGGCATAAATCCTAATTTCTTTTCGTACATGCGTATAATATCTTTATTCTTTAACATGTAGTAAAGTAAATAGATTTCAGCTTTTTCTAAACCTGTTTTACGAATTTCTACCTTTTTTTCTTCCTCTTTTTTTGGTTCCTTCTTAATAGCTATTTTACTTAGTTCATCTTTTAAGAATTCAATATCAAGGCCAGAATCAAAGCTTAATTTTTTAAGTGTTATTTCTTTTTTTATTTCATTATCAAAATTACTTAATTCTTTTAACACTTCTTCAACATAACTAGTCTTATCTTCAATCTTAGTTATATCTTTAGTTTGTTTTAGATATGCCATCTTAAAGTCCATAATATCCATAGCATTATCTATCTTCTCTAAGAATTTATCTTTACCATATTTAATAATATATTCATCCGGATCAAGATTATCTTCTAAGCGAATAATTTGAGGTATTACTCCTACTTTATCTAATTCTTCAATACATGATAAAGTTGCTTTTAAACCAGCACTATCACCATCAAAACATAGATATATGTTTTTAGCCATACGTTTTAAAATATTAGCATGATTAGAAGTAATTGCTGTTCCCATTGTAGCAACACAGTTTTTAATACCTACAGAATATGCTCTTATTACGTCCATAAATCCTTCCATAACAATAACATATCCCTTTGTACGAGCATCATCTTTAGCACGATGATAATTGTACATTAATTCTCTTTTCTTAAATATCTCAGTTTCTTTAGTATTTATATATTTAGAGTTATCTATTGTATTATAAATTCTTCCACTAAAACCAACTACTTTACCAGTTAAATCTTCTAGAGGAAACATAATACGGTTACTATAAATATCACTTACACCATAGTTATTATCAAGAATTAATCCACATTTAATAATATCTTCTTTACTATGTTTATTCTTAATTAAGAACTTAGTAAGTAAATCTCTTTCTTTAAGCGATAAACCTATTTTAAATTCTTTAATTAAGTTTTCATCAATACCACGATTATGAAGGTATTCTTTAGCTTCTAAACCGTCTTTAGTATTAATTAGATTTTGATAAAATTTACAACTTTGATCATAAATATCATATAACTCTTTATACTTGTTGTTAACATTATCAAAACTATTAACTTTAACATCTAATTTAATATTAGCCATATCTGCGCATTTTTTAACGGCTTCAATAAAACTAATATTTTCATAATCCATTAAAAACTTAAAGACGTTTCCTGTTGCATGGCAAGAAAAACATGTATATATTTGTTTTTCTTTTGAAACAGACATACTAGGATGAGTATCATCATGAAATGGACACACACCAAAAAAGTTTCTTCCTTTTGGTGATAGTTCAATATATGAACTTATGACATCAACTATATCAACACTACTACGTATTTCATTAATTAATTCAGGACTAATTGTGTTCATACTATCATACTCCCCTACTTATAATATACGATTTTTTTTAGCGATTTCCTTTTTTTAAAAGAAAAAATTTTCATTTTTTTAAAATTTATTCCTATTATAACAAAAAAATAAAAAAATAGTTAGCAAATTGCTAACTATTTTAATAATCCCCAGCTTGTTACAACGTATCTTCCAGATCCACCATTTGCGGCTTCACCATTGATATTTACAGGGCTATTTATAACTTGATTATTTACTACTAATGTAGCTGATGTACCACCGTCTAGATTAGCAGCATTATAAGCTCCATATTTTTCTAAGAAGTCAGCCATTTCACCCATTGTAACACCACCTAAACCGTGAGTATAACCTTTTGTTACAAAGAATAAAATTATACCATCTTTTCTTTGAGCTATTGCTACACGCGATGCACGAGAGAATCCTCCAACAGCTTCGCCAGCAAATTTAATTTTTTTACCATTTACAATTAAGAAAGGGCCAAATTCAATACCATCACGAACACCCATCTTGATTGCTTCTTCTCCTGTTGAATTAACAAGCATTAATTTATTATCTTTGGTCATACCAATGATATTACCTTTATTATTAGAATCTGACCATATAACTTTAGAATCCTTAATTACGTATCCTACAGGAATATCTGATCCACGACCTTGATCAACAAATCCTCCAGCATTAATAGCTACGCTAGCGCCATATCTACGAGCCATAGATATAACTTGTTCTTTACCTTTATTTTGTTGATTAAATACTTTTGAATGCATTAATACTACTTTTGAAGGATCATATACCGCTACTATCCAAGCTTTATATTTACCGGCTACGGTAAGTGGTATAACTTTGTAATTTGGATTACCTTCATCACGAGTTAATACTTGTTCATCATATTCATTATCGTAATTTTTTCTTTCACTTGTATCAATTGTAATTGCTGATAAATCTGTATCCTCATCAAAAGGAATATAAGTTTCTGCAGCCATTACTCTATTTATATCTTTTTCACTATAGAACATATATGCTATCCATTGATGTGATTTTGTTCCCATAGCTGAAGCTATTATAGTATTTTTAAAATTAGTCATGCCGTATGTAACAAAGAAACATATTGCTACAATAATATCAACAATAACAGCAACTATTGTAAGTTTCTTCATTATGCAGCACCTCCTAATACATAAGGATCATCTAATGTTCCTTTACCACTTGTAATACTTTCTTTCTTAATACTTATAGCAGGTCTAATTGCTCTAGCAAGTGATAACTTCGATGTAATTAAACCATCTTGATAATAATAAATTGTATTATTCTTAGCTGGTGTTAATAAGTAATAATTACTATCAGCCATATTTATCTTAAGATCAGCTACATTTAATAAAGCTACTTTAGCTTTAACGCTTTCACTATTACAATTTTCAAATTTGCCTTCGTATGAGCCAATATACCAATCAGTTTCAAGTAGTTTATCTTTATAACTTAACAAATTATAATAAGTATTATTTAAGTAATAATACATACCTGTTTTATCAGTATCCGAGAATTTATTAGTCTTTGTACTAAATCTTTCAAATTTATTTAAATTTGTAGATAAAGCAAGACGAATATTATCTTCATTTACTTCATAGATTGACCATACATCAGTACCTAATTTTACATATTTACCAATAGTTAATTCTTCTTTATCTTTTTCAATATAGTAAGGATCATCTTGTGTACCTTTACCACCACCTAATGTTGCAGTACGAGCGATACGAATTACTGGTTTAACATAATATGAATTAGTAGGTTTTGATGTTGATATATTAGTACCATTTATAATCCAATTATTCTTAGTATCAGCTTCAGTTAACCATAATAAGTCACCTGTAGTATTAATAAATGTACCACCATCAACAACAGTATTAACAAATTCGGATACAGTAAGTAATCTTACTTTATCATCTGTGATATAAGTCTTACATGTACTTGAAGGTACATCTTCATAAGTATCAGCACAGAATGAAGTATTTGTTATATATTTAGAATCTATATTATTAATAAATTTCTTATTTAAATAACTTCTAATATCTGAAGCATCATATAAAACATTCTTATCACTATAGTATAAGCTATTAATTGGTTGATTTAATACTAAATCAATAGTTCCATCAACATTAATCGAAACTATACGCCATAGTAGTCCAGAATATTTGAAGTAATTATCTACTTGGATACCTTTATAAACTGAGGCTCCACCTACGCGATATAGTCCTTCACCTTCTGTTTGATAAGGTGATTCACCTAAAATTGCTTCTTTAATAAGAGTTACTGTTTCGCCATTAGTTGCTTTTGGATGGAACATACGATAATACTTAATCATACGTGTTCCATAGAAAATACAACATCCTAGAACAAATACAGCACTTGCTACAACAAAACCAAATCTTATATAGTAAGCTGTATCTTTAACAACTTTTTTATTTGTTTTAACTTTCTTCTTTTTCATAGGTTTTTCTTTCTTTTCTACTTTTTTAGGTTCTTCTTTTCTACTTTCACTTATTTCACTTCTTGTTTTAGTTACTTCTTTATCTTCACGAGGAGGAATACTAAGTTTTGCTAATTCTTCTTCGTAATCGATAGTATCATAAGTAGTTGTATTATCTTCGATGAACATATCACTTAAATCAGTACTTTTATGCGAATCATTAAGCATAAAATCATCTTCATCAAAGTCATCTAATGATAATCTTTCAATATCTTTATCATTCATATTTATAACTCCCATCTACAATCTCCATTATACCAATTTGTGAGATTTATATCAACCTTGCTTAGGTAAATTACACTTCACTTTACAATAAAAAAGAATTCTAAGAATTCTATTTTTTTTCAATAATTTTTTGTTTTTTTAATAGACCTACGCTTCTCCTATAAAAAGATCTTTCATCAGAATTAGCATACTCCGCTAGATAATTAACATAGTCACGAACAGTAAGTTTCGCAATTAAAATTTCAAGTTCTTTATTCTTATTAGTTATTGCTTGCATACGCCCTTTTTCAAGAACACGAAATGCATTATGAAAATCATCCTCACTACTAATTTCATTAGGCATAATAGCATCTGTCAAATATTTGTTATCATTAAGAGGTAACAAAAAATTTTTAAGATCAAATAATTCACTACTAGATAAAGTAGTTATCTGAACAGCATTATCTTCCATCTCTTCTTTACTAATAAAACTATTCTTAAGAAGTGTTCTTATTAAAATATAAACCATTAAAGCTCCAACAGCTCCTAATATTATATATGTATCCATCTTATCACCTATTTAATTATATCGTTTTTTCTTTTAAAAATTTTGATTTTAAAAACTTAGGAAGTTTATCTTCAAATATTTTAGCAACCGGGATAGCACAAATAAATGTACCAATTACTACTATAATAAATAAAATTATTTTCATAGTTATATTTAGGTTAAGAATATTAGCCACAACTTTAAAAGCTGCTGTTGAAAAATATTCAAGTAAATATACAGAGAAAGTTACCCCGCCTAGATAAACTATATTCTTATTAAATTTAGCATCTTTAAATAATAATAATGAACTTATCACAATAAAGAATGCTGGTACTGCTATTAATATTAATCTACCATAGTCAAATGCATCGTAAGTAGGAATTACTAAACAAACAGAATAAATAATTAGGATTATGTATAAGAATATAGATTTAATATTTTTGTTTTTCAAATAATCATATACATGATATGCCATTATTCCAAATACGTATTCAAAAATATAAGGGTTAAAATAATATTCAAAGAAATAACATTTAAAATTAAATACATATCCTAATATAATTAAGAATAATGTTATTAAACTAGCTATCAATCCACGATGTTTATGATTAATGCGCATTGCAATATAAAAAATAATTATAAAAAACATCTCATAGTTTAAAAACCATCCAACCGATAATATTGGGACATTAAATCCTAATGAGTTTTTATATGGAATAAAGAACAATGATTTAAATAAATAAACAATATTTGCTTCACTCATTAAAAAGGCGTCAGGTTTAACTAATAGTAGAACATATGTAAATAATGTTAAGACCCAATACAGTGGGACAATTCTAATAATTTTCTTAATTATAAAATTATTGGTTTTATCTTTATTTCTAGTTGAATATATAAGTAAAAATCCACATATTATATTAAATATTTCAACTCCACAAAATCCATGATATCCAGCTATACCTGAATGAAAAACCATTATTAGTATTGCTGCGGCAATTCTTATTACTTGAAGTATCTCTAATCTGCGTGTTTCCATTCTATCACCTATTTAATTATATCATATAATTTTATATTCTCGAGCTATTATTCTATCATCAAACCAAAGAATTTCACAATAATGACTCCAACTTAATTTGGCAGACAGTGTCTGCCATTTTTGAGAAACTTTATAGAATTGTCTCATATTTCTTAAATTTCTTTGACTATATAATAATTCATATTGCCTCCTTCTATGGCTTACACATTTCTATCTGTAAATTATTTTTAAAAATAAAACGAATACTTCCGTTTTTATCCGTTCTTAATATTTCTGAATTTTTTAGATTATTTAATACTTCTTTATTTGGATGACCATAGTAATTATATTTACCTACACTTATCACACTATAGCTTGGTTTAATAACGTCTATAAATTCTTTACTTGTACTAGTTCTTGAACCGTGATGACCTACTTTAAGAATATCTACATCTAATACATAATCTTTTATTAATTCTCTTTCTTCATCTTTAGTAGCGTCTCCCATAAGTAAAATACCTTTATTCTTTATCTTTGTATATATAATTAAAGAATCATTATTTTCTTCAATATTTGAATCGTTTAGAAAATACAAATATATATCTTTAATTTTTATCTTCTTTTTTGAATATTTATAAATCTTAATATTCTTCTTTCTAGCAAGACTAATTATTTCTTTTTCTAAATCATTATCTTCATAACTATTCATAATAATATTCTCTATTTTAAAATTATTAATTAGATTAAGACTACTTCCTACGTGATCAAAATCACCGTGCGTAAGAATTAGAAATTTTAATTTATGAATGCCTCTACTTTTTAAATAACTGATTATATTTTTTGATAAGTCATAGTTTTTATTACCTCCTGTATCAATTAAGATACTATTATTTTTATAGTCTATTAATGATGAATCTCCTTGTCCTACATCAAGTACCGTATAGCTAGGATGCATAAATAAATGGAGATTATATAAGAATATTAAATATACTAAAAAGACACCTATTCTCTTAAGATTTATTCTTTTTAAAGCAAACATTAAAATTAAATAATAAATAAGTATTAGATAGATATTCATATGAGGAAAAACAAGAATTATTTTAAATTTATTAAATGTAAAAGATATATATTCCATTACCTTAATAAGAATATTTAAAAGAGGATTTAGACTATTAAAAATAAAAGTCATAATACTTAAAGGAAATATTATTAATGACATATATGGTACAAAAAAGATATTAGATATTAAAGAAAATAGATTAATTTCAAAATTATTATTTACTGTTATAGGGAAACTTGCAAGTAAGGATAATAAAGATATTAAAAATATTTTTTTAATATACTTTTTGTCTTTAAATAAATAATTATATTTTATAAGTGTATAGCTGATAATAAAACTATATAAAAAACCAACATCATAAATATAAAATGGATTAATTATTAGAAGGAATAGACATATAATTATAAGAATATCTTTAGTCTTGAAATTTAGTTTGAATGAGCGATTAAAAAAGATAAAACTAAACATTAAGACACTTCGGATAACAGATGGTGTCCCTACTAAAAGCATATATATTAAAAGAAAAAACATAGTTATTAGATAGCTTAAATACTTTCTTTTAAATATTTTATTTAGTAGATATAGAAGGATTCCCGATAATAAAGCTATATGCATCCCGCTTATACTAAATAAATGAGTTATACCATTGATTTTATAGGTATCATAAACATCTTTATTCAAAATATTATCACCTATTATTAATGTATTTAAATAGCTATTATTAAGCTTATTTAATCTCTTATTTACGCCATTTTTTAAGATATAGATTATATTTTTATTTTCTTTTATTTTAGTTATCTTTTTTATATTAAAAATGTAATATATTTTTTTACTCAAAAGATATTTTTGGTAATTAAATAAATTAAAAATAGTATTCTTACTAGGTAATTCAGTATTCCCTTCTATTTTTAAAATATCACCTATTTTAATATTAATATTGTCATTATATTTAACTAATATTTTTTCTTTATTTTTAATTATAAAAGAGTTATCTTTAACACTTATAACAGTCCCAGTAATAATCTTTTTGTCTTGATAAATACTTTTATAATTAAAATGGTAAATAAAACTAATTATTAAACTAAAGAATAAGATAAGCTTTAATTTTTTCATAAATACTTGTTCCTATTCCTTTTACATTAGTTATTTCATAGATACTTTTAAAACCATTATTTTTATCACGATATTCAATAATTAATTTAGCTTTAGATTCTCCAATACCAGGGAGTGTCATAAGTTCTTCAAGTGTAGCGGAATTTAAAGATACTCTTCCTCTTTTAAGAAGTTCTTCCTTATTAGTTATAACGTTTTCTAAACAACTATTGTTTGTTATACGAGGACAAATACATTCTTTATCAATATATTTTACACTAGTACTACCCTCTCTCATTTCTTTTATTTCTTCTTTTGAATAGATTATAACTACATCACCATTTTTAAGTTCTTTAGCTCGATTAGTAATTGAAATATCAGCTTCTTCTTCTAAATTGCCAGCTTTTAGAATAAGATCATTTACAGTACTTCCTTCTTTTAATAAATACACATTCGGTCTACTAACAGATCCTTTTATTTCAACACTAATATACTTACTAGTATTTTTAGGGATAAAACTATAAATAACAAATATAACATTTAATATCAAAGCAAAATAAAATAAGACTTTTTTCATATATAACACCTCAGTATATATATACTTTATAAAAGTCTTATTTCCTTTTTTAATCACTAATTTTGATTTTTTGATTCTTACTTTCTACACAAATTACTTGAACCATTGCCAAAGTTGCTAAGAAAGATATTGTAAATGATCCACCATAACTAATAAGTGGTAATGGTACACCAGTAAGTGGAAGAATACCAAGTAATCCTCCTAGATTTAATAATAAATGTAAAGATAAATAAACTATCGTTCCAAACGTAATATATTTACCACGCAGCGTACTAGCATTTAAATAAATACGGTATATTCTTTTTAACATTATCATATATAAAATTATTATAAATATTCCCATCAATAACCCTGTTTCTTCAACTATGATAGCGAAAATACTATCGGTATGAGCTTCCGGTATATAAGAATACTTTTGTTTACTTTTACCTATTCCTAAACCTGTTAAACCACCATTATTAAAAGCAATAAAGGCATTACAAGTTTGATATCCTGTATTATCATAATCTGCACAAGGATTAAAGAAATTAAGTAAACGGGATTGCTGTTCTTTTGTAAGAATATATCCTCTACTCATTCCAAATATTCCTAAAATAGCAACACCACTTATAAAGATAATACCTAAGTATTTAAGTTTTTCTTTCATCTGCATTCCTGTATAAGATAAGAATAAACATAAAGATATTGATCCTAAAATTAAGGTTGTTCCTAAATCTCCTTGCATAAATACAATACCCGGAATAAATAAACCAGCAATTATCCAGAAACCAACAAACATATTATTACTTAACATTTTTGTTTTTTCTGCACGCTCAAATAAACATGCAAGAGTCATTATTAAAGCAGGTTTAGCAAGTTCACTAGGCTGAAATTTAATACCTTTAATTTCAATCCAGTTTATTGAACCACGTTTTGACATACCATAAATAAGTAAATAAGCTAGTATAGCTATAATAATACTCCAAACAATTATATAAAAACGTTGATACATCTTTGATGGTACTGAAAAAATAAGGAGTGCTCCTATACCACCAAGTCCTAACATCATAACATGTCTTATAATAAAGTGGAAGATAGAATAATGATATCGCGATACAGTTTCACTAGAAGAAGCAGAAATAATGCTTAAAGAACCTATTACTATTAGAATTATTGTTACTATTAGTAAAGGTTTATCCATATCTTTTAACTTTTGTCTAAAAGAAACTTTCTTCATTCTATCACCTACCATATATATAATAACATAATTTCCTTTAAATATTAAGGATTATAGGCCTATAATTTGAAATTTTACAGTTTTGTGGTATAATCTTATCGGTGGTGATAACTATGTTTCAAAAACTACATATCTTAGACGAAAAAGATCCAAGAATACGTAAAAAAAGTGTTCCATATGAAGGACCTTTAACGAAAGAAGATAGAGATTTAATAAATAGAATTATAAAACATCTTACATATAGTCAAATACCAGAATATGAAAAGAAATATAATTTACGTCCTGGTATGGGTCTTGCCTATCCACAAGTCGGAATAAATAAACGAATTATTGTAATTGTAAATGAATATCAACAAGGTAAATTCGAAGAATTTGTTGTTGTTAATCCAAAAATTATAAGTCATTCAGAAGAAATGATTGCTGCGGAAGCTGGCGAAGGATGTCTATCTGTTAATCGTGAAATTGAAGGACATGTTCCAAGATTTGCTCGTGTAACAGTTACAGGTTATGACATGGATGGCAACTATATTAAGATTAGAGCGCGTGAAGACTTATCAATAGCCTTCCAACATGAAATAGATCATCTAGATGGTATTTTATTCTATGATCGAATAAATAAGAAGAAACCTTTCTTTACAGAAAACGAAATAAGATTAATATAGGTGAAATATGAAAAAGAGTGCTTTAAAATATATAATATTAATTATCTTTGCTGCAATAGCATCTATAATTATTTATGAATTAGTATAAAAAAAGAGGAATTATTAATTCCTCCTTTATTTTTGTATCATATTTAATAAATTGATTTTAAACATATCTTTTTCAGCATGTTCTTTAGAAACCATTACTCCTTTATAAGTAACAAGTTCTGATTGGTGACCTTCACTTAATATATCAACAGGTTCAATACGGTCTAACATTATGATTTTCTTTTCTTCATAAACTACATAATATAATTTAATATCTCCATGAACTTTAGAAAACATCATGTCTGTAGGAAGTTTTAATTCATAAGTCTTAGTCTTTTCGGCAGGATTTTCTTCTACTACTTGACCTAATAAATTACCTTCTTTTAAAGCAGGATAGTATTCAAAATATAATTTTTTATATGCAAGCATATTATATTTTTTTACTGATCTTTCAATTTTCTTAAATTCATTTTCATTTACATATTCAAATGCATAAGTCTCTCTCATAAGTCAGCCCCTCTTAATTGTAAACGTGCTAAGTAAATATATCATAACAAATTTTCTTTGTCAATTAAGTCTTTCTAATCAATTTTTATTTCTACGATTGTGCTTCCCTGATTGTAATAGAACGTTTTAAAATCTATTACTTTTTTATTTTTTCTTAATGTTTCATTAGTAGTTGTACGAAGTACTCCACTACCAATACCATGCACAATACAAAATATATTATTTTTCATTTTATAATTATCATTAATAAAATCATTAATAGCAACACGAGCAGTTTCACGATCATATCCATGTAAATCTATACTAGGTAGATTATCAATAAATATTACATCATTTAAGTGCACCATAGTTATCCTCAACTTCGTTTAATTCTGGGATAGAGTTTCTTCCCCCAAATTTTTTTAAAGATAAAGCGCGTGCTACCATCGCATATTTTAAACTTTTTTCTATTTCAAATCCATTACTTATTCCATAAGTAAAAGCTCCAATAAATATATCCATAGAACCAGTAATATCTTTAGTATCTACTTTAAATGCTGGCATCCTTTTAATGCCATCATCCTCATAAATACATCCTTTTGTATCTAATACTAATATAATATTACTATACTTAAATATTTTCTTTAAATATAAATAAGCATTGATAATTGAATCTGGATTAGTATATTCAATTTTGATATCTGCAAGTTTACTTGCAAAGTGTTCAGATATAATTAAATAAGTAGATCTTTTAGCTAATTCAATTACTTCTTTAGTTAAATATCGGCAATCTAGAATACTAATTGCATCTATATTTTCATCTAAAGACTTACTAGCCGTTTCATACTCACTACCATCCATTAATATCACGTCAGGATTAATATCAAGTTCCATACTATATTTATATTCGTTAAGTGGATTATAGTTTAGAATAGTTCGAGTCTTTGCAGTACTAATTAAAATCATTGACGTAGGTGTAATAACATCTTTATTAAGTTCAAGATAACTTGTATTAACTCCTACTTCATTAAATTCTTTTAATATCTTTAAACCATTTTCATCTCTACCTATTAAACCCGCAAAATAAGAATTCATTTTCCATTTAGCAAGTAAATAGGCAGCATTACTAGCAGTACCTCCCCCACATTCTATCTTTGTGTTAATTAAGGCGCTAGTATTTTCTTTAGGATATGTATCTACAGGAAGATTTATATCATATGTTGCTGAACCAATACAAAGTATTTTCATATCCTACCTACTTTCTCTATTCTATATATTATTATAATATAAACACAAGTTTTTTTCAATAAAAAACTTATAATAAAATTATAAGTTTTCTTGCATTATTTCTATAACAGGACGAACACCTGTTGCGATAGCATCTTTATCAAAAGCTATCGCAGTGAGATTATAATACATTTCAAACAGTGATAGCCTAGGGGTAGGTGCTACATTAATATCTAGCTTTATAGTATTATATTTTTGAAGCCTACTACTTGCTGCTTCTGCTGAATTACCACCATTTTCATAATAATAATTATCCAAATATACCCTGTTAAATTCATATGCTGTTGGAACTAAATATTCAATTCCATTATTGATATTTTTTTCTACAGGAAATGATATATATCGAAAAATAATGTCTGCATCAGGTCCATCATAATCTTCAGGATGTGAATTGTCTAATACATCCCCTAACCAATACGATGTGCTTGTTAACCATTCTGGTAATGTATTTACAGGAACACCTCCTGAATTTACATCTTCAGATTTGTAATTTAAACATGTATATCCTGCAGCTGGCCCATTACTTAAGAAACGATATTCACTGCATCCTGCTTTTAACAAATCACTTGCCATAACAGGTCTAGCTGTTACTATATTTAAACCTTTATTAGTTAAAATGGTCTTATAATTATTAGTATATGTATTAATATCTGCATATTCTACAATACCATACATAGGTGAATATATTATATCTTCATCAAAATCTGGGAATGCAGCTGTTTTCATTTTCATATCCTCAGGTAGATTCCAAGAAAATCCCTTAGCTTTAGAATTTTGTACACCTGTTGGGTTTGCTATATTTGTCATACAAGTAGCTGGTGTAGCACATGTAGATTGTTTACCTACATCTAAGTTATATTTACCCATTAAAGTTAATTTACCATTTTTATTTTCAACAACATAGAAGTTTTCGCCTTCAATTTGAATTTCATCACCTAAATCTAGTTCAAATTCTTCCCCTACATCATTAACAACTAAAGTATGATTAAACTTAGGAAAATTCTTTGTACATGGATTCTCATAATTATATTTATATGATTTAGAAGACTCTTCATATGTTATTTTAACGCATACACCTTTAGTAAGAAGATTTTCATCATTTCGTGGATCATATATATCCCCTTTTTCAAAATAATTATTACTTACAAGTTTACGAAGAGTTATATAAATAGGCCCATCAGTTGCTGTAATTCCATTTTCTAAAACATACTTTTTAGCAGCTGTTACTATTTCTGCTTTTTGAGCATTATAAGCTTTTTCTTTACTATTTTTAATTGTTCTATTAACAATTGGAACCGCTATTAAAGCAGTTGCTGCTAGTAAAACAATAACCGCTATTAATTCTACTAGTGTAAATCCTTTTTTATTCATTAATATGCACATCCTTCATAAAATTGATATGTTACTCTCTCAGTTATATTATCTTTTGATACTAAAAAACATCCATCTAAGTTTTCGCCTGTTTTAGGATTCTTAATATCCTCGTTTGCTAAGAATTCACTATTTTTTATTGTTGATAGTTGTAGTTCATAAGTTTTCTTATCACCATTATTATTCCAAGAAATAGAGCCGCCATATTCCATATACCAGTTGGCTGCAGCTTCTTTTAATTTACTAACAGTTGCCTCATAACTTTTTTCTCTAGAACTTTCAATATAATGATTAACTGCAGGAACAGCTACTAAGGATAATGCTCCTAATAAAATAATAACCGCCATTAATTCAACTAATGTAAATCCTTTTTTCATATTCTCACCTAGTATAAGTATAACACATTTATTTATAAAAAAAAAGAATACTAATTATTTAAGTATTCTTTAAAACTTTCCATAATATTATGAATTTGTTTAGGACTCATAAATAGAACAACCTTACCTTTGGCATCTTTTAATTTATCCCATGTTTCATCACTAATACTATCACCATTATTTAATAGCTTAATAATATTTTTTGATGTTACTTCAGGGAAATCTTCTTGTTTTTCTCTAGCTGGGAAAATATCTAAAACATATGCCTCATCAGCAGTATTTAAAGCATCAGCTAAAGCTTCTGTAAATTCTTCTGTACGTGAGAAAGTATGTGGTTGGAAAACAGCAACGATTTCTTTATCCGCATATTTTTGTTTAGCTGCTTTTATTAATGCTTTTACTTCTGTTGGATGATGAGCATAATCATCAACTATTATAGTATCATCAATAATAGTTTCTTCAAATCTTCTTTCAGCACCTTTAAAAGTCTTCATATGCTTACATAATTCTTTAGCATCTACTCTTTCATAATAGCATACACCAATTACCGCTAAAGAGTTTAACACCATATGTTTACCATAGAATGGTAAATCAAAATGTCCATAATAATTATCTTCAACAAATACATCAAATGATACACCATCACTAGTATATTCAACATCTTTAGCAACAATATCATTATCTTCACCAATGCCATAATAGAAAATTGGTTTATTAATATCAAGTAAATGAGTATATGGGTCATCACCACACGCAATTACCATTTTTTCAGCATTATTAGCGTATTCTGAGTATGCATCAATTACATCTTGCATATCTTTAAAATAGTCAACATGATCAAGTTCAATATTTGTTATAATGGCATAATTTGGTTCATATACTAAGAAATGTCTATAGTATTCACATGCTTCAATAACAAATTTTTTATTATCTTTAGAAGCAAAACCATTACCATCACCAATTAAGTAATTACATCCTTCAAGTTCAGTTAATACATGAGCAAGTAATGAAGTAGTTGTTGTTTTACCATGACAACCAGCAACAGTAGTTAAATCAAACATATTAGCAACTTTACCTAGCATTTCATTATATTCATAAATTTTTAAATCTAAGTCTAAAGCAAGTTGCATTGCTGGATGTTCTTCTTTAATAGCTGTACTTCTTACAACAATACAGTCACTATCTAATCCTTTTATTTCCCCATTATATATTTTAATTCCGCGTTCAATTAATTTATCTTCTGTAAATTGATGACTTGCTTCATCATCATAACCTAATACTTCATACCCTAGATCATTTAAGATAAGGGCTAAAGCACTCATTCCCGCTCCTTTTATTCCTATAAAATAATATTTCATATTATTCCTTCTTTCATACTTCTACTATATAAATTATATCAAACATTAAAACAAAATAAAAGAATAATTAAATTATTCTTTATATTCAAATTCTAAATCAAGAATTCTAATAGTATCCCCTTCTTCGGCACCCATTTCTCTTAATTTATCATCTATTCCCATCTTACGAAGTTTCATCGCAAAACGATTTGCCGCTTCATCACTAGTAAATCTAGTCATACGAAGTAATTTTTCAACATCCTTACCACGAATTGTCCAAGTATGACCATCATCTTCTCTTGTAATTGTGAAAGGTTTTTCTCTTTCAAATTTATATAGAACATGACTTTCAACTTCTTCATCTTCATATAATGGTTCTCTCTCGATTTTATCTAACATATCTGCTAAAACCATAAGTACCTTATCAATACCTTCATTGTTAACTGCACTTATTGGATATACAGGAGCATCTACATGTTTTTTAAATTCTTCTAAGTTTTCCTTAGCTCCTTCTACATCCATTTTATTAGCAATAATAATTTGTGGTTTTAACATTATCTTCTTGTTAAAATTTTCAAGTTCCTTATTAATAATTTTATAATCTTCGTAAGGATCTCTACCTTCCCAAGCCGACATATCAATAACGTGAGCAATTACTCTTGTTCTTTCAATGTGTTTTAAGAATTTATCTCCTAAACCGCCACCTAAACTAGCTCCTTCGATTAATCCTGGAAGATCTGCTACGACAAATGAACGATTATCAATAGTTTTAACAACACCTAAGTTTGGTGATAGTGTTGTAAAGTGATATGCAGCTATCTTAGGTCTAGCAGCACTTATTCTTGATATTAAAGTACTTTTACCTACCGAAGGCATACCTACAAGGCCAACGTCTGCTAAAAGTTTAAGTTCAACTTTAACTTTACGATATTCTCCCGGTTCACCGTTTTCGGCAATAGCTGGAGCTAAATTAGCACGAGTAGCAAGAGCAATATTTCCTCTACCACCACGACCACCATACGCAGCTATAACACTATCATCCTTTTTAGTTAAGTCAGCAATTACTAAACCAGTTTCCACATCCGTAATTACAGTTCCTTCAGGTACACGAATTATTACATCACTAGCATTAGCTCCTTGTTTACCTTTACCTTCACCATTAGCTCCTTTATTACCTTTTATAATTCTTTTATATCTTAAGTCTAAAAGAGTGTTTAAACCTTCATCAACAACGAATTTAATATCTGAGCCTTTTCCTCCGTTTCCTCCCCAAGGACCGCCCATTTCAATAAATTTTTCTCTTCTAAATGCCATGCAGCCATCGCCACCATTACCGGCATATAATTCTAGAATAACCTCATCTACGAACATAAAAACACCTCTTTCCTTACGTATTCATTATACACTACTAAAGTTATTTTAACAAGAAAAAGACTAATCAGAGTTAGTCTTTTAAAACAAATTTACCATCTTTAAACACTTCATATTCTTTATTGTCATAAGTAATAGCAATTATATTTAAATCTTTAGTTCCAACCATAAAATCAACATGATTTAAAGAATAGTTTAATCCTTGTTCTTCTAATTCCTTACTACTCATATTAAAACCATTTTTTATACATTCAGGAAAAGATGTTCCTAAAGCCAAATGACAACTAGCATTCTCATCAAATAATGTTTCATAAAATATTAATCCTGTATTATTAATTTTAGAATCATATTCAACTAATGCAACTTCTCCTAAATAATCCATATTAGGTGTTGAATTAATAAGTTCTCTTAAGATATCTAAACCTTTTTCTGCTTTAATATCAGTTACTTTACCATTTTTAAAAGTAAGACTGAAATTCTCAATGATGTTATCTTGGTAACATAAAGGCTTTGAACTATAAACTATTCCATTAATTAAATTTTTATTAGGACTAGTAAAAACTTCTTCCGTTGGAAAATTAACTAAAACTTTCTTATTATTAGTAAGAACAGAATAGCCTGTTGCCCAAATATGATTTAAAGGTAATCCAATACTTAAATCAGTGCCTAAACTATTTTTATATTTTAATTCTTTAAAATTATACTTATTTAAAAGATTAGCTCTTTTTTCAAGATTACTAAGTTTATTATTAGTTAATTCTAAATAATTATCTTGATCTAAAGAACATATTTCAAATATCTTATTCCATAAATCATTAACTGGATCTATAGAATCAGGAAATATCTTTTTAGCCCAAGAATACGTAGGAACAGCCGCAATACACCAAGCTATTTTACCTTTATCTCTTAAATCATCAAAAACCTTACGTGTTTCATAACTATATGTTGTTATAGCACTTAATTTCTTAGAGTCAATATCATCCATTAGTCCAGGTGTTTCTGATGCTAGCATTAAAAAAGCTGCATCTTTTAAAGCATATTTATTCCATTTTTCTTTATTAAACATACTATTTTTCTTAAGCTCTTCAAGACTTAAATTTTTTAAAGCATCATGTTTTAAGTATGGATCTATTACTTCAACATATATATCTTTAAGACCAATACTATAAGCATAAGTTACTAGTTTTCTAACAAAGTCTATTCTTTCAATATTTACACTTATAAATAAAGGTTTATCTTTATCTACCTTTAAACATGTATTTAATAATACTTCAATATATCTATCCATAGAACCTCCTAAAAAAGAATAACAATAGTTATTCTTTTATTTTAAATATCCGTTTTGAACTAGTTTAGTTTCATTTACAACAATAAATGCTTTACTATCTAATTCTTTAATTAAATGTCTAACCTCATTTAATTTTTTCTTATTTATTTCCATAAATAACATGTATTTATCAACATCTTCTTGCCCTTTTACATTAAGAACTGTCGTAGCATAACCTTTTTCTCTAATAGTATTAACAACATCATCTAAAGTACCACTTAATACTACTTGCATTGTTAAATTACCGGTAATAAATTTTTCAGCTAATTTACCACCTAAGAATGTACCAGTTGCATAACCAAGAGAATAACTTAATGGTATAAAGATACTATCAATATTTGTATTTAAGGCATCTTTAACAACAACAAACCAAATAAATACTTCGGTAAATCCTAAAACTGCTGCTAAAAAAGTTTTTCCTTTAACCGTTCCTAATGTTCTAAATGTCCCAATAGATACATCTAATATTCTAGCAAAAAATACTTTCACACATAATAATACTAATTCCATAAAACCCTCCAAAAAAATAAAAGGACTAGGTCCTATTATTTTTGACTAAATTGAATCATTTTTTCAATGATTGCTTTTACATCTCTTTCATTAAATGGTTTTGGTAACACATCTGTTATCGGATAAGAGAATGTACGATTTATTGTATCTCTTGAATCATCACCAGTAATTATTGATACTGGAATTTTAACAAATAAATTATTTTTTTCAAAATATTCAAGAACAGCAAAACCATCAACATTAGGCATATTTAAATCTAGTAACATAGCTACAACATTATCACTACTTGTTCCTAAGAAATCAATAGCTTCTTTACCATCTTTAGCATGTACTACACGATATGTAGTATTGAATATTTTATTAACAAAGTTTCTAATAATATCAGAATCATCAACTACTAAAATAGTTTTATCTTGAAGTACTACAGGAGCTGGTGCTTGAGGAGCAGTAACTGTTCCTTCTCCTTTATAAGCTTTACAGATGTTTATAATTCTTGCAGTTTCATTAAGTAAACTATCAATATTATTATAAACAAATGAGATATTACCTGCTTTTCCTTCAACTTCATGTTGATATGCAAGTTCTGCTAATTTAGTAAATCCTAAATATCTGGCATCACTTTTTAATGAGTGAGCAACTATTGCATAATTAGTCATATCAGATGCTTCTTTATATTGCTTTAAATTAGCAACTTTTTCATCAACACCTTCTAAGAAATCATCTAGTGTTTCATCATACATTGACATCTCACCAAATAATTCTAAACTTTTATCTACGTCTACACCATTATTTTTTAAAATGTTTACATCTTTCATTATAATCACCTATCCTAAATAAATTATAACATATTATCTTTATTTTTGTTCTAAGAATTTAATTATTACTTCATTTAAAGCAAGCTTATCAATTGGTTTTGCCAAATAGTCATTAAATCCCTCAGACAAATATTTTTCTTTCATTCCTGTAATAGCATTAGCTGTTAAGATAACTACAGGTGTATTAAAACTTGAATCTTCTTTTAATTTATGGAATGTTTCAGTACCGCTCATCTTAGGCATCATGTCATCCATAAGTATTAAATCATATGTATTTCCTTGCTTAATTTTATTTAAACAATCAAATCCACTATCAGAAGTCTCGATATTAATTTTGTAATCTCTAAGTAAACGCATCGCTACTTTTAAATTAACATTATTGTCATCAACGATAAGTATCTTCTTGCTAGAGCAATCTATTATTCTAAGTTCTTGTGGAGTCTCTTCTTTTACATCCTCTTTACCAAGAACTATTTTTTGATCTAAGGCTATAGTAAATTTAGAACCTCTACCATAAACACTTTGAACAACAATCTTACCATTCATTAAATCAACTAATTTCTTAGTAATAGCAAGGCCTAATCCTGTTCCTTCAATAGTTATTTCTTTTTCAACACCTAAACGTTCAAATTTAGAAAATAACTTATTTATATTTTCTTGTTTAATACCAATACCTGAATCTTCAACAGATATGATTAAACGACATATATCATCTTTAATAACACTATCTACTCTAAATTTTAAATATCCCTCTTTGGTATATTTAACAGCATTTGTAAGTAAATTAAGTATTACTTGTTTTACACGGGCATGATCGCCATATAATACTCCCGGTATTGATTCATCCATACTAAATTGAAAATCCAATTTAGAATCTTCACCCATTCTTGCTTTAGTAAGCATAACAAGATCATGAAATAATTTTCTAAAATTATATTCATCATTAATAATATCTAATTTATTAGCTTCAATCTTACTAATATCAAGAATACCATTTACTATTTCAAGTAGAGATTCCGAAGCTGATATAATATCACTAACTTCATCTCTAGCTGACTCTGGTAAATCTTCTTCTTCCAATGCTTGAGAGAAACCTACAATAGCATTTAAAGGTGTTCTTATTTCATGAGACATACTACTTAAGAAATCACTCTTAGCTTGATTAGCTTTATCGGCATCTTCACGAGCAATATTTAATTGTTCTATCATCTTAACATCAGGGTTTTCTATTGTGTGATACATAACTGATGTAACAAAAACTTCAAGCGGAACAATCAAAAACAATTCTGGAAATATTATTTGTATTAAAAAACAAATTGTACCGAGAACTAAAAATATTAATAATGGAATAAACTTTTTATTTATTTTTTTTCTATTACGGAAACATAAATATAAACATATTAGAATAAAAATTGAGGAAGCAATATACTCAACGTATAAACCTATACCACTTGCTGACAAATTACCATTTATATTATGCAACTCAAGCGGGAATGTAACAATTGCTAAAGAAGATACTATAACTAATATTATCATTATATACTTTAGTATTCCTTTTTTATCAGTATGTGTTATTGCATAATTATAGCACGCAAAGAAAAACATCCATATATTCATGCTCAACAAATAAATCTTAGTAATTGTTTGATTTAAAAGTTCATTATAATCATAATATATTAAAAAAGAAGTTATCACGCCAGTTGCTAATTCCAATAAGGCAGCAAATATTAAGTACCCATAGATTTTTTGCTCCTCATTATTTATTCTTTTCTTACCAAAAAAGCAAAATAGTAAAAGAACAGTATAAATTATTCCAGAATAGTTTAAATAAATAATACCATTCATTTAAGAAATCACCTCTTGTATTCTTTTTGTCTTATTATTTCATACTTCTTTAAAGCCATATTATCTTCAGTAACAAACAATCTATATTCTTCACCATCTAACTCTTCATTAAGTAATTTATGCAAATCTGTTTTACCCATAGTATTTTTTGGAATTTCATCTACAAATTGCCAAACATGAGGTATATCTCTAAAATTTGCTTTATACTGATCTGGTTTTGTATTTCTTAGAAATGATTCCTCTATAATTCTTGCAATAAAACTAGATTTATCATCTATATCATCAGTTAATTGAATAATTATTTTTGGAACGTTTCCTTTTCTATCTTCATCATATTCCTTGATTAAAGCACAATCAGTTATTTCGTCATATGATTTAAGTAATTCTTCAATATATAGTGGGTAAACATTATATCCATCATATCTTTGAAACATGCCATCTGTTCTTCCAATGTAATATATATGTCCAGTTTCATCAGATTTCATTATATCCTTTGTACTTACATATTTCTTGCCGTCTATTTCGATTGTATCAAACACTTTTTTACCATCCAAAACACCACTAGACATACTTTCCGAATGAATCAATGCTTCACCTTCAAAATTTGGTGTATTTATATCAACAATTTCACCTGTTTTAGTATCCCTAAAATAACCATCTACGCCTGGTAAAAGTACCCCTGTAGATCCTATTGCATTATATTCATCAGTATCAGTGATTACACATCCACCAAACTCTGACATTCCGTATCCTACTTTTAAAGTTGTCTTTGCTCCATGTGCAATAAGAAAACTATTGATTTTTATCTCGTCATCTGCACTTGTAGGACTACCACCTGTACCCGCAATAATCAAAAATGATAAATCTATATCTTTATATTTAGGATTCTCAACAAGATTTAACCAACATGGAGTAGTAGCAAGAACTACATTCGGTTTGTACTTGACAATATATTCGCCAAATTGTGTTGGGTTAAACAATGGTATTTGTTGTAATTCTAAGCCTTTGGACAATCCTAAATGAGCAGTATTTACAGTACCATATCCAGCAAAATAAGGAATAAAATGTAAAAACTTCATACCAGGTTCATATTTGTAACCTGCTAAATCATACTCATTAACTAATGAATTTCTATTATGATCAGTTAAAGGAATTGGTTTACCTATTCCTGTAGTAGTACCTGATGTATGTGTAATAAAATCCAATTGCTCGCCATTAGTAGTATCATATTTTATAGATGTATCCATAGTATTTCTAACAGCATCTTCATATCTTATAACATACTTAGAAAATCCATTAGCAAAATTAAATACATTTGATACTAACTGTATTTTTTTAGGCATTAGTGAAGACATGAAAGGATCTTTATATACTATTATACTATTTAAATTAAATTCTTTTTTCAATTCTTCAACTCTCTTTCCTATGTTTTGAAGAATTAGTAAATCAAGTCCTATGACATCTGTTATTTTTTCATTTTCTACATATTTTACTATTTTATCATATGAAGTTGTTGGATCTATAAAGTCTACTACCGCACCAGTCATATCACTTCCATATGTTATAATTCCAGTTTTAGTCAAGTTAGGCATTAAAACAAGAATTCGTGAATTGTTACCACGATAAATATCTAATCCAGACAAAACTCTAGCCATCTCGTCCCATTGGCTATACATATCACGATAAGTAACTTTTCTACCATCCTCACTGAAAGCAATTAAATCTTCACGATCTTTATTTCTGTCTTTTATAAATTCCCAACTTTTTTGGGGTTTTATTACTATCTCTTTTCCATCTAAAACTTTTTTATAGTACTCATTCACATGTGTTTTATTTTCTTCCATAAATACCTCCTGATTTTATTTATTTTTCTTTCCTAATTTCTTATCTATAAAGTATACTAAGTATCCATATAGTAAGAATAATATATATACAAATGTTAAATTACCTATTACTCCTGATATTCCATATTTTTCTATATCTAAGAAGAAGTATGGATATTTACTACCTCCTAGAAAATTCCCTCCAAAATTAATATAGTCAAATATTACAAGTAGTGGTGTAAATAAATGAACAAACATACATTCAAAACTATGTCCTCATATCCTGTATTTCCGTGAGGTACTAAAACAAAATTATATAAAATCATTGTAAGGGTATAGATATTGTGACTAATCCTTTTGTTATATAATAAGTATCATTCTTTTTTAATCTCTTTAATATAAATAAGATAAACGCTACTAAATAAAACATAAAGCAAGCTAAATTACTAATAATTGTAAAATATAGAAGGCCTGTTTTGATACCTAAAAATTTAAAATTTAGATATAAGCCAAAACCTGATATAACAATAATTAGTAGTTTATAAATCAAGGATAACTTTTTCACGTTTAACCCTCCCTACTATTTATATACTAACATATTAATTATATCATAGAAAATAAGAAAAAAGTTAGTAAAATTACTAACTTTTTTAATTTGTTTCTCTTGCTTTATCTAAAATCATTTTTATAAATTCATTTTTACTTGCTGTATACATTTTTCTATCATTTTTATATTTGCTAGCAAGTTCTTCTTTTAAAGCTTGATATTGTTCTATATACTCTGGATTATTTATTAAATAATCTCTAAATATTATCATTTCAGTACAGCGATCTGTTTTATCTTCAACAACATGAATATAGTGAGTTCTACTGTCTTCAGGACCTTTTCTCACCAAATATTCTCCTTTTTCAGCATCATCATAGCGGACACTATATCCTGCGTTATCTAAGTTTTTAAGTAAATTATCACAGTCTTTTAAAGACTTAACTGATATAAAAATATCAATAATTGGTTTAGCAGATATTCCCGGGATAGATGTACTACCTACATGTTCAATATCTATATAAAGTCCTTTAATTATTTTTTCTAATTCTTTCTTTTCTTTTTCAAATTCTTTTTTCCAATTTGGATTATATTTTTCTAATTCTACTTTTGTTTTATCTAAGCCCATTTTCTTTTCCTTTCAATATTTCTAATCTTCTAGAATTACTTCATCTCTGTATATTTAAATTGAAATGTTTTGTGATTAACAAATACAGGAAACAATAATTCTTTAAACATAGATCCAAACATAATAATATCAGTAAAAGGTCTAAGAACTAGAAATTTTAATTTTCCAACAAAATCATATTTTTTATTTTTTATAACAGAATAGCCATTATAAAATGGTGATATTAATAATATCTTTTTCATATTAAAATTCCTCCAAGATATATTTTAATTCTCTCTTCCATCTATTTATATTTTTAAAAACTATTTTTTCATCGACTTTATTAAATAATTCAGCATTATTTTTAATTTCCTTTAAGCAAATTATAATACCATCTTTTAAAGCTTCCTTTATTTCATTATTAGTTAAACCTAGCTTATATATGATTTCTGTTGATTTATTTGTCTTTGAAAAAAGAAGAAAATAAATAAGATCATAGTATCTAGGTTTCATAGAAAAGAATTCCCAATCTATAAAGAAAACATTATCTTTATTTGTAATTATATTGGGGCCAATTAAGTCACCATGAGATAAGACGCGTTCATAGTTTTCTAAAATAATATCACTTTCTAATTTTTTGATTTTATTTATAGTATTTTTAGACAAAAATTTTTTTGATCTTTCAAAATATTTTTCAAATTTTTCACTTCGATCATATATATCATCAACATAAGAATTTGAAAGATAAATATTTTTAATGTTTAACACTTCTTTTGCAATAAAAATCCTTTTTTTCTCACGCACGCATGAATTATAATTATTTCTATGATTGCTTAGTGTTTTTCCATTTATTCTTTTTAAGATAATCATAGTAAAAGATTCATTTTGAAAACTATCAACTAGTTTTGGAATAAAAGGATTACTTTTATTTTCTATATATAGTGCTAATTCTTTTTTTAAATTATTATAAAATAAAGACTCGTCATTCTTCCCTATTTTAGCAAAAAAGTTTTCGTTGATGATATTAGAACGTGCTTTTGTATTTAAATCACTTTTCAATACTTTTATTTGTTCTTTATTAAAATATATATCTAATTTTTCTTCAAACATTTTACTTAATCAACTTTAAAAAAGTTGTGTCCCTTTCTGTAATTTTTTTACCTAAAACAACTACTTTTCCATCTAAAATTATTATAACAAAAAAAGCATAGGAAAACCTATACTTTTATCTTTCTAAATATACACTTGCTTGCTTTTTGTCTTTACCAACACGTTCATATTTAACGTATCCAGAAACTTTAGCGTAGATTGTATCATCTTTACCAATACCAACATTAGTACCTGGATAAATTTTAGTTCCGCGTTGTCTATATATAATAGATCCACCAGTAACGTATTCTCCATCAGCAGCTTTAGCACCTAAACGCTTAGATATTGAATCACGTCCATTTTTAGTAGAACCTTGACCTTTTTTATGGGCAAATAATTGAATATTTAATTCCATTAATTTTGTCATCTAGGACACCTCCCTATATTATTATTTTAATATTATTTTTATATTGAGTTTCTAATTCCTTTAATAAATCAATCATATTATTTATTAAAGAAGTAGTTACAGTATCAAAACTATTTACTGTAATAATTAAATCATCATCATTTTTATACTGAATTGCTTTCTCATCAATTTTAAGTATTGCATTAACTGTTGTTATAACAATACTTGAAGCAGCAGCACATACGATGTCTTTACCATACTCATCATACATAGCATGACCAGTCATAGTAATTTTTTCTATCTTGTTATCTTTTTTTGTAATACTAACTTTGATCATTATTTAACGTTAATAATTTCAATTTTAGTATATGGTTGACGATGACCTTGAGTCTTACGATATTTGTTCTTTTGAACGTATTTAAACACTTTGATTTTTTTATCTTTTCCGTGTTTTAAAACTTTAGCTGTAACTTTAGCTCCATCAACATAAGGACGTCCTGCAACACCGTTAGCCATTAAAACTTTATCAAATACAACTTCAGAACCTTCAGCTGCATCTAATTTTTCAACATATAATACTGTACCTTTTTCAGCATAGTATTGTTTTCCACCTGTTTCAAATATAGCTTTCATCTTTTCTCCTCCTCATCTCTCAGACTCGCCTTGAAGGTGCATGAATGCTTTAAACCTTTTTAGTGCGGTTGTAGAGTAAGAGCTCTACACGTTTAAGATTATACTATAAAAAAAAGGCAATGTCAAACACTTTTGCCTTTTATTTATTAATATAATCCCCATTTAGCGAATTCTTCAAATCCACCTATTTCATTAATATATTCTCTAGCTTCTTCTACTATTTCTTGATATGGTTTTCCATCAATTAATGTATCCCCTATAGCACAACATAAACTAACTACTTTATTAGTTCCTTGAGCTTTCTTAAAAGCATAAATATTAATACTCACATCAGCTTTAGATAAATCTTTTCCATGAAGTCCTCCACCAGTTACTGACTGCGCCATATCACTACCTAATTTACGATTAGTAGCCCCACTATCAACATTTACACCACCAGTCCAGTATCCTAACGGATTAACAATAATGTTTTCTCTAAGACCAGCTAATTCTTTTAATATATCTTCTTCTTTAACATTGCTTTGACATGCGATAAATGTATCATCAGTTAAAATAAATTTACCATCATATGGATATTTTTCATATAACTTTCTAATAACTTCACTTATTTCTTTTTCTTCTTTAGTAAGTGGGACTCCTTTAAAAATACCATTATCGCCACACTTTATTTCTTTATCTTGATTTGTTGCTAAATGAACATCTTGTTTTACTACTTTTAAGTTTAATTTAATATCGTCAAGAAGACTTATTCTTTTAACTATATTAAATATTTCTTCTTCAGAAAATGTTACATTAGTTTCAATAATAACATTACACTCATTATGTCCTATTAAAACTTCGACTGCGATTTTAGGATTATTATCTTTTACATAAGCTAAATCTACTATAGCTCCCGCTATACGATCAGCTACCTTGTCTGGATGACTAGGATTTACTTTTTCTATCATAATATACCTCCTATCATCTTATAAAAAAACACTCAAGATAACTTTCTTGAGTGTAAAAAGTTATCTCATCGATCTAGCATTACCACCTAACTAAATAGGTTGGTGCAACTTCATAGGGCTAGTCCCTCCATTGCTCTTTATAAGATTAATTAAATTATATACTATATATTTATATTTGTCTATACTAGTTTTTAATTTCAAAACCAGTTCTTTTAAATAATTTAAATAATTCGTAATTAGAATAAAATATTATTGTAGGTCTACCGTGAGCACAGTTAAATGGATTACGGCATTTACCTAAATCATTAATAATTTGTTCCATTTCTGCCATTGATATATTTGTATTAGCACGAACACTCATCTTACAAGCAGACATAGCCATAATACTACGTAAGAATATATCAATATCAAAATTCTTTTCTTCACGGATTATTTCTTCCACAATTCTTCTTAAGACAACATCTGCATAATCTCTTTTTATCCATACAGGATGAGATTTAATAATAATTGAGTTAACGCCAAACTCTTCAACATCAATATTCAATTCTTTAAATACATCCATATGTTCTTTTAGAATTATACTTTCACTACCTGTTAATTCAATAGTAAGAGGGATTAATAAAGGTATTGTATCTTTACTTTTCTCTTTCATATAGTCTTCGATTTTTTCTAAATTAATTCTTTCCTCTGCGGCATGTTCATCAACTAAATACATACCATCTTCTGATTCACAGATAATAAATGTTCCATGAACAAGACCTACAAGATACATCTTAGGAAATCTTTCCTCTTTAATAACTTCTTCAATAATTTCTTCGTCTTTACAGCAATCACACACTTGTAAATCTTCATTAATTAATAAGATTTGATCCTCGTCTTTATTATCATCAAAGTTTAATTTAAATTCTGTGTATGTAGGTTTTTCTACTACTTTATTTTCTACTTTAGGAATTATAGTTTTATGATCTAATAATTCTTTAATCTTTAAACTAATTAAATCAGTTAAAGATTCCATCTTACTAAACTTAATATCCATTTTAGTAGGATGCACATTAACATCAATTAGTGATGGATCTACTTCGATATTAAGTACTACAACCGGATATCTATTATCTGGTTTATAAGAATGGTAGCTGTCATTAATTATTCTGTTTAATTCAGCATTCTTAACTACTCTTCCGTCAACAATAGTTATAATATGATTTCTATTTGCTCTATTAATTTCAGGATAACTTATGTATCCAGTTATTTTATAGTCTTCATTAGCACACTCTATTTGATACATTTTTTTGGCTACCTCAAGACCATAGATATCTTTAATAGTCTTTAGTAATTCTCCTCTACCATCGGTAGAAGTAATTAAACTTCCATTATTTGTTAATGTAAATTTAATCTCAGGATGAGCTAAAGCAATCTTATTTATGTATTCTGTTATATTAGCAAGTTCAGTATATAAACTCTTTAAATGTTTTAAACGAGCTGGTGTATTATAAAATAAATCACTAACACTAATAATAGTTCCTATACGAGCATCCCCGTTTTCTTTACTAATTAGTTTCCCTCCATTTATTTTAACAATAGTCCCAACCTTACCTTCGCTAGTCTTAAGTTCTACTTTTGAAACAGAAGCTATACTTGGTAAAGCTTCACCTCTAAAACCTAAGGTACTTATACGATATAAATCATCTTCATCAATTATCTTACTTGTTGCATGACGAGAAAACGCTGTTACAGCATCATCACTATCCATACCTTTTCCGTTATCTACAACACGTACTAGTTTAGTACCAGCATCGATTAATTCAACACTAATATCTGTACTACCAGCATCGATACTATTTTCTACTAATTCTTTAACTACGGATGCGCACTTCTCAACTACCTCACCAGCCGCTATTTTGTTTGCTAGTATTTCATCCATTACTTGTATTTTACTCATAAATACCACCTATACATTATTATATATGAAGAAATAAAAAAAAGAAATTAATTTTACTTAATTTCTTTTAAACTTTTAGATGGCGTTGGTAATGTTTCGGGCATAGTACCACCTAATCTTTCTATACTATTTCTTACTTCTCTACCAACTTCAAAATGCACACTATCAGCAGTATATTCATTATCTACATTATCTCTTTTTAATTTGGCTTCTGTTTGAGCAATTCTAAATATATTATCTGCGAGTTCCTCACTACACATGTTATCTAATATATCTTCTCTATATCGAAGACCTTTTCTTTTAAAAATATCATCGGCAGTTTCACCATTATATAGTCCCTTATACCCAGCATTATGAAATCTTGCTAAGTCTTTTACGCCACTATTAACGGCAGTCTTATTTAAACTATTATTCCCTTTTCTAACTTGATTTCTTCTATATACTCTTTTTTCATCTTCTGTAAGTTCGTTATACTCCTTTTCAAATAATTCTTGCTTTCTTGTTTGAACAGCAAAATAAGTTTGAGCAAGGGCAATAATTTTTATTCTCGGATTGCAATTTTGCACAATTAAATAACATGCATATCTAGATAATTTATAATCCTGTATTTTTCTACTTGCATTCGAACCAATACCAACCATTTTGTCTTTAATGGCAAAATGGTCTGCAGCACAATATTCACTGCCGCTACATGCAGTAATTGCTTTTTTAATTACAGTATTAAATTTTCTCCATTCTTTGTACTCTAACACTATCATTAGTTCCCTGGCACACCAGTATTCATTGCCAAATTCATCAATATGTTTAATATTATCGAATATTTTTTCTGTATAGTCTTTTATTTCATTCATTCTATCATCTTCCTCTCTATGACTATATTTTAATTTTCTTAACCTTCTTAATAGATAATAATTCGGAATAATAACTCCAAGATAATTTGGTCCCCACTGGGGACCGTTTTTGTTTTTCAAAAAACTGATATAATTGTCTCATCCTTCTCAAAGCTCTTGAATTATACTTTTTATCAACATCAGTTGATAATTTTTTTGAATAATTACCAATTATGTCATCACCATATTTTTTGCCTGCTTCCAACAACAATTTACCAACCTCATAATATGTTAAAAGCGTGTGTTTTCTTTTGAATAATCTTTTACTCTCGAGTATATTTCATCTTCAATTAATTTGTTTTTAATTTTATTATAATAATTCATAAAACCTCCTTACTATATATATACTCGATTTATTTCTAATTTCCTTCAAAAAAAAGAAATTAATTTTACTTAATTTCTTTTAAATAATCAACCAATTCAGTAGCTACTTTTTCCGTTAAGATACTACTTAATTCTTCTAAACTAGCTTCTTTTATTTTATTAACAGATCCGTACTTTTTAAGTAGTTCATGTTTTCTCTTTTCACCTATTCCATTAATACTATCTAGGATACTTCCTAAAGAACCTTTACTTCTTAATGTACGGTGATAATTGATTGTAAAATTATGTACCTCATCTTGCATTCTTTCTAAGTAATAGAATAAATTACTTTTCTTATTAATATTATATTCTGTGTCTTTATAGATTAATGCTTCTGTTGCATGGTGCTTATCTTTCTTTAAACCAATTACAGGAATATCTAAATTTAAACTATTAAGAACTGATTCTGCAACATGAATTTGTCCTAGTCCCCCATCAACAATAATTAAATCAGGTTTTACTAAATTATCCAGTAATACTCTAAAATATCTACGATATATTACTTCACGCATAGTACCATAATCATCATTCTTATCAACGCTAATTTTGTATTTACGATATTCATTCTTATTAGGTTTACCATCAGTAAATACCACCATACCCGATACATTATAAGTACCAAATAAATGGGCATTATCAAACACTTCAATGCGATCTAATTTATCTAAGTTTAATAACTCTTTTAAACTATTATTAGCTTCAACTGTTTTTTCTTCATCTTTATGAATTAATTCAAATTTATTTTCTAAACTTATCTTAGCATTCATAATAGTCATATCAAGTAAATTCTTCTTAGTCCCTTTAAGTGGAATTATTACTTCCATATCTAAATACTTACCTAATAATTCTTTATCTATAATGTCAGGAACAATTATCTCTTTAGGAGGTATAATATCTTTACTATAGAAGTTAGCTATATATCTAGTTAATTCTTCACTAACATCATCAACAATAGGATAAATACTAGAATGTCTTTCAAGTATTTTACCTCCTCTAATAAAGAATACTTGAATACTTAAATATCCTTTATCAACATAATATCCAAAGATATCTCTATCTTTAAGATCGTTTACTTCAACTTTTTGTTTCGCTTCAGTCGTTTCAATATAATCAAGTAAATCTTTATATTCTTTAGCTTTTTCAAAATCAAGTTTCGAAGAAGCTAAAGTCATTTCCTCTTTAAGTTTTCTTTTAATAATATCATCATTTCCATGTAAGAAAGATAATATTTCACTTTCCATATTTTTTATAATTTCAGGATCAATATTTTTTTCACAATATCCTAGACATTCACCTATATGATAGTAAAGACAAGTTTTCTTTTCAAATGTCTTACACTTAGGTAAAGGATATAATCTATTAAGAAGATTAACTGTATAACGAGCCGCAGTTACGTTTGGATATGGTCCAAACATACGAGCATGATTTTTCTTCTTACGATTAATATTTCTAACTATATTAAGTCTAGGAACTTTCTCATTAGTAAGTTCAATATATGGATAACTCTTATCATCACGAAGTAAAATATTATATTTTGGATCATATTTTTTAATTAAATTAATTTCAAGTACTAGTGATTCTGTTTCTGTTTCAACAACAATATATTCAAAATCATATATCTCACTAACAAGTTTAGCTGTTTTACCAGTATGTTCTCTATTAAAGTATGAAGATAATCTTTTATGTAAGTTTTTAGCTTTACCAACATAGATAATAACATTATCTTTATTCTTCATTTGATATGATCCTGGTAAATTAGGAACTAGCTTTAATTTATCTAATATTTTCTTTCTTATATTTTCATCCATATAATCACCACCTATAGCACCCATATTATAACATATTTATTTAATTTTTAAAGTAAAGAAAAAGCCTATCTAGGCTTTCTATCATATCTTCTTAAAATATCATTCGTTCTATGATTATATTGTTTTATTAATTGCTTATTCATTCTAGGTACTTCAGGAGAATATTTTAATTCATCCTCACAAGTAGGTAGAATTTCAATATAATCACTTAATTCAAATTTTCTTGGTTCTGGAAGAGAGAAATTTAGTTCTTCTATCATTCCGTAAGTTACTGGTTTTTCGTTAGTTCTATCTATTACTTTTACTTTACATCCTTCAAATTCTATACCATCATCATCTATTATAAAATCAATATTTCCTTCATATAGTGCTTCGATGATTGCTTTAATAGTACTTCTTTTTCCAGAACTTATTATTGCTACTATCTCTCCCATTATTTTTCCTCATATGGATTTACGTGTATTACTACTAAATAAACCTCATCTATCTTTCTTATAATTTCTTTTTCTAGGTCATCCGCTATTTGATGACTTTGATATGTTGACATATTACCATCAACAAAGATTGTAAATGATATTTGATATTGATATCCTACGGGAGTTGCATTAAAATGTCTAAATCCTTTAATATCTTTATTATTCTTGATTATTTCTAGAACTTCTTTTTTAGTTTCTAAAGACATAGCTTTATCCATTAATACATCATAGCTTTCTTTAAATATCTTAATACCACTAATAATAATATATAAAGAAATACTTATACCTACAATTCCATCAACATATTTAACATTAAATTTAGTTAATATTATAGCACATAAATTTGAAAATGTTATAAAACAATCATTACGATGATCAATACTATTTGCTTTTACTAGTAAATTCTTATATTTTTTACTTACATAATTAGTATATAAATATAAAGCAAACTTAATAATAATATTTATGATACATACAATAACAAGAACATATGAGAATATTAATTTATTATCATTTATTAAAGCCATAAATGATTCATATAATATCTTAGCTCCCGCTAAAATCATTGTTATACTGATAAGCATAGAGAATATATATTCAGCTTTACCATGGCCTAAGTTATGATCACTATCTGCTTTCTTACTGGCAATTTTATTCCCTACAAGTGTCATAAATGAATTAAATACATCAGAACCACTATTAACAGCATCAGCTATCATAGCTTGGCTCTTACTAATAAAACCAACTATTATTTTTATTACAAATAAAAATATGTTTCCTAATATTCCAAAAATACTTGCTATTTTAGCTTCTTTATGTCGCATATTATCACCAACTTCATTATAGCATATATTTGAAAAAGATATTTTTTTATTATATAATTTTTTTAGGTGATTTTATGTTTGTTATTAATAGTAATATAGAAAATGAAATTGTTATTAATAAATCAAGATTTATTTGTTTACTTATTAAAGTAAATAATGAGGCTTTTATTAATAAATATTTAGATGAAATTAAAAATACTTATAAAGATGCTACACATTATTGCTACAGTTATATTATTGGCAATACCAAAAGATTTAATGATGATGGTGAACCGGGAGGAACTGCTGGTATGCCAATCTTAAATGTTTTAGAAAACAACGAATTAACTAATATCTTATGTGTTGTAGTTAGATACTTTGGTGGTATTAAATTAGGAGCTGGTGGACTTGTTCGTGCCTATACTAATGCTGTTACTAGTTGTCTTGCAAACGTAAAATTAAATAAACTTATCGATGGTAAAAATCTTACAATTAAATTTAATTATGATAAAGTTAAATATATTGATAATATCTTAAAAGACGTAAAAATAATTAATAAAACATTTGATAATGAAATTATTTATTCCTTTGATATTAGTAATGATTCATATAATCAAATAATTAGTAATTTAGAAAACAATACTAATGATATAAATATTATTGACAACATAAAAATAGAAGAGATTTAATCTCTTCTATTTTTGTTCTTCTTCTATTTCTTCCTCTTCTTCAGGAATTTCAATTGGAGCTTCGATTTCTTTAACATTATTAATATTAGAATATTCAATAGTTAATTCTAAATTATATGTATTAACTAATCCGGAAGCTATATCATAAACGATACGAGCTACTTCCCCACTTCTTGTTACATATATTTTAGCAGTTATATCATTTACAATTTCTTCTTTAGCTAAAGATGTGTGTGCAAGTAATGTAGGTACTACTTCTTTCTTAACAGGAATAGTATATGTTGTATAAGCATTATTTTCATATACTTCTTTAATACCTTTTACTTTTAATTTATCATCTACTTTATTAAGTGGATTTAAATATACTCCTAATTCAGTAAATGGTATTTCAAATACTTCTTTTTCTTCTTCCTCAGTAGTTTGTGTTTCTTCACTAGCAGTAGCCTCACTAACTACTTCTTCTTCAATCTTAGTAAATTCTCCATTTACTTCTTTAAAATCTCCATCTTGAGTTACATAATAAGTAACATCTTTTAATACTACTTTAAATGAGCTATTACGATAATTATCAACAGTAGCTTCATCTTTTACTTTAGCATTTTTATATACCCCAAATAATTTTATTTTTGCTGTATATCCCTTAATATTTTCTTCTCCTGAACCTATAACCATTCTATTATAAGCTTGTTTTACTTTTGATACTTTATTACATCCTGTTAAAGTAACTGTAAGTAATAGTGCTGTTAATACAATACCTAATTTTTTCATTATTTTTCCGCCTTTCCTTTAGCAATTGCTACAATAATCCATATTTCTAAATATAAGAATATTGTGATAAAGAATATCCAACCTAGTACAGGAACAATTAAAAGTAATAACCATACAAATGGTGATAAATATAATTCTTTACCCGGTACTTCTAATTTAGCTGCAACCTTACACATCATTTCAACAATAAATACACCTACCATAATAGCTGCTGGAAAGATAAAGAAACATAATCCTATAATCCAGTATTTATTATTTGTATACCAAGCATCTTCTTCAAATAAATCTAACATACCTGCTAAAGCAAGCATTGAAGTAGATCCTGTAAATATAGTTAATATTACCCATAAAAAGGCATATTTCCTTTTAAGTAATTCCATATTATCATCTCCTACTTGTTAATCATTCTGCTTTCATAGAATAGTGGTAATAATACATAATTATTTTGTTTTAAATACTCAATTATTTGTGGAAGAATTGAATATGTAACAGAACTATAATCATGAAGTAATACAACTTCTATTCTTTCATTAATGGAATTTTTAAATGTCTGGAAAGCCTGTGCAGGAGTCCCTGGATCTCCACCATCACCATCTTGTGCTGTCCAGTCAACATAACCATAGCCCATACTTCTTAACTGAGCTACAGCACTATTTTTAACACCATAATAACCTGCTGTTCCACTTCCTCCTGGAAAACGCATTATCTTAACAACGTTACCAGTTCTTGTTCTTATTAAATCTTCTTGTAATTTTACTTGATAAGCTAGGGCTTCACCACTACTATATAATCCACCAAATATACGATGAGAATAAGTATGATTGGCAACTGTATGTCCTAGATTTGCTTCTTTTAGATACATATCTTTACAAGAAGCATTTCTGTTATCATAACAAACATCTTTATCAAGACCGATAGTAAAGAAAGTAGCTAAGACATTATATCTACTTAAAACATTTAAAATACTATTTGTTAAGTAGTAAGGGCCATCATCAAATGTAAGATAAGCTATCTTATAATTAATTTGACCGGCAGCTACTTTATCTTCAAATGTTTTTAAGTTTTGATAATATGTAGTTTTAATATTTTTGATACTTTCATCAATATTATTATACTTCTCTATTTTAGAAGTATTTTCCTCACTATCAATATCAACAATATCATTTAATAAAACAGCAGTATTTAAAATGTGTATTTTATTCATGTTATCTTTATATAAATTATTTGTTTTTCTTTTATAATAATAACCTAGGATTATAAAAGCTACTATAAGAAGAACTGTAGTTAAAGAGATAACTATGTAAATAATTTCTTTTTTTAAGTTACTCTTTTTATCAACATTTAGAATTTCGTCAACAACATTTTCAACTATTTCATCTTTGTTTCGATGTCTTTGTTTCTTGCTTCCCATACTTCGTACTCTTTTACTTTACTAGCTTTTTCTGTTGCGACTTTATCTAATTCTTCTTTTTTTAGTAAATTATCTTTTTTATTATCATGAATATTCTTGGTTGCTATTTTAATACTTTTGTTATAACTATCATTTTCTTTTTTAGCATCTTTATAAGTATTTAAGTTAAAAACAAAATAACTTACCGAAAATACTAAGAAGGAAAATAGAGTTACAATATAAATATCTCTAATAACCTTTTTCATACACACCTCTACTATTACAATTATAACATAAAAAGAAGAAAAATTACTTTAATTTTTCTTCTATTTTCTTACTTATATTTTCGGGGTCTAGTTTTAAACTTTCTAAGACTAAATCATAATGTCCTTGTCTTATAAATTCATCTTTAATACCAAAACATGTAATATTATTTTGATAATTGTTATTTTCGGCATAAGTACATAAAATACTTCCTAAAGATCCTATTAAAGACGCTTCTTCATAAACAAATATTTTTTTATTACTCTTTAGTAATGTATCAAACATTTTTTTATCAAAAGGTTTTATAAAACGAGCATTTATTACTCCAACACTATATTGATGTTTAAATAATATTTTACTTATTTCTAGAGCTTTTTCTACAAAATCTCCATAAGTAATAATAACAGCATCCAAACCTTTCTTTACTTCTTCCCAGCTACCTATTTCTAGTTTTTTGAATTCTGACTCATTATCTAAAATTCTTTTTCTCGAATAACGGATAGCAAATGGCGCTTTAGTATTAAAAGCTGTATATAGTAAATCTCCTGCCTCACTAGCATCTTTAGGAGCAGTTATTATCATATTAGGGATATGAGCTAAATAAGCTACATCATATATACCTTGATGAGTTTCCCCGTCTTCTCCTACAATACCAGCTCTATCAATACCTAAAACAACATTTGAATTCATCCTTGCTACATCTTGTTGCACTTCATCATAAGCTCTTTGTAAGAATGTGGAATAGATGGATACAAAAGGTTTTTTACCTTCTAAAGCTAAAGCGTTAGCCATAACAATAGCATGTTCTTCAGCTATTCCTACATCGATAAATCTATCGTTATATTTTTTCTTAAATTCATTTAATTTTGAACCGTTTGCCATAGCAGGAGTAATCGCAATAATATCTTTATCTTCACTAGCTAATTTTACTAATTTTTTAGAAATAACACTACTCCAACCTATTTTATCATCATTCTTTTTAATTATTTCGCCTGTTTCTTTATCAAAAGGAGTAACACCATGCCAAACACCATCTAAATCTTCTTCACTATAAGGATATCCTTTTCCCTTTTCTGTAATTACATGAAGTAATACTGGATGATTAGCTTTTTTAGCTCTTTCTAAATAAGCAAGCATTTCTTTATAATCATGACCATTTATTGGTCCATAGTATTCAAAACCTAATTCTTCAAAAACATATCCTTCTTTTAAATACATTTTTTTAATAGATTCTTTTGTTAAACTTAAGAATTTTTTTATTGGTTTACCTAAGTATGGGATTTTATCTAAGAAAGATTTAGTTCCTTTTTTCATACTTTTATAACCATTATTACTTCTTATTTTATCAAGTAGATTATGCATTGCACCTACATTTTCATTAATACTCATTTCATTATCATTTAAAATAACAATTAAAGGAGTATCTAAACTACCAATATGATTTAGTGCCTCATAAGCTAAACCATTACTAATAGATCCATCACCTATTACCGCAATAACATGATAATCTTTTTTATCTAAATCACGAGCTAAAGCAAATCCTAAAGCCGCACTTAAACTTGTTGAAGAATGTCCTGCTTCATAGGAATCATATACTGATTCACTTCTTTTTTGAAATCCTGATAAACCATTAAATTGTCTTAATGATTTAAAATCTTTAGCTCTTCCTGTTAAAATTTTATGAGTATAACTTTGATGACCTACATCAAAAATAATTTTATCTTTAGGACTATCAAATACTTTATGAATTGCAATTGTCAAATCAACAACTCCTAAATTACTTGATAAATGTCCCCCAGTTTTTGATATATTGTCAATCAAAAATTCTCGAATATCATGACTTAATTTAATTAAATCATTCTTTTTATATTTCTTTAAGAATTTAGGATTCTTAATATCAATTACATTCATAAAGCCTCCTATTTATTAATCTTTTCTTGAATACGATATAAAATATTTAAAGCATCTAGTGGTGTTGTTTCAAGAAGATTAATATTTTTAATTTCTTCTTCTATCTCACTATTTGGATTGATTAATTCATCAATTGGTAATGCTTCTTGTATTTTAATATCTCTATTTACTTCTTTAGTTTCATATAAACTTAATATTTCATTAGCTCTTTTAATTAATGAATTTGGCATTTTAGCAAGTTTAGCTACGTAAATACCATAACTCTTATCAACAGCTCCTTCTTTAATTTTATGAAGGAATGTTATATTACCATTTTCTTCATAAGCTGATACATGAATATTTTTTAATTCTTTCATGTTGTTTTCTAAATCTGTTAATTCATGATAATGTGTAGAGAAGAATGTTTTAGCATGAATATTTTCATTAATATATTCAATAATAGCTTCAGCTAAACTCATACCATCATAAGTAGCAGTTCCTCTACCTAATTCATCAAATAGAATTAAACTATTTTCTGTAGCATTACTTAAAGCATTATTTGCTTCAGTCATTTCAACCATAAATGTTGATTCACCACTTACTAAATCATCACTAGCACCTATTCTTGTAAAGATAGCATCAAATACAGGCATATTAGCACTTGTAGCAGGTACAAAACAACCAATTTGAGCCATTATAACTGTGATAGCAACTTGACGCATATATGTTGATTTACCTGCCATATTTGGACCCGTAATTAATAAAATATTAGTATCTTTATCCATATATACATCATTAGATACAAATACACCTTTAGGTAGAACTTTTTCTACTACCGGATGACGATTATCTTTAATATCTAAAATACGTTCAGTATTTAAATTTGGTCTTACATAATTATTTTCTTCTGTTACTGTTGCAAATGATTGTAAGACATCTATTTCACTAATTACACGAGATATTTCTTGTAATCTTGGAATATATTCTTTAATAGTTTCACGAATACTAGTAAATAAATCATATTCTAAATCAACTATCTTTTCTTCGGCATTTAAAATCATGGATTCTTTTTCTTTTAAAATTGGACTTATATAACGTTCAGCATTCGCTAAAGTTTGTTTTCTTTCATAGCCATATTCTTCTTTAACTAAATTAGTCATACCTTTAGACACTTCAATATAGTATCCAAATACACGGTTATATCCTACTTTTAAAGTTTTAATACCTGTACGTTCTTTTTCTTCTGCTTCAAAACGCGCAACAAAATCTTTACCATTACTTCTTAAATCTTTAAGTTCATCTAATTCTTTATTATATCCTTCTTTAATTAGATATCCTTCTTTTAAAGTAACTGGTGGATTTTCATATATAGCATCTTCTAATAATTTATATAATTCATCTAATGTTTCAAATGTTTTAGGATATTTAATCTTTTCTAAAACATCTTTAATATTAGGTAAAACTCTTAAACTATTTTTAAGTTGTAGTAAGTCTCTAGCATTCGCACTACCAAACGCTATACGACCACTTAATCTTTCAAGATCATATACTTCATATAGATAATTTTGAAGTTCTTCTTTTAAGATAAATTCCTTAAGAAGATTTTCAACCATATCATAACGAGCATTTATCTCATCTATTTTAATTAGTGGATTTTCAATATAATTCTTAAGTAATCTTGAACCCATCGCTGTTTTAGTTTTATCAAGTAACCAAATAAGTGAGTAATTACGATCTTTTAATCTTAAAGTTTCTGTTAGTTCAAGATTTCTTTTTGTATGAATATCCATCTTTAAGTAATCTTTATTTTCTTTAATAATAGCTTCTTGAAGATGAGATAAACTTCTTTTTTGAGTATCATTAATATAAGTAAGTAAGAATTTTAAACATTCAATCATTCTTACGTCTCCTATATTTTGATAAATATATTCATATTCTTTAATATTATCAATTTTATCTGTTGTTGTAACAACTATTTTGAATTGATTTTTAAGTAAGTTAGATACACTTACATCTACCTTACTAGTTAAAATAACTTCTTTAATACCTAGACTAACTACTTCACTTACTAATTTAGAAACATTATGTTCTAAAATAGTTGTATAAATATTTCCTGTTGATATATCGGAATAACTTAATACATAAGCGTGATTAAAGTCCATGATAGCACCAATATAATTATATTCTTGCTCATTTAAAGTATCATCATTAATTGTACCAGCACTAATAATTCTAGTTAAATCTCTCTTAACTATTCCCTTAGTAAATCTTGGATCTTCTAGCTGTTCACAAATACCTACTTTATATCCCATACCAACTAATTTTTCAATATATATATTAGCTGCATGATGTGGAATACCACACATTGGTATTCTTTCTTCTAGACCTGCATTTTTACCAGTTAAAGTTAATTCTAATTCTCTTGATACATTAATTGCATCTTCAAAAAACATCTCATAGAAATCACCTAATCTAAAGAAGATAATAATATCTGGATTAGCATCTTTGATTTCTAAATATTGTTGCATCATTGGCGTAATTTTGCTTCTATCTACTTCATCACGTTTCATTATTAACACCTCAAATATATTTTATCATAAAAGAAGAAAAAAGTTATGGATTTACCCATAACTTTTAGTTATTCCTTAAATAGTTAATTGCGTCATCAATAGTTTCGACTGCTACTATTTTAATTTTATAATTATGTTTCTTTTGAAGTTTGATAGCTTCATTATAGTTTTCACCTTTTGGTACAAAGAATATATCCGCATGTTTTTTAACAACACCCGCTAATTTATATTTAACACCACCTATTTCTCCTACTGTACCGTCAGCATCAATAGTACCTGTTCCAGAGATTTTTCTTCCTTTAGTTAAATCTTCTTTAGTTAATTTATCATAAATAGTAAGAGCAGTCATTAATCCTCCAGAAGGACCCATTTCTTTACTATTAGTTTTAATATTACATTCTGGATTAGTAGTTATACTTTGATCTTCAAATAAATATATACCTACTACTTTTTTTTCTTCTGCTTCATATACTTTAGCAGTTCTTGTATAAACATCTTCTTTATTTAAAACTTCAAACGTAATAATATCTCCTACATTTTTATTTTGAATCATTTCTTTAAAGTCATCGACACCAGTAAAATCCATACCATCTACCTTTAAGATAATATCATTTACTTTTAAATCTGTTGTCTTAGTATTTTCAATTAAGCCAACTTTAATTTTAGTATCAGAGACTGTTGTTGTTTTATTAGCGCGCGTATAAGCAGCTAATTTAGCTTGATTTTCTCCTATTTTTAATAATAATCTATCAAATTCATTCATTTCTTCTATAGTCATATTATTATAAGTCATATCTTCTTTTTTTAGTAAATCCCAACTAGGAAGAATTTTAGCTAAGACATATAAAATAGGCGTAGCTGGTACTTCTGACACATATGCTAAGTTATAGCTTCCCTCTAATTTATTTTCTTCGGTAATACTAATACGATTGTTTACCTTAATTAAACCTCCAGGCATATCAATATAATATGGAAGTTTATATATTCCTAAAACAAAAATAATAACTACACTTATAAAAAAATATTTATTTTCATTTAAGAAACTTAATATTTTATTATCTTTATTTTTCTTTTTCATAAAATCACCTTAATCATTATATCATTAAAAATAAAAAACTTTCAATAATTGAAAGTTTTTATTTTACTAAACTAGATGGTATTGTAACAACTGGACGGAATGAAGTAATACCACTTCCGGAAGCATTATTTCTAAGTGAAACACTTCCCATATAATCAACTACATAAGTACTATCTGCTGTATTATCCGCAGTTATATAAGATGTAATGCTTGACTCATGATTTAATCCACATCCATAAGATGAACATCCTTTTAAGTTACCAAATAACCATGCATATTTATTAGGCACTGTTGAAGAACCGGCTGTATCAAATGTAAATACTGTTGTAGCAGTACTTGATTTCTTAGTAATCTGTGCTAATTCTTTAACAGTTATTAGACGGAATTTACTTCCGGCATAATTGTATCCATTATAACTATCTTTTCTTGTAAAGACATTGTCCCAAGCGTCTAATTTTGGTAATACATAATGATTACCACTTAAAGTAGTTTCATTTGTAATACTATGATCTAAGATTAAATCTAAGGTATTACCATTATCTTTAATTACATAGAAACGCATACATCCTGAAGCCGCTCCCGGACTTGTTGAATAATTTGTACTATTACAATTATTAGTTAAATCAGTTGGATCCATATAAACAGTTCCGTTGTGAGTTTCATTATTTGCTTTAGGTTCATAAGTTAAACCATACATTTCTTCGCTTCTTTCTTCAGTATAAGAAACAAGTGTTAAACGAACGAAACCATTTCCGGTATGGCCTGTTTCGTAATCCGAACCTGTAGTTAATGGTACAGCACTAGTTCCATCGATTAAATTACAATTTGTAATCGTATCACCGCAGTAACCACTACCACCAGAACCACCAGCATATCTACTACCACCAGCGCCACCGTAGTAACCTCCGCCACCGCCTCCGGTTGCGTAAATTACATTACCACTTTGGTATGTACCACCATTACCACCATTTAAACTTGTACCCGCAGTTGGCATTGTTGTCATATTAGTTGTGTAACTTGGTTTATCTCCACCAGAAGCTTGAGTACCAACACCACCTACATAACTTTCAGCTGCGGATAAAGCAGGCTTCCCAGCGATTCCGCCACCAGCACCACCTACGTAAACAAAGACACTATCATTTTTACTTCCAGCGCCTCCGCCACCGCCAGCAACAGCAATACGGGATGATAAATTATTATTAGTAAGTCTTAAATCGGTAGCTCCCCCACCACTACCTGCTTTCATATTAGTTTCAGTAGAGTTTGTGGAACCTACTATTGATGGAACACCACTCTTTCCACCACCATTAAAGCCACCATTTGATGCAGCATAATTAGTAGAAATAGATCCTTTACCACCAACATTAACAAATAAGACTGTATTTTCTCTTAATTCTATTTGGCCGGTAGTATAACCACCTTTACCAGTCATTGAACTAATTCCGCCACCTTCGGCACCCCATAATTCAATTTTATATATCCCACTTACAGGAGTAGTAAATTCTTGGGTATTTCCGCTATAAGCAAATTCATATGTTGATTTAATTACTTTAACGGAACATACAACTTGATCTAAGACATTTTCATCTTCATCTCTTAGAGTATAAGTTAAATAATAATTTCCTATTTTACTTGTATCTACACGTCCTGTGATTTCAACATTAGGATCATTTTGACTCATTTCTTTAGTATCTCGCGTATAAACATAATATCCTGGATTTGTAAAATTACTTCCTTGATAAGTAACAATTTTATCATTATCTAAAATTATCTTCTTTGGTGAATTTACAACATCTATAATATTAAGGCCCGCTACAGAAACAGAATTACTATTATATAGATAAGTAAGATTAATACCAAAATTTTCTTGTTTTATTAAAGAATGGGTAATTGGAATATCAATAGCAAGTATTCCATTTAAAGTATTACTATCTTCTGTATAAACAGCCGTATCTGTTTTAATAGATACATTCCCTATTTTACTTCCAGAAACTAATTCATAAGTATTATCCCCGTAAGTAATTGTTAAACTATCACGGTCATAACTAAGTATTTTATTAGTTCCATCACGGAAATAAAATTTTATTGAATTTTTACTTTCTTTAGTAACCATACGCAATTCGCGTACAGTTAAATCATTATTAATTACATAGCTAATATTTCCTTGCTTAGTAAGTAATTTCACTTTAATTCCAGATTCAATATATAAATCTCTAAGTGCAAATATAATTTGGAATAAGAATAAAATAATTGTTGAAATTAAAGCAAAGGAAGCTATTAATTCTACTGTCGTAAAACCCTTTTTCATTCTACTCTCATCCTCCATTATAACTTAATGTAATAGTAAGATTAGTTCCATCTAATACAGTTTCCCCAACATTACTTTTTACATATTCATAGCCTTCTATTTGACGAATATAACTTGTAGGATTTACTAAATCCCCACATGATAATTCTAATGTAGTTGCTGGAAAAATATTTGCACCTGCTAAATCTTTATATTCAACTACAACCTGAGATGATTTTTTACCCATTAATATTTCAAATGCATGGCCATCAGGACCAGTTGGATAGACATAACCATATGGTGGGTATTCTTTTGCTACAAGACAAGTATTACCAGATTTAGCTATTTCTTTTTCTACTATATCTTCAACATTAATTGGTGTACCGCATCCAATAGAACTCTTATAAGGACTTAAAACTTGATTTCTATCAATATCAATAAACGTAATCTCATAATTTATAAGTACGCGTGGATTACATTGACTATTTAACTCCATAGTATATTTATCATCAGTAAATATTTTTACATTAGCATAACTTCCGTCATTAAAATAACCAACTAAGTAAGCACTATTACCATCTTTATAATCTATTGTTTTTAAATATCTAATAAGATTAGTAGAATTAGTAACACTAGGATTGACCAAAGAATTATTCCTTCTATTAATAATAGGATAAAGATTTTGTGGAAGTACCCATAGACTTACGATACCGCTATTTTCCATAACTGTTTTACAGTATTCTGGTTCATTAAAATACTGGTCTTCACAAGCAGCTAATTCAACAACGTCACCGTCAACCAAAATATTCCATAAATAAGAATAATATTTTTCTTGTTCAAGATATTTTTTTAAATTATTAATTTTATATAAGGAAGGAATCGAATTATAAATAAAGCTTTCTTTATTACGACGATTGATTGATTTAAACTGTGTATATACCGTAATTAAAGTCGTAATCAAAAGCACAGAAACTATAAGTGTTTCCGTTAAAACGAACCCCTTGCTATTCAATTTTTTCATAAAATCTTACCTTCTTACTTGTCTTTACTATAAAACTATTATATAATAGTTTTAGAATAAATGCTAGTGTAAAGTAGTAAAAAGGGGATGAAATAATGATTAAGGCTTATGACTTTGAAAAAATGCCAATAGTCGAAATCGTTAATGATATTTTAGTTGATTCAGCTAAGAGAGGAGCAAGTGATATTCACTTCGATCCTCAAGAAAAAGCTATGAAGGTTAGAATACGTATCGATGGCGCACTTATTGATTATACAGAAGTTCCAAACAGCGTTAAGAAGAATTTAACTACACGTATAAAAATTATATCAGGTATGAATATTACTGAATCTAGGTTACCTCAAGATGGTGCAATTAAAGCTAATCTTCAAGATTTAGATCTAGATCTCCGTGTTTCTGTTTTACCTATTAGTAATGGTGAAAAAATAGTTATTCGTATCTTAGACTATTCTAAGAGTTTAAGTGGACTTGAAAACTTAGATTTTAGCGAAGCTAACTTAAAAAAAGTTTTATATATGATTGGTGTTCCTAATGGTATCATCCTTGTAACCGGAGCTACAGGTAGTGGTAAATCTACAACTGTATACTCTATCTTACAAAGACTTAACAGAGAGGAAACTAACGTTATTACTGTAGAGGATCCAATAGAAATGGCAATCCCTGGAGTAAACCAAGTACAAGTTAATAGTGAAATAGGACTTACATTTGCTGCTGCCCTACGTTCAATATTACGTCAAGACCCTAACATTATAATGGTTGGAGAAATTCGTGATACTGAAACTGCTAAGATAGCTGTTCGTGCATCTATCACAGGTCACTTAGTATTATCAACAATCCACACCAATAACTCACTTAATACAATTGAACGTTTACTTGATATGGATGTTGAAAGATATTTACTTTCTTCTGCCCTAACAGGAATCATATCTCAAAAATTAGGACGTAGACTTTGTCCAAAATGTAAAAAACAAAGACCTACTAATGAATATGAAAAAGCTTTATTTAAAAAAGTATTAAATAAAGATGTTGATTCAGTATATGAAGCAGTTGGATGTGAAGAATGTCATAATGGATATTTAGGACGTATCGCTATTCATGAAGTTCTTGTTATTAATCAAGATATTAGAGATGCATTAAGTAGCGGAATGCCTAAAGAAAAACTTCGTGATTTAGTATATAAATCAGATGTTACTTCCCTACTTCAAGATGGACTTGAAAAAGTAATTCAAGGTCATTCAACAGTAGAAGAAATATTAAAATTAATCGAACTTGAAGATGATGATAAATTATCTGGTGAATTAGACTTAAAGAAAGCACTTGAATTTGTTGAAATTAGTAAAGCAGAAGCAAAAGCTGAAACTGAAACACACCCTGTTAATCAACCTTCTGTATTCCAACAAATGGGAGTACCAACTCAACCTGTTCAACAACCGGTAGCTACTCCTGTAGCTCCACAAGTTCAAAAACCTGTAGCTACTCCAGTACAACCACAACAACCTGTTCAACAACAAGTAGTAGCTCCTAATATAGGAATTCCTACAGGATTTAATACACAACAAAATTAGAGACTTATGTCTCTTTTTTTATATAAAAAAACATGTTAGTAATTAACTAACATGTTAAAGAATATTCTTATATCAAATCCACTAAATAATAGTATACCTGCCGCCACTACTAAGAATGGCCCAAATGGAATTACATTTGTCTTATGGTATTTTAATACAGCAAGAGAAATTGGAAAACCAATTAGTGATGCTACAAATACTGACATAAGAGCGGATGGCCATCCTAATACTAAACCAATAAAGAACATTAGTTTAATATCACCACCACCCATAGATTCTTTCTTAAACATAAAGTCACCCATTAGTTTAATACTTGCCATTATTCCAGCAGCAGCTAAGCCATGTAATATATGTAATATTGTATCCCCTAATCCTTCAACAAGTAACATTTCTATTACAAGTAATACGAAAGCCGGGATTAGTACCTCATCAAGAATTAATAAGTAATTTAAATCACTAACAACCGTAATTAGAAATACCGATAATAGTGTTAATGGCACTAAAGCTTGTGGCGTAAATCCATAAGATAAATATACCGCTAAAAAAGTAAGTCCGGAAGCTATTTCAAATAATGGATAAAATGTCGGTATTTTCTTTTTACATTTTTTACATTTACCACCTTGAATAACATATGAAATAATTGGTATTAATTCAATTGGTGTTAATTTATGCTTGCAGTGAGGACACTCTGAACGTGTCATCACTACAGGCTTTTTTTCAGGTATTCTCTCGCCTAGTACATTGTAAAAGGAACCAAAAATGGTTCCATATACAAAGGCAACAATACTATAAAATATAGTCATTATTATTCCCCCTTATTGGATATTATCATACATACCAAACATTGGAATAACTATTGATAATACGATTACACCTACTACTCCAGTTAGGAATAAAATTAATATAGGTTCTACGAAAGACTTAATACGTCCTACCGCATTTTTATGTAATTCTTGGTAATAATCAGAAACTTTTTGCATCATTTCTGGTAATTGACCTGTACGTTCACCTGTTACGATCATTTCATAAGCAGGTATTGGAACAGCCCAGTGTCCTTCAAAGGCTTTTGATATTTTTTCACCTTTAGCTAAGTTTGTGATTGTATCAAGAATAATCATCTTCCATATTTCATTATTTGTAATCTTATTTAAGATTTCCATTGTATCAGTAATAAATACATTATGTTTTAATAAGGAAGCAAATGTTTTAGTAAACATTGTAACTTCGTTATAAATAATAATATTTTTTATAACTGGTGTATGCATTAATAAATATTGGATAAGTGTTCTAAATAATTTAACGTTCTTATATAAATATCTAAAAATAAATAATACTACAATTGCAACTATAATTATATATATATAATTACTCTTTAAGAAATTACTTAAATTTGTAATAAATATAGTTATTCCTGGTAATTCAGCATTATCCATTCCTTCATAAATTGCTGTAAATTTAGGAACGATATAAATCATAATGAATCCTAATGCTAGGACAGCTAGAACAAAGATAATTGTTGGATATGTCATTGCTGTAATCATTTGTTTTCTTGTCTTATCAGATTCAGTAAAGTAATTAGCCATATCATCAAGTGTTTCTGGAAGTTCTCCTGTCATTTCCGAAGCTTTAACCATGTTAACTAAAATTCTTGGGAATGCTTCACCTTGTTTAGCCATTGCATCACTGAAGTTATCACCCATTGTTAAATCATAAATAACTGCATCAAATAAACGTTTATAACTACTATTAGTAAATTGTCTACTTAAGATACGTAAAGATTCAACAAGTGGAATACCAGCTTTAATATAAGTTGATAATTGAGTAATAAAGAATATCAAATCTTTAGTCTTAACTTTTACATTTGTAACTTGTTTGCTAGAATGGAATAATTGAATCCATTTATCTGTCTTAATACTATATACTTCAAAACCTTCAGCAAGTAAGTATGAGTGAACTTCAACTCTTGAGAATGCTTCAAAGTAACCTTTAATAACTTTTCCTTCAGGATTCTTTCCAACATATTCATAAACAACTTTCTTATCACTCTTTTCGGCATCTTCACCGTTAAAGTCGATAAGTAAAGCTTCTCTTTGCATTGACTCTTCATTACGTTTATTTCTTAAGAATATTGAATTTTGATATTTTTCTTTAAGATTCTTAATTAAGTTCTTAGGTCCTTTAATAAGGTTCTCTAAGCCATCATTAATATGATCCCCTAAAGTTTTCTTTTCAATCTGAGCATTTTCATTTACATAGTTATTATTCTCTTGTAAACGTTTTCTCTCAGCTTCTAATTCTTTCTTACGTTGTTTCTTTTCTTTTTTAATCTCCGCTTTTGTCTTAGCAACTTTATTTTCTTCTTGAGGTTTTTCTTCAAAACCACCTACGATAGTAGTTCGAACTGGAGCATCTTTAGCTTTAGCCTCATTAATTCTTTCTTGTTCAATAAGTCTTCTTTGCTCTTCAAGTTCCTTTTCTCTTTCAAGTTGCTCTTGCTCTTCTGCTTCCTTAGCTTTCTTAGCTTGAAGTTTTTCATAATTAGCTTTTGTTTTCGCTAATTTTTCTTCTTCTTTTTGTCTTATCTTTTCTAGTTTTTTATTATGATTTTCAGCATCACGAGCATTTATTGCTTTAAGAATATCTACTTCTTTATTTTCATCTTTTGTAAGTTTAATATGTAACCAGATAAATGGGAAGAATAATCCTATAAAGAAATGCTTTAGGAATCTATACCATAATCTAGCTATAAATATTAATCCGTCAATAATTGTATTGAATACAAAATAGAAACTAAAGAAAAAACCAAGTGTTAAATAGTGTAATGGTAATAAGATAATTAGTTTAATTATCTTATAAACTATTACGGATGGCCATAAATATATTGGTTTATTCTTCATATTATTACACCTTCCAAGTCCCTTATCTTACTTTTACTATAAATAGTATACCATAATCAAGAAAAATATTAAACATATTTTAAACAAAAAAAGTTACTTTCGTAACTTTTAAATAAACATTTTAAATGGTTTTAAATATCCTTTAGTATCGTCTTTGTATAGGGCTAAAACAGTACCTTCTTTTGTATATAAAAGATATTCTTTTTGCTCTTTATTTTCAATAGGTCTTCCGTTAATAACATATTTATATGTATTAGAATCTACTTCTCTACGCTCATAATTAGCTAGTACTTTATCTAAAGTAATTAAACTATCTTCTTTAAGATCATCTATTTTGATAGCTTCTTCAATATTAAAATCCCCTTGTTTAGTACGTCTTAAAGATGTCATAATCGCTGTTGTATTTAAAATAGATGCTATATCTTTACCAAGACTTCTTATATAAGTTCCTTTACTTACATGAGCTTTTACTTTAATATTAGTTTTATTATTTTGATAATTAATATCAAGTAATTCTAAAGAATAAATAGTAACTTCGTGTTTAGGTAAAACTACCTCCTCATTATTTCTTGCATACTCATAAAGTTTTCTACCATTTACTTTAACTGCGGAATATTTAGGAACTTCTTGCTTATAAGTTTTAACCATTTCTTTTAAAGCAAATTCTATTTCTTCTTTAGTATAATGATTATCTTCTTCACTTAGAATGTTACCCTCACTATCTAAAGTATCAGTATCAATTCCCATAGTAAAGTCAGCAATATATTCTTTATCAAGAGAAGTTAATAATTCAACTAATTTAGTTGCTTTATTAACACATATTACTAGAACACCGGTAGCTAAAGGATCTAGAGTACCGGTATGCCCCACTTTCTTTGTTTTAAATGTTTTACCTACGATATTTACTACATCACGACTTGTATAGCCTGATTCTTTATCAATAATAACAATACCATCCATTATACTTTATACTCTGTATATTTTACTTTCCAATTATTATTATGGTATGTAGCTTTTACAGTATAAGTAATAATACTTTTATTACCACGATATAATGTATAATCGAGTTTTAATCTATTACCTGCTTCTTCAAAATTAGTAGCATAGATATAAATACCTTTCATTGTACCATCACTATTTGTAAAGTCTTCATTATTTAAAATATTAAAAGAACCTAGGATTATATTATTCGTATATTTATTTAACATTGTAGATAATTCTTTTTGGTCAGTTGCACGTATTAATTTAAAACTATATGGATCAAAAGCAATATATTCAATATCGTTGACTAAATCCTTATTATTTTCAATTATATAAGTAAACATTCCTTTATATAAAGGTAAATATTTATCTCCTGATTGCATCGCTATTGTATCTTTATGAAGACATAATAGCGTATATGTATAAACAATAAGGATAATAGATATTATTATTAATATAATGCTTTTCTTTTTCATATTACACCTAACCTACTATTTCGTAAGTAGTACCTTCTCTTGTATCTTTAAGAACAATACCCTCACTTAATAATTTTTCTCTTATTTGATCAGCTGTTGCAAAATCTTTATTTGCTTTAGCTTCTTTTCTTTTTTCAATCATTTCTTTAATGTAACTATCTTTATCACTAGTTACTTCTGTTTTCTTTAATAAATCTAAAGATAATACTTTATCAAATGATTTAACAAGTTCTAATTTAGTAGTTCCATTTAAATCGTTATCCTTTAATAATTCATAAAGAATAGTTATCGCCATTGATGTATTTAAATTATCATCTAATGCTTTTTTAAATCTATCATTATATTTATTAAATTTATCTTCTTCTAGACTTCCTTCTTCTACTAAAGAGTTAGTCTTATTCTTTAATTTTTTATATTCATTTACTGCTCCATCTAAGATATCATATGTAAATGTTAAGGCATTATGATAATTTGAATTTAAGCATAAATATCTATATGCTAGAGGATCATAACCTTTTTCTTCAAGTAAAGAAACAGTTAAGAACTCACCATTAGATTTACTCATTTTACCGTTCTTATCATTTAAGAATCCCATATGTACCCAATAATTACACCACTTATGACCTAAGTAAGCTTCACTTTGAGCTATTTCATTAGTATGATGTGGGAAGATTGCATCTTCAGCACCACAGTGAATATCTAAGTTTTCTCCTAAATATTTCATACTAATACCAGAGCATTCAATATGCCATCCTGGATATCCTCTACCCCATGGAGAATCCCATTGTAATTCTTGATTATTAAATTTTGAATTAGTAAACCATAATCCAAAATCAAAAGGATTTCTTTTAGCTGTATCTTCTTTAATATCTTCTCTTACAGCTACTAATAAATCATCACTATTACGTCCTGATAATTCATAATATTTTTCAAATGTAGATGTATCATAATATACATTTCCATCTGCTATATAAGCATGTCCATTATTAAGTAAACGACTTATTATTTTAATATATTCATCTATTTCATTAGTTGCTGGAACAACGGTATCAGGCCATTTAATATTTAACTTAGCACAATCGCTTTTAAAACATTCAGTATAGTACGCTGCTACTTCCATTGAACTCTTGTGTTCTCTTTTAGCAGCAACAGCCATCTTATCTTCTCCAGAATCACCATCACCTACTAAATGTCCTACATCAGTTATATTCATAACACGATCTACTTTATATCCTAAGTAATTTAAACTTTTTTCTAATATATCTTCTGAAATATATGTTCTTAAATTACCAATATGAGCATAATGATATACTGTAGGTCCGCAAGTATACATTTTAATTTTACCCTCTTCAATTGGAATAATCTCTTCTATTTTTTTATGTAATGTATTATATATTTTCATAAATATTCCTCCTAGATTTAATTATAACATAAAAAGAAGAACTAGTCTTCTTCTTTTTTTAGTATTTAAAGGCTTATAACTGCTAAATTACGGCCACTTTTTTCTTTTTCATAACGATATGAATGTATTTTATTACCATTACATACCGTACATGTATTAGCTACTTTAATATACTTAATACCTAAACTCATTAAATAATCTTTATTTAATGTTTCTTGATCAATATAATACTTATTTAAATCCTCTTTATAAATTGTATATTTATCAATATCATTAAAACTATTTTTAAATTCTAAATATACATCATAATCTACTTCAAAATGATCTTGAAGAATAGATGGGCATATAACTACTTTAATATCACTAATTACTGAGCCATAATCATTAACCATTACATCTATAGCATTTTTAACTATCTTCTTAACTGTTCCTCGCCATCCTGAATGAACACAACCTATTACTCTTTTAATTGGATCATATAAAAAGATTGCTTGGCAGTCCGCTACTTTAACACCTAATCCTATATTAGGAATATCAGTTATCATTCCATCAGCTACAGTTTCTTCATTAATATTATCTAAAGTCACTTTTTTAATATCCGCTGTATGTCTTTGTGTTACTAAAGCAAGATTATCAATATTAAGTTCGTTCTTAACACTATTTATGTTATCCATAAATTCTTTTTCGCTAATCGTATTTATATTAAAATTATATGGTTTTATAAAGAAAGCATTCTTTGTCCCTATTTCATAAGTAATATAATTCATTAAAAATCAAACTCCTTTATAACTTCATCTTTTACTTCTTGCCATAATTCTTTTAAGTCATCATAAGTAAGTAATTCTTCTACTTTATCAATGTCTACTAAAAGATATGTTTCTTTATCTACAGGATTAATTTCTTTAGTTGTTTTTCCTAAGTCTTCTGCTAAATAGAAAGAACAAATACTCTTTTCATTAATACTTGAAATATAAGAAAGATCTTTTAGTTTTTTTATAATTCTATTTTCGTGTTCTGTTTCTTCTAGAGTTTCTCTATAAGCACATTCTTCTAATGTTTCCCCTTTTTCTAAATGTCCTTTTGGGAAACTATAATCATTTAATTTTTTACGATATACTAAATAAACTTGTTTTAAATCTCTATTAACAAGAATTGTTCCTGCTTTTAATGTCTCCATACTATCACCATTCTCATTATAACAAAAAAATAACATTTAACCAATAAGCTAAATGTCATTAATAAAATGGTGCTGAATGTAAGAATCGAACTTACGTCTAATCATTACGAGGGATTTGTTCTACCATTAAACTAAATCAGCAATGGCTGCTCCAGTTAGATTCGAACTAACGCATATCGGAGTCAGAGTCCGCTGCCTTACCGCTTGGCTATGGAGCAATCTACTAAAATTATACCACAAAATAAAAAAACTGATATCTATCAGTTTCTTATTTTAATTTTTAAACTATCTCCTTGGATATTTAATTCATTAGTAATATGCATTGTCTCATCCATATCACAAATACGAAATACTAAATTCATTAATTCTTCTGTTTTTAAATAACTTATTTTATCCTGATTATTATGAACGTGTTGATACCATTTTTCTGTTTCTTGATATTCCTCAATAAAACAGTCTCGTTCAGGAAACATATTTATTTTACGCATAACACACTCTAATTGTTCTTTAGCTTGTTCAGAAAGAAGTTCATGATATGAGTAGCTAAGTACTTGCATACCAGGTATTTCTATTTCCTTAATACCCTTTTCCTTTAATTCTTTAATAAAGAATATCATTGACCAAATTTTACTTGGATGAACATTAGGATTATCTATTCCTTTATTTATTTTATATAATTTTCGTTCAATAGATTTATCTTTATCTTTTGACTTAGCTGTTTGAACACCATATATATAACATTTACCTCTACTATCTATATCATATAATACTCGTGGTAAATCATAACTTTTTCCATCATTGTAAATTGTATATAACATACTTCTTGTTGATTCATCCCAAGTACTATTAACAAGAATATTATGGGCAACATTATAGTCTCCAAATGTATCAACTACTTCACCAAATTTTTTGGTATAAAAAGTACGGTCTTTTAAAAACTCTAATTCTTTTTCTAAGAAAGATTCAACATTATTAATGTCTTCGACTCCCATACGAAGCCAAATACGTTTACCTATATTTATGGCTTCATTTCTAGATAAAGAGCTATTTTTTAGTTCTAAGGAAGCATTAGTTATATCTTTTAATAAATCAAAAAATTTATAAGGATCACGAACTTTAATAGTTAAAGCATCTTCATCAATTCTCGTTGCTAATTTAATGTCTTTTTCTTCATAGTTAGAACCACCAATTGACTGAGGATTATTTAAAGCATCATAAAAAATAGCTAGGTCATTACCAAAGTCGAAATTGATCTTAGGTAGTTCTTTTCCTTCTTTAATATCAGGCATAACTCTAATTAAAAATAATTCAACCATCTCTTTAAATTCAATTCTATCCATAAGTACCCCTCTAAGTGAGACTTATTATAACATAAATATAATATTTGTAAAATTAATAAAAAAGAACCAATATGGTTCTTTTATTTATTTAAAATCATTCTTTTATTAGGGTTATCGTTATAGTATTTTAAAACCGTTATTAATTCCTTTATGAAATATATATTTCTTGGATTATTATTTTTATTATTTGCGATTATTTCTTCTAATTTATCTAAAGGAATTAATTCTAGTTTAAAATTACCTGTCTTTTCACTTTCCGTTAAAGACTGCATACTTAAACCTTTATATTTACCTACATAATAATGAGTAGTTAATAAACGGTTTTTAAACTTACCATTTCTTTTAGGATAATTTTTTTGATAATAATTAATTGTGCATAAATAAGTGAATTCATCTATAGAGTAATCAGTTCCCGTTTCCTCTTTTAATTCACGAATAAGAGCGGTTTCCTTAGATTCTTCCTTATCCAAAGATCCTCCTGGAAGAAGATATATTCCGTAGTAATTAGCTACTAAGATATTATTATCTTCATCGATTAATAAGGATCTTACCTTATTATTAATTTCATTTACTTCTTCTAATTTTAAATTATCATCATTAATTACTATATCCATACTTATCTCCTACATACATTATATCATAAAAAAACGAACATATTAATGTTCGTTATTAACAAGTTGGTGCGAGTGAAGGGACTTGAACCCCCATGCCGTAAGGCACTAGATCCTAAGTCTAGCGCGTCTGCCAATTTCGCCACACTCGCATGAGTGGTGGACCCTATAGGACTCGAACCTATGACCGCCCGGTTATGAGCCGGATGCTCTAACCAACTGAGCTAAGGGTCCAATTTTGCACTGCTCTTATAATATATCATACTAGCCAGTTATTTGCAATAACTTTTCTTAAGTTTATTTATTTTTTAAGCAGTGTTTTTAAATATGGAATTAAGTGATTTTTAATAGAATCAGATAATTCTAGTTCATTATCATTAATGTTATACCAACGATAATCTAATATTTCCTCATTAGTATTTGGAAGAGTAAGCACTTCCCTTTTAGCGATAAACATATGCATATTTATCTTTAAATTAGGGTCACTAGCACTTACTTCTTCAAATTCTAATATGAGATCTAATTCTTCCTTAGTTAAAGTTATTTTTAACTCTTCTTTAACTTCTCTTATAATAGCAGTTTTATAGTCTTCCCCATCTTTTACTTTCCCACCAATTAGAGTATATTTATTACTCTTCATTGAAGATCTTGGTTTAGCCAGTAAAATACTATTATTTTTAAGAAAAACAGCAGTTACTACATCAATCATTTAATTTCTTCTAATTTAACACTAACTAGTTTTGAAACTCCTGATTCTTGCATTGTTATTCCATATAAATTATTTACATATTCCATAGTTTTCTTTTTATGGGTAATTACAATAAACTGTGTCTTTTCAGCTAATTTTTGTAGATATCTACCAAATGAATCTACATTTACCTCATCAAGAGCAGCCTCTACCTCATCTAGAATACAGAATGGTACCGGACGACTCTTTAAAATAGCAAATAATAAACTAATAGCGGTAAATGTTTTCTCTCCACCAGATAATAAAGAAATAGTAGTTAATTTCTTTCCTGGAGGTTGCGCAATTATATCAATACCTGTTTCTAAGATATTATTAGCGTCAGTTAATTTTAACTCGGCATTACCGCCACCAAATAACTCTTTAAATGTTTCTGAGAATTTTTCTTTAATTACTTCAAAAGTCTTTAAGAAATCTTCTTCCATTACCTTATCCAATTTTTCAATTATTTCAAGTAAAGTATTAGAAGCATTTACAATATCTTCTCTTTGTTTTAGTAAATTTTCATAACGAACAGATACTTTATCATACTCTTCAATAGCAGCTAGATTAACCATACCAAGTTCTTTCATCTTCTTACGTAAAACACTAACTTTATTTCTTGCGACATCTTCATCTATTTCTAACTTATAATTATCACGAGCTTTTTCATAAGTCATATTATATGTTTCACTTAAAATATTTAACATATTATCTAACTTAACATCAATTCTATTAACTTCAATTTCATAATTATTAAGTTCTTTAGATTTAGTATTATATGTTGTATTTTCTAATTTTAAATAATGCTCTTTTTCTTCTAATTCAGCTTTTAAGTTATCACGATTTAAAATAGCAGCATTTAAATCATTAGTAATTTTATCTTTAATACTTGAAGCTTCGTAGTATTCTTTTAATACTTCATCTTCTTCTTTAGATAATGTATTATTAAGCATATTATTTAAACTAGATAATTCATTTTGTAAATCTTCTAATTCATTAGTACTTGCAAGTAATATACTCTTCTTATTAGCAAGTTCTTCAGTTAAAGTTATTTTTTCTTTATTAATTAAATATAATTTATTTTCTTCATTAGAGATATTAGTATCGGTAATATTAATATCATCTTCGATAGTTTTAACTTCATTTAATGTAGTTTTATATTCTTTAATTAAGTCATCTAATTCGTATTTTAAAGTTACCATATTACGTGTTTTTTGTTTAGCTCCACCAGATACAGAACCACCTACATGAAGCATTTCGCCATCTAGGGTAACAACACGGTAACGATAATTAATCTTATGACTAATAATGTTTGCTGTATCAATGTTATTTACAACAATAACATTACCTAATTGATTAGTTATAATTCCGTAATATTTACGGTCATATTCAACTAAATTACTTGCTAGTCCTATATATCCTTTCTCATTGCTAATAATCGCTAGAGTGTCCGGATCAACCATTTTAGGACGAATAATATTCATTGGGAAGAATGTCGCTCTTCCTAAATTATTATTCTTTAAGTAATTAATACATTCTTTAGCAACCATTTCATTATCAACAACGATATTAGAAGCATTTGCTCCTAAAGTTATAGCAATGGCTGTAGAATATTCTTCTTTAACTTCAATTAAAGAACCTATAACATTATGTACTCCTTCAAAACGTGGATTATTTAATACTGATTTAACAGGAGTTGGAAGTAAACTATTACTTTCTATTTGTTCTTTTAATAATTCTATTTTGCTCTTTAAGTTTTCTTGTTTACGATAGTAATTAGCTAAAGTATTATCAAGTTTAACTCTTTTATCTTTAGCGTCACTTAAAATATGTTCTTCTTCAATATATTTTTTATTAACAGTTTCTACTTCTTCTGTTTTTAAAGAAATAACATTTTTTAAAGATTCTACTTCATTAGTTTTCTTTAAAACATTTTCTTTAACACTAACTAAGTTAGTATGAACTTTACTATCATCTACTTCGTATTTTTGTCTTTCTAGAATAATATTTTTACGACTATTAATCTTTTCTACACGTGTAGTTATTTCAAGTAAATTTCTTTGATATTCACTTATTTTTGTATTTAAATCATCTAATTTTACTTTTAAATCTGTAATGACTGCTTCGCTACCAGAATTATTTGTGTTTAAAGATAATATTTCATTTTTAAGTACTTCTATTTTAGCTTTCTTTTCTTTATATTCTTCATTTAAATTAGTTAAATCAGTTGCGATTAAAGCTATTTCAATCTTTTCTAATTCTTCTTTAACATCTAAATATAATAAAGCTTTTTCTTTTTGCTCTTTTAAAGGTGATACTTGAAGTTCAAGTTCATGAATAATATCTTCGATTCTACTCATATTATTTTGAGCAGTTTCTAATGATTTTAATGCTTCTTCTTTTCTATTCTTATATTTTAATACACCCGCAGCTTCCTCAAATATAACACGACGATCAGAAGCTTTAGTAGATAAAATTTCTTCTATCTTACCTTGCGAAATAATATTAAAACTTTCTTTTGCGATACCTGTATCTAATAATATTTCAGTAATATCTTTTAAGCGACATTTTTCACCATTAATACTATATTCTGATCCACCATCACGATATAAACTTCTTTTAATTGCGACTTCATTATATGGTGTATCTAAATAATGATCACTATTATCAAATACTAAAGTTACACTTGCGACATTAACAGCATTTCTTGATTTAGAACCCGAAAATATTACATCTGTCATATTATCTGTTCCACGAAGAGATTTAACTGATTGTTCACCTAATACCCATCTAACAGCATCTACAACATTACTCTTTCCTGATCCATTAGGACCTACAATACCTGTAATATCCTTATGTAGTTCAATTACTGTTTTATCCGCAAATGATTTAAATCCTTGTGCTCTTATCTCTTTTAAATACATATTATCACCTTAAACTATATTTTATTTTATCAAAAATAAGGACTTTATACAATAAAATAAAAGAAAAAATAGTTTTATCAAACTATTTTTAAGCAATTATCATATTAGCAATAAATTCATAAATATCATAAAATAAATCACGAATATTAAAAATTAATATTTTTTTAAGTAAATTTAATTTTGCTTCCGCAAAATTAACCGTAATTAAATGGGTAGTTCCCTTTTTAATACTATCAAATTTAGCTTTATATCTTATAAAACGATGTTTTAATTCTTCAATATAATATTCTTCTTCATCGAAGACCATATATACTTCTTTAGCCTTTAATTTGAAGATATTCATAATAAATTTATTTAAGTATTTTTTTACTAAATTAAAATCACATATTATGTAATCATAATTTTCTTTACCTAAATCTTTATATAATCTTTTAATTTTTACTTGCTTATTACCAAAGAAAGTCTTTTTATCTTTACCTTTACCTTTATCTTCTTCAGTTAAATGTGAAAAGACTACCAGTTTTTTATTTCTTTCTAGTTCTTTAATTAAATTCTTTTCTTTATCAAAACCAATTACTAAAACTCTTCCTTCTAGTTTTTTAGCTATTTCTATTAATTTTTTTTGCATATGTCACCTACTATATCATTTATTATATAACTTGCGCATAATAGTCCACTAGTTGCGGGTACAAAAGCATTAGAACCTATTGTTTTAGTATTAGTTTTTATTCTTTCTTCCTTACTACATACAACCATTACTTTAGTTTTTATACGCATATCTTTAACATATTTACGAAGAATCTTCGCGATGGGATCATAACTAGTTTTAGATAATTCCATTATCTCTAACTTAGAAGGATTCATTTTATATCCTGTTCCCATTGAAGAAATTAATTTAATATTTTTAAGACTCGCTAGACGAATTAGTTCTTTCTTAACAGCGATTGTATCACAAGCATCAACAATATAATCAATATGATTGTCAAATAAAGAAATTGTATTTTCTTCTGTTAAAAATAAATCATATTTAATTACTTCAATATTAGGATTTATATCTTTAATACGTTTCTCTGCAACATCAACTTTTTTCATACCAATATTAGAATTTAAAGATATAATTTGACGGTTTAAATTAGTAATATCTACTGTGTCATTATCAACAATAATAACTTTACCAATACCCGAACGAACTAATGCTTCTAAAGCATAGCCTCCTACACCACCTATACCTACAATTAATACTGTTTTATTCTTTATTTCTTCAATTTTGTTACCTACTAGGATTTCTAATCTTTCTAGCATATTACCACCACCATAATTATAACATATATTAAGGCATAAAAAAACCAAAAGTCAGCGCTAACGAATTAAACCTGATCTCCCAGGTGGGCGTCACATTATAAACTTTAGGAGCCTTACTCAAAGGTAAGTTTTCAACACCATTTATAAATTAGATCCCCAATTACGTTAATTAGTAGGTTTTTTGTATTTGCCATACTCTTGGTACTTTAATTATAACATACATCTTAAAAAAACAAAAGAGACTTTACATTAGTCAGTACAGTCTCCTTTTACAATCTCTAATTTTTTAGTAGTTCCATTGACACAATAATTACCGTCAGTTAAATCTACTAAAACAAATATGCCATTATTTTTAATTACTTTCCCACTTTGAAAATCAACATTACTTATATTATCTAACTCTGTAATATCTAATCCATCTTCAGGGAAACCTGTGTAATCATCATCATATTGTTTATCTAAATCATATTGATTAGCAGCTTTTAAAATTATAATTGCTGATGCTTCTACTTTTTCTTTTTTAGCTGCTTCTCTACCAGTATTTGTTGATTGATACATAATAACAGATATTATTCCTAAAAGTAAAAATACAGCCATTAATTCAACTAAAGTAAAACCTTTATTATTCATACTATCACCTATATTCATTATAGCATAAAAAAAGAATAAGTAAACTTATTCTTCTATGGGTTTAATCTATTAGGTCCTCTAAAGATATATTCAGTTTCTTTTAAGTTTGGTAAACCTAAAAGTAACATTGTAAGTCTATCTAAACCAATTCCAAATCCACCATGTGGAGGACATCCATATTTAAAGAATTGTAAATAGAATTCAACATCTTTACCTAGACCTTTTTCTTTAGCATTCTTAACTAATTCTTCATATCTATGTTCTCTTTGAGCACCACTAGTTATTTCAGTACCACGCCAAATTAAGTCATATCCTTGTAATTTACCATTTTCATCACGCATATGATAGAATGGACGTTTAGTTGCGGCATAGTCTACAATAAACATAAATTCATGATTATATTTTTCTTGAGCTAAACGATATGTTAATTTTTCTGCTTCAGCATTCATATCGCCAATATCTTCTTTTGGAAGATCAAAGTTATAACGATCATGGAATTCTTGATATAAATCTTGTAAACGCATTACTGGGAATGGTTTAGTAGGAATTATAACTTCTTTACCAAATACTTCTTTAATCTTATCGCCATATCTTTCTTTTACTTTAGTTAAACCAGCGATAAGTAAATCTTCTTCTAAACTCATAACGTCTTCATATGAATCAATATGAGCAAATTCTAAGTCAAAACCTGTAAATTCAGTAGCATGTCTATTAGTATTAGAATTTTCTGCTCTAAAAACAGGTCCTACTTCAAATACTTTATCAAGTCCACCAGCTAAAGCCATTTGCTTATAGAATTGTGGTGATTGAGCTAAATAAGCTTTACGATCAAAATATTTTACTTCAAATACTTCACTACCTGATTCTGAAGCTGCACCAATTAATTTTGGTGAGTGAATTTCAGTAAAGTTTTGTTTATATAAGAATTCTCTCATACCTTCAGTTAAACAAGATTCAATTTGTCTTACTAAAGTGTTTTTTTCATTACGAATGTCTAACCAACGATAATCTAATCTTGTATCAATATTAACACCATCTAAGTTATTGAAATCAAATGGTAAAGTATCCGCTAGAGAAGTAATTTCAATAGTAGTTGGAACTATTTCAATTCCTCCTAATTTAACTGCGTCATTACCTACTAATTTACCAGTTACTTTAATAGTAGATTCTACTGTCACTTTATTCATTGTTTCAAGTAAAGATGCATTTGCTTCTTCACTCTTTTCAATAGTCATTTGAACTTTACCTGTTGAATCTCTTAAGATAACAAACATAACCCATTTTTTATCTCTAATAGTATCTACAAAACCACTAAAAGTAATTTCCTCACCTACATGTTTATTAAGTTCATTTACATATAATTTCATTTAATCCACTTCCTAATCTTCATGATGATGACATTTACAGTTTTCTTCATCTTCACATGTACATTCATCTTCATCTAACATTTCGTCAAAGAAGTCAACTAAGTCAGCAACTTCAACCTTATATTCTTCTTTTGTCTTATTATTTTTAATAGTCATAACATTAGTCTTAGTTTCCTCATCACCAATTATCATTACATAACTAGCATTTAAACGATCAGCTTGTTTAAAGTTATTACTCATCTTTCTTTGCATTACATCCATTTCAACATTAAAACCACTTAAACGTAATGCTTGAGTTATACCCATTGCGTAAGCTTCTTCATCTTCACTGATTGGCATAACATATAAATCAACACTAGTTCTAACTGGTAACTCAATATGTTCTGCTTCTAAAGCATTTAATAATCTTTCTAAACCTAAAGCAAAACCTACCCCACTAGTTTGAGGTCCACCAACCATTTCAACTAAACCATTGTATCTTCCACCACCACATAAAACATTTTGACTTCCAAAATCTTTTATATCTGCTTCTACTTCAAATACAGTGTGTGTATAGTAATCTAATCCTCTTACTACATTAGGATTAACCACATATTCAATTCCTAAACTATCTAAACATTCTTTAACTCTTTCAAAATGTTTCTTACTTGCTTCATTTAAATAATCAATAGTCTTAGGAGCATTTTTCATACATTCTTTATCCGCATCAACTTTACAATCTAAGATTCTTAAAGGATTTTTTCTAAATCTTTCTTTACAATCTTCACATAAAGTATCAATATATGGTTCAAAATGTTTAATTAAAGCTTCACGATAGTTATTACGTGATTCTTCATCACCTAAGCTATTTATATTTACTTTAATACCTTTTAAACCTAGCATTTTATATATATTTACAGGAATACTAATAACTTCGGCATCGATAGCAGGATTATCACATCCAAATACTTCAACACCAAATTGATAAAATTCTCTAAAACGTCCAGATTGTGGTCTTTCATATCTAAACATAGGTCCAAAGTACCAAGCCTTTACTGGTACTGGTGAAGAACCATACATTTTATTTTCAATATAACTTCTTACTACTCCCGCTGTTCCTTCAGGACGTAAAGTCATATTACGATCACCACGATCTACAAAATCATAAGTCTCTTTAGTTACAATATCTGTAGTAGCGCCTACTCCACGATGAAATAGTTCACTAGATTCAAATACTGGAGTTCTAAAATACTCATAATTATACTTATCCATTAATGTTTTTAATACGTCTTCAATATAGTTTATAGTCTTTCCTTTCATACCATAAACATCATAAGTTCCTTTTGGTTTTTGTATCATAATATCACCCTTCAATAAAACTTTTAACACATTAACATTATACCATATAGTAATAAAAAAATATATTGTAAAACAATATATTTCTTTATTTCATTACTTTTTCTTTTGGTGCTTCAGTTTCAACTTCCGCATTTATTAATAATAGTTTTTTAACTTCTGCTAGAGCTTCTTTATTTACTTCAATAGTCGCTAATTTTCTAAGTCTATTATTTTCTGCTTCTGTTTCTTTATATAAGCTATCAAGTGTAACAATTTTATCATCTTTTGTTTGAAGAACTATGTTACCTGATTCTTCAAAAGCATTTAATGGAATATAGATAGTTTTAAACATATCTGGGCGTCTTTGAACTTCAACTCTTATGTTACCTAAAGTACGAGAAACAATGTTACCTAAAGCACGTCCCCCTGTTTTTAATTCATATGCTTTATCAACAACTTCTTCAAGATATCCATCTTCCCAAACTAAGTCAATACCCATACGAGCAAATTCCTCGATTGCAGCATAGATATTTGATGTGGATTTGTTAGTTTCAAGTTCATATAAAGTTTCTTTAGTATGACGTGGATATAATACAACATGATCATATCTACCTACGAATTGACTATCTAGGCCATATTTTACTAAAGCTTCAGGTTTAACTTCATTATGTTTAGCAAATTCATCTTTTGGCTCTTCTTTAACTTCTGCTTTATCAGCAACTCTAAATCCGATTGGTCCTTTTAAACCAACTTTTTCTTCTTCTTTATCAAAATATTCTTGGAAAGCACCGGCTGCGAAAATAGTTAAACGAGAAGTATCAAATTCAACTGTATTTCTACCTACTTTAACAATATATTTTGTTCCTTGATCCATTAATTTTAATAATTGGTTAACAACACCACTCTTATTAACATTAGAACGATCTCCTTCACCTTCTGCTCTCTTATCAATTTCATCTAAGATTACAATACTGTGACGAGCAAGTTCAATATCATGAATAGTTATTTCATCGTTAGAAATACCTGCTCTTTGGTTAATAGCATGCGCTTGTTGAATAAGTGGTGCTAAGATATTTTCTTCAATTTTACCACCTACATAACCTTGAGCTGTTAATTGGTTTGTATCTACTACTTGAACAGGCCTAACATCTTTTAAAGCACGAGTTAATTCAGAATAAGTTTGAGTTTTACCTGTACCTGTAGTACCAGCAATAATTAAAGCCGGACGTTTAGTATAATCGTCTTGAATATCATCATTCATCTTAATAACCGAAAGAATAGAATCAATTTGAGCATCTCTACCTATTAAACGAGATACCATACTATCATGAACCTTCTTAAAGTCAAAATAATATGCTGGTTTTTGCTCTTCACTAAATACTTCTTCTAATTCTTTTTGCTTCTCAGCATGAGTTTCTTCTTGTGATGAAGTTGTTACTTCTTTTTGGTTTTCTTTTGTACTTAAAGGAGTTTCTTCTTTTGCTTCTTTAAGTCTCTTTTTCTCTAAGTCAGTAATATCATAGATAATATCTGTTAAATCATCTAAATGACTCTTATAGAAGAACGCTAATTTTAATTTAGCTTTTGGTAATTCTTCTTCAGTCATAGTTTCATCCATTGCTTTTTGTAATGCTATGATAAAAGCATCCATTAATTCAATATAATCCTTATAATCAGGAATATCTCTTACAGGTGCTATGTTATCTTTTAAAGCATTAATACCAGCTTGTAAAATTATCTTAAATTCATTTAAGTTCTTTGAATTAGCAATTTTCATATGGTATTCATCAAAACCTTGAAGTACTGCGTCTGCAGAAATAGGAACAGCTTCTTTATTAACGTTAGCATCTTTCTTTAATTCATAATATTGCCCCATAAACTGCTCATATATTACATCAAGATATTCTTTGATTTCATCAATATTAGATATTGACATTAATTCATCAATAAAATCATCATTTACGGTTAAAATGATATTTCTACCATTAACAGACATATCGCCTGCTTTAATTCCATATTCTTCTTTGTGTTCTTTTAAATATGCAAGTTTATCTTTAATATCTTTAAGACTATCCATTCCTATCATTTCTTGATAATCTCCAAGACTAAATACTGTAATATCTTTTCTTCCTAACATATCACATATCTTTTCATAGAATTTCATTGAAGTTTTCTTTTTAGCATTTTTCTTCTCTGGCTCATTTTTTCCATAAAAATTAGTTATTTGATCTGCTTTTAAAGCATAAGTTTTCATTGCATTTGATGAGTAATCATAAAATACAAACGTTACCATTTCTTTGGCATCTTTATATAATTTAATCTTGGCTTCATCAACAGAACGAGCATCTGGATATTTTTTTAATAATTGTTCTTCATTAAATACGGCTCCAACTACATATTCTACTTCATCATACATAATTTTAGCGTCATCTACAAGCATTAATTCCTCATTCATCTCATCTAAGAACACCTTGTTTTTCTCATCGAAGAAACCTTCAATTACACGACATGGTTTAAGTAGGTAAAGTAAATTTGGTGTATTTACTAATTCTTTTCTAAATAATATTGCATAATCATAACGTGCTTCCATAAAAATACCTCCTAAAACACAAAAAATCTATAAATGTAAGGGCGTATTGAACGCTGTACCACCTTACTTCATAGATTTTAACTACCTCTAATTCTTTAACGCAGAAATACGTTTAACTATATTTTGGCGCACTATTTAGACATATAATATGTTTTCACCAACCACATTTTCTCTAACTTATATTGGTCCAAATACCTTTCCAAAAAGTTAATAATTAATAAATAATATACATTTTTTTAAAACCTAAGTCAATAAAAAAAGAACAATTTTTAAATTTTTGTTCTTTTTTCACTTTCAATTATGATTGTTGTTGGACCATCATTTAATAATTCAACTTTCATATCAGCACCAAATATTCCTGTTTCTACAGGAGCATATTCTGCTAATTTTTTATTAAAAGCATCATATAATTTAACTGCTTCTTCACCATTTAAAGCATTAACATAACTTGGTCTTCTACCTTTTTTAGTATCAGCATATAAAGTAAACTGCGAAATGCTTAAGATACTTCCTTGTTCATCAAGAAGCGATCTATTCATTACACCATTTTCATCATCAAAGATTCTTAAGTTAACTACTTTATCAACCATCTTATCAAGATCTTCTATTTTATCATCATAAGTAAACCCTACTAGAACTACTAATCCTTTACCAATGCTACCTACTACTTTAGAGTCAACAGTAACACTAGCTTTTGTTGTCTTTTGAATAACTACTTTCATTATTTAATCAATCTTTCTACTTCGATGATATCAGGTATCATACGAATATCATTCATAAATTTAACTAGTTGTTCTTTATTAGTTACATTAACAGTGATTTCAAATACAAAATCCCCTTTTGATTGCATTGTATTAATACTTTGAACAGACATATTTGTATTACTTGTTTTAGCGACTATAGAAAGTAGAGTATTTTGATTTTCTTTACTGCGTACGATAATAGTTGTTGGATAAGTCTTATCTGGTTTCTTACCCCATTTAACTTCAATAATACGGTCTTCTAAGTCACTAACATTAGGACATACCATACGGTGAACAGTAATACCATTACCTTTAGTAATATATCCTACAATACGGTCGCCTGGTACAGGATGACAACAAGAAGCTATATTAACCTTAATA
>JAEEJY010000038.1 GCA_016282155.1 Caryophanales bacterium | reverse complement strand
TTCAACTTTTGAAGCAGGTTCTGAAACAATGGGTATCAATGGAACATATGATAGAAAGATCGAAAGAACCCAAAGAAATCGTGATGCTATAACAGCAGAAAGAGATCAAAAGAAAGCAGAATTAGATGCTTTATATAGCGAGCTAGTTGCAAATCCAAATCGTGCTATTGAAATCAATAGAAGAATTAAAGATGTAAGAGATGAAATGGCAAGCATAGCTAATGCTAATAAAGAAATAGTAGCTAAATATGATGCAAGATTAGAAAAACTTAAGAAAGAAAAAGAAAATGTTCTATCATTTGAACAAATAGAACATATGAAGGAATTAAGAAGTGAATTAGAAGGATTAAATCCACAAACAGACGGTAAAAGAATTCTTGCAATCGCAACTGAACTTAAAAAAATCGAAGATACTACAACATTAGATGTTAATAGTATAAGATTAGATGAAAGACGCTTAGCAGAATTATTATCAAGTAAAGCTGCTTTAGAAAATAGAAAAGCTTTATTAAGTAAAGATATGAATGTAGAATTATTAACAATTCAACATTATCTTAACCCATCTAATACTATTACAGATAGTCAACAACCAGATCAACAAACACCTGATGATCAAACTAAGACTAATACAGATACAGATTCATCTAATACTGGAAATGATAATAAAACAGATGACCCAGCTAAAGATGATGATGATGATTTAGATCTTGATAAATTAATGGCAAATGGCATACCAGTAAAACCATTAACGGATGAAGAAAGAAAAGCTAATTTAAAAGCTGCTTTAGCAAATGATACAATGAACAATGATTGGCTAGAAAGAGCTGAAAATGAAAATGTTTATTGGGAACAAAAAGATAAAGAAAAAGAAGAACAAAAACAAGATGCTCCAAAGAAAAACAGATTAAAAGTTGCTGGATTTGCAGCAGCAGGAGCAGCATTAAAGAATAAAGCTAAAGGAATGTTAGGTAAGTTTAAAGAAAAATTAGCTAGCATGAAAGAAAATTTCCCTAAAGAGTGGAAAAAATATGTAGCTGCACTAATTGCTATAGGTGCTGCTATATGGTTAGCTATAGATTTATCAGATGGTAAACTTATTGATAGTAGAGGAAACGATACTACACAAGAACAAGATGCAGATGCAAATACTCCAGAACAAGAAATACCAGAACAAGCTGTAGAAGAAACAACACCAGAAGAAATAACTGATGAAGAAATAGCAAATACTGAAGACGAAGACGATAAAGAAAACGAAAATGATAAGGATGGTAAAACTGGAGAACAAACAGCAGAACAAACTCAAACTGCACCTGTAGGACCAGCTCCAATTATTGGTGATGCCGCAGCGGTAGGACCAGATGGTATACAATATGATCCTTCTGGATTAGATTTTCCAGTAAATCCAAGTGATCAACATATTATTAGTCAAGAATCACATGTAATATCAGAAAATCCAGAACAACATATAATTTCATCAACTACTACTGTAACAGGTGGAGAAGAATTATATACTAAAACTGAAGAAGAAAATCATGAAGTAAAAGTAGATGATCAAGGTAATATAACTGAATCTACAAATACAAGTTCAAGTTCAAATGGTTCTTCAAGTTCATCTGGAAATGGTGATGTACAAAGTGTTACAGAAGAAGTTATAGAAGATCACGTTGTTTTACCAGATTTAGGCAACACTGAAACAACTGAAACAATCATAACTGAACAAGAACCAAATCAACAAGCAAATGAAAATACAACTCCTGAACAAACACAAGAAGAAGTTACTAATGGTCAACTTGGTACATTCGCGTTAGGTTCAAATGAAACTTATGTAGCGCCATTAAGTGAAGCATATTTCGAAAATGCAAATTTAGCAACCGATAATAATGCTTATAATGTAACAGCGCAAGATGATGGAACATTCACAGTAACAAATACTGGTGATGAAGATATCCAAATAGCCGCTCAACAAAGAGAAGAAACAAATAACACAATTGATAATAGTGATATAGCTGCAGATTTAGCTGCATTAGAAGCTGAATTAGGTGTTGGTTTATCAATTGATACACCAGAAAATAATTCAATCACAAGATAATAGATAGGAGAATAAAAATGGAGAATAGAATTAATCAAGTCATTACTACTGAAAATGGTAACAAGTTCTTAATCTTACATCAAGCAATCTATAACAACACTAATTACTATGTATGCTGTGCTGTTGAAAAAGATGAATCAGATGTCAAAGAAGATTTCTATCTATTTGAAGAAGAAAAAGAAAATGGAGAAGTATTTATCAATTTAGTAGAAGATGATAAAATGGCTAAGTTCATACTAGAACATTTAGATTTATTAGAGAAAGATGAATAATTAATTCATCTTTTTTTCTTTATATTAATGCCATAATATGTTATAATTACCATAGGTGATAGTATGGCAAATAAAGTGTTCAAAACATTAGAAGAACAAATTGATATATTAAAAAATCGTGGATTGATTATAAACGATGAAAAAGAGGCTATGAACATATTATTAAGAGAAAACTATTTCTTTATTAATGGTTATAGACATTTATTCGCGAAAGAAAAAGGAAATGATATATTTATAGATGGGACAACATTTGACGAATTATACGCAACATTCATTTTTGATAGAAGATTAAGGAATATATTCTTCAAATATTTATTAGTAGTTGAAAACAATATGAAATCAATTATTAGTTATCAATTATCTAAAAAATATGGTTACAAAGAAAAAGAATACCTAAATCCTGACAACTTCAATCAAGACCCACTACGTAGAAGACAAGTAAATGATGTATTAAGCAAAATGAAAAGACAAATAAGAGTTAATGGTGATAAACACACTGCTACTCTACACTACATGCATAAATATGGATATATCCCATTATGGATCTTAGTTAAAGTATTATCATTTGGTATTCTATCAGAATTATATGCAATATTAAAATATGATGATCAAATCGCGATAGCTGATAAATATAATGTATCACCTGATGTATTAGGTACATATTTATCAATAACAGCGAACTTCAGAAACTTATGTGCCCACGAAGAAATTCTATATGATTATAGAACACAAAGGGTAATACCTGATTCTCCTATACATTCAAAACTAAACATCGAAAAAGATTATGATGGATATAAATATGGTAAAAATGATTTATTCGCATTATTAATCGTACTAAAAACATTCTTAACAGATAAAGAATTTAGAGGATTAGTATATGAAATAGGTTATACTATCGATAGAATGGATCAAGTAGTACATACAGTACCATTAGATGATATTTTAAATAAAATAGGATTCCCAAGTAATTGGAAAAATATCACAGAAATATAATGGTGAAATATGAAAAAGATATTTAATATAATAATACCTATAATATGTATATTTATAGGAATAATAGGTACTATATGTTTTTATAATATAAAAAGTAAAAACATTAATATATTCACTTATAACGATACAAGTTCATTAAAAGAATCAATTAAAAAAGTATATGATTCAGTAGTATTAGTAGAAAACTATAAAAGTGATAAATTAGTCGCGACAGGAACTGGTTTCATATATAAAAAAGATGATACAAATTCATATATTTTAACTAATAACCATGTAATTTCATCATCAGATAATATAAAGATAATGTTACCTAATAGTGAAGTTTTAGATACTACGTTAGTAGGTAAAGATGTATTCTCAGATATTGCAGTATTAAAAGTAAATAATACAAACTTAAAAGTATCTGATATTGGAAAAAGTAATGAATTAGAATTAGGAGATACGGTATTCACAGTAGGTTCACCATTAGGAATAGACTTTCAAGGAACAATCACAAAAGGTATAATATCAGGATTAAATAGGTTGATAGAAGTACATCTATCAATAGGTGAAAGTCTAATGGATGTAATCCAAACAGATGCTGCTATAAACGAAGGAAATAGTGGAGGACCACTATGTAATATTAAAGGTGAAGTTATAGGTATAAATTCCCTTAAAATATCAGGCGATGGGGCTGAAGGAATGGGGTTTGCTATACCTATTGAAAATGCCCTAGAAGTGGCAAATAAACTAGAAATAGAAGGCCATATAGATAGACCAAGTATTGGTGTATCATTAACTG
>JAEEJY010000007.1 GCA_016282155.1 Caryophanales bacterium | reverse complement strand
CTCATAATTAAATTGGTAACGATAGCAATGAGGGTACACCTGTTCCCATCCCGAACACAGAAGTTAAGCTCATTAACGGCGAAAATAGTGAAAGCTAAGATAGCAAGTTGCCAATTTTTTTTTGTATTTTTTTAAGGAATATAATTGTAAAGAAAGAGTATATATTACTGAAATATTGTATATACTTATTTTTTTTTGATATAATTAAGATGGTGATAGGTATGGAATATAAAATTACAACTCATAATGAAGAAGAAACTATTGAATTAGCTGCAAATATTGAATCAGAAAAATTTCCTAATATGGTTATTTGTTTAAATGGTGACTTAGGAAGTGGAAAAACTGTATTCACAAAAGGTTTTGCAACTTCAATGGGAATAACTGAAACAATAACTTCCCCAACTTTTACAATAATTAAAGAATATTTATATGGTGAACTTCCTTTATACCATATGGACGTATATCGTTTAGATGGAGCAACTGAAGGTGTAGGTATTGAGGATTATTATAAAAAAGGTGGCGTAGTTATAATTGAATGGGCTGATACTATTGAAGATATTTTACCTAAAGAAAGATTAGATATTAAATTTATATCTTCTGATGAAAATAAAAGAGTATTAGTTATAGAACCACATGGAAAACAATACGAAGATATTTGTGAGGCTATATTGTGATAAGTTTATTTATTGATACTTCTAATTTTAAATTGTTAGTAGGTGTTGTTGATGAAGATAACAACAAAATACTTTCATTTTATAACGAAGAAGTAAAGGGTGATATGTCATCTAAAGCTTTATGTGTAATTAGAGATTCTTTAGATCAACTAAATTTAAAACCACAAAATGTGGATAAAATTTATGTAGTAAATGGTCCAGGGTCTTTTACAGGTGTAAGAATAGGTGTAACTATTGCTAAAACTTTTGCATGGGCTCTTAAAAAAACTATAATTCCAATTTCTAGTTTAGAATTACTTGCTTCAACTGAAGCTCCAACTGATTATGTAGCGGGTTTAATTGACGCTCGTAGAGATGCTGTTTATGCTGGAATTTATAGTAAAAATTTAGATACTTATTATGAAGATAGATATGTAACATTAGATGAATTAAAAACTGCTATACCTAGTAGTACTACTTTAATATCAGATGATAATATTAATCTTGAAGGTATTAAAGAATCAAATGTTGATATTTTAAAAGTAATTAACAAACATAAAAATGATATGGGTGTTGATCCCCATCATCTTAATCCTAGTTATTTAAAAATAACTGAAGCAGAAGCTAATTTAAATAAGAAAAATGATTAGTAGTACTAAAGATTTAAATATTATTAATGAATTTTTAAAGAATTTTAATACTTCTATTGAAGAAATAGGAGTATTTTCAAATTATCTTATATATAAGGAAAAGGATTCTGTTGTAGGTTTTTTAAATTATGATTTAATATATGATCGTATAGAGATAGATTATATATATGTAAATCCAGAATATCGTAAGCAAGGAATTGCTTCAAAATTATTTAATTATATGGTGGAAAACTCAAAAAATATTCAAAATATTACTTTAGAAGTAAGAAAATCGAATATTAACGCCATAAATTTCTATAAAAAACATGGTTTTGAAGAAGCTGCTATACGTGAAAACTACTACGGTAGTGAAGATGGAATATTAATGGTAAAGGAGATGTAGCTATGAAAGATACATATATTTTAGCTTTTGAATCAAGCTGTGATGAGACAAGTGTTTCAATTATTCGTAATGGTTACGATGAGGTAGCTACAGTTGTTTTATCACAAATGGATATTCATGCTTTATATGGAGGAGTAGTTCCTGAAATAGCAAGTAGATATCATGTAGAATCAATTACCTTAGTAATTGAAGAATGTTTAAAAAAAGCAAATATGACTATGGAAGAAATAGATGCTATTGCTGTTACTTATGGTCCAGGATTAATAGGTTCGTTATTAGTGGGTGTTCAAGCTGCTAAGACTCTTGCCTATATTTACGATAAACCACTAGTTCCTGTGCATCATATTGCAGGTCATATATATGCAAATAATCTGGTTAAACAAATGAAATTTCCTCTAATCGCACTAGTTGTAAGTGGAGGTCATACTGAAATAGTATTAATGAAGGAAGATTATTCATTTGAAAAAATTGGTGGAACTTTAGATGATGCTGTTGGGGAAGCGTATGATAAAGTAGCTCGTGTAATGGATTTACCATATCCAGGAGGTCCATTAATAGATAAACTAGCTTTTGAAGGAGAAGATACATATCCTCTTCCAATACCACTAGACGATGATTCTTATAATTTTAGTTTTAGTGGTATTAAGAGCGCTGTTATTAATTTAGTACATAATGAAGAACAACGTGGTAATACAATTAATAGAGCTAATTTAGCGGCATCTTTTCAAAATAGGGTTACTGATATATTAATAAAGAAAACAATGCGTGCAATGCGCGAATATAATGTATATAATTTAATTGTAGCTGGTGGAGTATCTGCTAATAAGGGATTAAGAGCTAAACTAGAAAAGATCTGTTTAGAGAATAATTATGATTTAGTAGTACCAGAAATTAAGTATTGTACAGATAATGCAGCTATGATAGGAGCTGCCGGATATTATGCTTATAAGTTAGGTCGTAGGGCAGATCTAGATTTAAATGCAAAAGCTGTGGATGAATTAAAATAATTCATCTTTTTTTGTGTCCAAAATCAGTCAAAAAACACTATCAACTGGCAACCAATTTTGGTTGACACCAATACGCATTTTACCCTTATTTTACAAAGGAAAACGCAAAATTTAAAAAATTGTAAAAAAAACCAAAAAAAGTGTTGACACCACCTTTTAGAAATGATATATTAGTTGTGCTTTCAACGAAAAAAACTCTTAATTTTCAATAAAATTAAGAAATAATTCAAAAACTGTTGACTATAATATTTCTAAATGATATATTAGTTAAGGCTTTTGAAAAAGAAAGCGGAATGATCTTTGAAAACTGAGCAAAATGTCAATTCAAATTTTAAGTTAGGAAAAGAACAATTCAAATAAGAACCTAACATCAGCAATGATGTTTATTTTTTTGGAGAGTTTGATCCTGGCTCAGGATGAACGCTG
>JAEEJY010000006.1 GCA_016282155.1 Caryophanales bacterium | reverse complement strand
TAAAAGAGGTTATTGATAAGATTAAAGATATGGGTCTTAAATTCCGTAATGAAGATTAGTAGTTAGGAGGATTAATATGGCTTATAGAAAATGAGGACGTACTAATAAACATAGAAGAAGTATGCTTGCTAACTTAACTAGAGATGTTATCATGAACGAAAAAATCGAAACAACTGAAACAAGAGCTAAAGAAGTTCGTAAATTCGTTGATAAGATGATTACTTATGGTAAAGATGGTTCTTTAGTTTCACGTAGAAAAGCATTAGCATTCTTTCATAACGATAACACAGTAGTTAAAAAAGTATTTGACGTACTAGCACCTCGTTATGTAAAGAGAAATGGTGGTTACACAAGAATCTTAAAATTAACTGAACGTCGTGGAGATGACGCTTTAATGGTTATTTTAGAATTAGTTGAGGAAGATGCTAAATAGCATCTTTTTTTTGTTTAAAAATATGATATAATTAAATTGTATGGAGGTATATATATGGTAAGTATAGACAATCTAAAATTTAAATATCAAAGTTTACCAGATAATAAAAAAGCTGTAGTTAAGATGGGAATAATACTAGGAGGAATATTACTATTATTCATAATACTTGTAATTATAGTTTCAATTGTTATGGGTAATAAAAAATCTTATGAACAATTTGAAAATATAGTATTAAGAGCTTCAGAAAGATATGTAACTGATAATCCAACTGTTATTGACCAATCAACTGTATATGGAACTACAGAAATAACTATTGATACTTTAGTAACAAATAATTACATGAAAGAAGTTTCTAAATATTTAGGAGAAGATAGATCTTGTACAGGTAAAGTTTTAGTATATAGAAATATGAAAGATCTAAAATATATACCTAAAATTAAATGTGGTACTGATTATTCAGATGTTTCTATCTCAGAAAAGATAATCCTTAATGAGGAAGTAGTTTCCGAAAATGGTGGATTATATGCTGAAGATGGTGGATATGTATTTAGAGGACAACATGTTAATAATAATGTTGTATACTCAGGACAAAACTGGAAAATAATTAGTATTGATAAAGTTGGTAATATTAAAATGATTCAAGCTGATAGAATTAATGACTATGTTGAATGGGATGATAGATATAATGCTGCATTCTATTACAACAGTGGATTTAATGAATTTCAAGGAAAAACTGGTACTGAATCAAGTAGAATTAAAGATCATATTAATCAAGCATATAACGGAAGTGCTTTAACAGATGAAGCTAAAAAAATAATTGTACCAACTGAATATTGCATTGGTAAAAGAGGAGAAACTGATAAGAGTAAAGATGGTTCTACAGAGTGTGCTTTAAAAACTGAATTATCACCTGCAGGATTATTATCAGTTCATGAATTCTTACATGCATCATTAGATGAAAAATGTATAGATGCAACTTCAAGAGAGTGTGGGAATTATAATTACTTTACTGATATTGCAGGATCATACTGGACTGCAACAGCATCTAATAAGAATACAGCAGATGTATATTATATAAATAATGTTTTATATATAAGTAAGGCATCTAACGCTTATCCTTTAAGATTAGTTGTTGTAGTAAATGGACTTGTAAACTATAAATCAGGTAGTGGAACTACTCAAGATCCATACATATTAGATTAAGCATAAGAAATTATGCTTTTTTTTATTTAGTAAATGGTATATAATTAAAGTAGGTGATAATATGAAAGCTATAATTACAGGGGCAAGTTCTGGAATGGGAGCTGAAATGGCAAGAATCCTTTCACGAAAAGGATATGATGTTGTTTTAGTATCAAGAACTAGAGAAAACTTAGAAAAGGTAGCAAAAGATATCAAAACTAAAGTGGATATAGTACCTTTAGATTTAACTGTTGAAGCTAATTGTCATAAGTTATATGACTTATATAAAGATGAGGATATTGATATACTAATCAATTGCGCAGGTTCTGGAGTATATGGTTTCCTAGATAAAACTAATATGGAAGATGAACTACAAAGTATTAAACTTGATGTAATAGCAGTTCAAATACTAACTAAATTATTCTATGAAAAATTTATGCGTGAAAATAAGGGACGAATAATGAATGTTTCTTCTATCGCCGCATTCCAACCAGGTCCTCTGATGGCTTCATATTATGCTTCTAAAGTATATGTATATAGTTTGACTATTGCCTTATATGAGGAAATTAGAAGAAGAAAAAGAAATGTTAAAGTTCATGTTTTATGTCCAGGTCCTACAAAGACTAACTTTATTAAAAAATGTGGTGTATCATTTGCTGTAAAAGAAATGAGCTGTGAGCGTGTTTGTGAATATGCTATTAAACAGATGTTTAAGGATAAACTAATTATTATCCCAGGACCTCTTTATAAATTAATGAAATTTGCTGAAAGATTTTCACCTGAAACATTTACTATAAAATTTGCATATCGTATGCAAAAGAAAAAAGCAGATAGACTAGTAAAACAAGAAAAAAGAAGAGCAAAATTAGAGAGTAAAAAACAAGTCAAGTAAGGTAATACTTGACTTTTTTAATTGTAAAAGATACCTATTTATACTATAATAGTTATGTATTGGTGGTGATAAAATGGGTACTATAATTTCAATGAACAATATAAATTTTGCATACGGAAAAAAAGAAATATTTAGTAATTTATCATTAAATATAAATAAAGGTGAATTTGTTACTATTATTGGACCTAACGGTAGTGGTAAATCTACACTAATTAGAATATTATTGGGTTTTATTAAATCAGAAGGAACAATTACAGTTAATGACTTAGTAATGAATAGTAAGAACTCACGAAAAATAATAAGTAAAATAGGAGTTGTATTTGAAAATCCGGATGACCAGTTTGTTGCGGAGACAGTTATGGATGATATTGCATTCTCCTTAGAGAATTTAAGAGTAAAACCATCAGAAATAAAAAAGAAAATAAAAGAAGTAGTTGACTATTTAGATATTGAATATCTTCTTAATCGTGAACCACATACTTTATCAGGTGGTGAAAAACAACTTGTTTCATTGGCAAGTGCTTTAGTAATTGATCCAGATATTATAATTCTTGATGAAGCACTTACGATGATCGATGTTGATATTAGGGAACAAATATATAAGATACTAAAAGAATTAAATAAAGAAAAAAATATCACAATTATTAATGTTACTCATGATATGGATGAGACACTATATGGTGATAGATTAATTCTTATTGATAAGGGAAAAATTATTCTTGATGGTAAAACTAGTGAAGTTTTACTTGAAGAAAAAACATTTAATAAGTTAGGATTAACTCTTCCTTTTTTAGCTGAACTTTCTATTAAGTTAAAGTACTATGGGTTAGTAGATGAGATGATTCTTGATATGGATGAAATGGTGGATAAGTTATGGAAATAAAGTTTAATAATGTAGATTATATTTATAACAATAAGACACCAATTAAGAATCAAGTTTTAACTAATATAAATTTCAAATTTAAAGAAGGTTTAGTTACATCAATAATAGGACGTAGCGGTAGTGGTAAAACTACAGCCGCAGAACTTATTAATGCCCTTTTATATCCTACTAATGGAAAAATAGAAGTAGATGATTACGTAATTAGTAATAAAGGTGTAAAAGGTGGCAAAAGTGTTAATGATTTAAGATTTAACGTAGGACTAATATACCAATTCCCTGAAGAACAATTTTTTAATATGACTGTTCGTGATGAGATATCATTCGGTATGAAGTATTTTAAATATCGTACTAAAGAAATAGATAAAAGAACTAAGGATGCTTTAACAATGGTAGGCTTAGGTGAAGAATATTTAAATCGTAATCCTTTTACCTTGAGTAATGGCGAAAAACGTAAAATTGCAATAGCATCTATTCTAGCCTTTAATCCTAAAGTTATTATTTTAGATGAACCTACAATAGGTTTGGATAGTGCTAGTAAGGAAAATCTAATTCAATTAATTAGAAAATTAAAATTAAGATATAAAAGAACAATTATTTTAATAAGTCATGATATTGAAGTTGTACATAAGATATCTGATTATGTCTATGTGCTAGATAAGGGTAAAGTAGTATTAGAAGGAGATAAATATACTGTATTTAAGCAGGAAGCAACATTAAAACAATATGGTTTGAGATCACCAAAAATGATTGAATTTTCCAATAGAGTTTTTGATAAAAAGGGAATAAAAATAGGATATCGCGATTGTGTTAATGATCTTATAAAGGATATATATCGTTATGTTAAATAGAATAATGATAGGTAGATATTATCCTATAAGTTCTCCAATTCATCATATGAACCCTGTTGCGAAATTGTTAAGTATGATTCTATACATAATTACTATATTTTTATGTAGAGATATTAAATTAATGTTACTACTTACGCTCGTAGTATTTATGTTATATGAGTTAGCTCATTTACCTCGTAAGATATATTTTAAAACACTGTTTAGTTTAAAATTTATTTTACTGTTTATCTTAGTTATATATTATTTAATGGGTTATGGTTTAGAAGATGTTATACTCGTATGTTTAAGACTGTATGTAATAGTTTTATATACAACTATTCTTACTCTTACAACACCTACAAGTAATATAACTTATGCTTTAAAAACTATCTTAACTCCGTTAAAATTAATTGGTATACCAGTTAATAAGATGGCATTTTCTATATCGCTTGCCTTAAGATTTATCCCAACAATCATGGATCAAGCATCAAAGATAATGAAATCCCAAGCAAGTCGTGGAATTGACTATTATTCTTCTAATTTAGCAGGGAAGTTTTTAGCTATAAAGACTATGCTTCTTCCGATGTTTATTTTAACTATAAGAAGAGCGGATACTTTATCTGAATCAATGCAAATGCGTTTATACGATATTAATGGTAAAAGATCAAGTCTAAAGCGTTATAAATGGACTTTATTTGAAACATTTATTGTATTTATGCATATAGGCTTAATGGCAATAATAATTGCTAGGATGGTGATAAAATGAAATATTTAATGACATTTTCTTATGATGGGACTAGTTATAATGGTTATCAAAAACAACCAAATAAGAATACAGTTCAAGATGTTTTAGAAGATGTATTAACAAGAATTAATTCGAATAACGAAGTTAGTATAGTTGCGTCTGGAAGAACAGATAGTGGCGTACACGCAATTAATCAAAAAGCTCATTTTGTTTTAGATAAAGAAGTAGAACTAAGTAAATTAAAAGATTCAATTAATAAGATGCTACCAGCATCTATATATGTTAAGAATATTAAGATAGTTAATGACGATTTTCATGCTAGATTTAATTCTAAAAGAAAAACTTACACCTACAAAATAAATACAGGTGAATATAATCCTTTAGAGGCAAATTATGTATATCAATATAATAAAAAATTAGATATTGATAAGATGCGTGAAGCTATAAAGTATTTTATAGGTGAACATGACTTCACTTCCTTTACAAAAGCAAGTGAAGATAAAGAAACTTATATTCGTACAATATATGAGGCTTCTATAAGTGAGGATCACTCAATAATAAGTATTACTTTTACCGGAAATGGTTTCTTAAGATATATGGTTAGAAATATAGTGGGAGTTTTAATAGAAATTGGATCTAATAAAATAAAAGTAAATGATGTTCAGGATATTTTAGAAAAAAAGGATAGAAGGGAAGCTGGTATAACTGCTCCAAGTAGTGGGTTATATCTAATGGATGTAGAATATGAAAACGAGAATTAAGCTATTAATTGGAATTGTAATAATTTTAGTTCTATATTTTATTCTTTTCTCTTACTATGTAAAAAAATATCGTACAGAAGAGAGAAAACCAATTGAGGCTATCCCAGATTTAGTAACTGTAGATAAAATACTTAATTTTATTGCGGATAATAAAATAGTGTATCTTGATAGTTTAAATACTTCATTTACTAATAAGAATATAAATAGTGAAGAATTATTAAAATATGCATACTATGTATTAGTAGAAACAGAAGACTTTAAAAATGGTGTTGAGACTAGTAAACTTGATAAAGTAATTAAAGATGCTTTTGGTTCTAAAATAAAATATAAATATGTAGATGTAAATTTTAATAAGAAGTCACAACTTAAATATTTAAAAGATGATGATAAATATGTATTAGAAGGAGATAATATAAAACCTACTATTTCGGCTTATGATTATGTTATTAATTATGAATCGCGTTTAGGTAAATATATTCTTACTGTTAATAAGATATTTATTAAAGATAATAAGGCATATGCGACTATTAATGATTTAAATAAAACTACAAATAGTATATTCGATGTAAAAACATCTGATTTACATGTTTATTTGCAAGAAAATCATGATAGTTTAAATAAATATTTAGAGGAATATGAATACACATTTACTAAGGAAAATGGCAATATAGTTATCCTAAAATATCAAATTAAGAATAAAGCTGTAAAAAAGCCATTAAATAAGGAAAAATAAGCGAAAACTATTGACTTTAAATAGAGTTTTTAGTACAATTTTACTTGGTACATTGTGAATCCCATTAAGTAAGAACTGGGAACTCTTACTTAAATCACTTAAAAAAGAAGGGAAAGAAAAAATATGAAAAATACATACATGCAAAAAAAAGAAGATGTAGTACGTAATTGGTATGTTATTGACGCTGAAGGTTTACCTTTAGGTCGTGTTGCTACAAAAGCTGCACACGTATTACGTGGAAAACATAAAGTAACTTATACTCCACATATCGATGGAGGAGATAATGTTATTATTATCAATGCTTCAAAAGTTGTTTTAACAGGAGATAAACTTGATAAGAAAGTTTACTACAATCATAGTGGTTACACTGGTGGTTTAAGAGAAAGAACTGCACGTGTAATGAAAGAACAATATCCAGTAGAAATGATCGAAAGAGCTATCAAAGGAATGCTTCCAAAAGGAAGATTAGGACGTCAAATGTATAAAAAATTATTTGTATATGCTGAAGGAAATCATCCTCATGCAGCTCAACAACCGGTTGAACTAAAGGTTAAATAATAGGAGGTAAATTCATGGAAAAAGTTTTTACAGGTACAGGTAGAAGAAAAGCTTCTGTAGCACAAGTTAGAATGGTTCCTGGTAAAGGAAACATTACTGTTAATGGTAGAGATGTTAGAGATTTCTTCCCATACGAAACTAATGTTATGGATTTAATGCAACCTTTAGTAGCAACAAATAATGAAAAAACATTTGATATCACTGTTAAAGTTAATGGTGGTGGATTTACTGGTCAAACTGGAGCTATTCGTTTAGGTATTACAAGAGCATTATTAGAATATGATAAAGCTAACGAAGGTAAAGAAGATAGTTATAGAACAACTTTAAAAAGAGCTGGATTCGTTACAAGAGATTCAAGAAGCAAAGAACGTAAAAAACCAGGTCTTAAAGCAGCACGTCGTGCTCCACAATTCTCAAAACGTTAAGAGATATTTGCAAAATTCAAAAGGTCCGTTTTACGGACTTTTTTGTATATTAAATATATTAGTGATTATGTGTTATAATAATATAAGAAATAGGAGATAGGATGATAATATGAGAGTAAGTAGTGATTGGAAAGACTATGAATGTTTAGACGCCGGTAATGGTGAAAAACTTGAAAGATGGGGAGAAGTAATTTTTAGAAGACCTGAACCTCAAGCTATGTGGCCAATTGATAAAGATGCTTCATGGAATAAAGTAGACGGATTCTATCACCGTAGTGATAAAGGTGGTGGATACTGGGATTTTAAAACAAAATTAAAAGATAGCTGGACAATAAGTTATAAAGATTTAACCTTTAAAGTAAGTCCAACTAATTTTAAGCATACCGGTTTATTCCCAGAACAAGCAGCTAACTGGGATTTTATGATGGATAAAATAAGAAAAGCTAATCGTCCTATTAAAGTATTAAATTTATTTGCTTATACAGGAGGAGCAACGATGGCTTGTTCAAAGGCAGGAGCTGTCGAAGTAGTACACTTAGATGCGGCCAAAGGAATGGTAGAATGGGCTAAGGAAAATATGCATTTATGTAACTTAGATGACCATCGAATTAGATTTATCGTTGATGACTGTTTAAAATTTGTTGAGCGAGAAGCTCGTCGTGGCAATAAATATGATGCTATTGTTATGGACCCACCAAGTTATGGTAGAGGACCTAATGGCGAAGTTTGGAAATTTGAACAAAACTTATATAACTTAATAAATTCGTGCATGAAGATATTAAGTGATAAGCCATTATTCTTCTTGATAAATTCTTATACAACAGGTATTTCAAGTACTGTTTTATATAATATTTTGAAGACTACAATGGAACCTAAATACAAGGGTAGTATTGATGCTGGCGAAATAGGATTACCTATTACACGCAATAATTTAGTATTACCTTGTGGAATTTATGGTAGATGGGAAGAAAATGAATAAGTTAAACGTAGTATATGAAGATAATCACATTATAGTTGTGGAAAAACCTATTAATGTACCTACACAGGCAGATGATAGTAAGGATTTAGATATGCTTACGATGGTTAAAGAATATGTTAAAGAAAAATATAATAAACCAGGGAATGTATATATAGGACTTGTACATCGTTTAGATAGACCGGTAGGTGGAATAATGGTATTTGCTAGAACTAGCAAGGCTGCAGCCAGATTAACAGAGCAGGTTAAAAATCATACTTTTAAGAAAGAGTATTATGCTGTTGTTGAAGGAAAAGCTAAGGACTCTGATGAATTAAGAGATTTTCTTCTAAAAGATTCAAAAACTAATATAACTAAAGTAGATAAAAATGGTAAAGAAGCAATTCTTAATTATAATCTAGTGGAGTATAAAGATGGTTATAGTTTGGTGAACATAAATCTAAAGACTGGCCGTTCACATCAAATACGTGTGCAGTTTAGTAGTAGAAATTTGCCACTTTATGGTGATCAAAAATATAATAAGAATTCCAAAGTTGGTGAACAATTGGCGTTATTTTCCAAAAAAATTACTTTTATGCACCCAATTACTAAAGAAAATATAACTTTCGAATTAAAAATGCCTAACAGAAAACCATTTGACATGTTTATAAAATAGTAAAAAAGTATATGCAAAATATACTTTTTTCTTTTATAAAAAATAACCTTGTAAATTCTTATAAAAAAAATGCAATTAGATTGTAAAAAATAGTATTTTATGGTATACTCAAGATGTATATTATGGATTATAGGAGGTTCCAAATGTTTAGACATGATGAAGATGAAGACGTAAGAAGATTTTCTTTGATAAAAAGAATAGCAATTGTAGTAGTAATATTCATATTATTATGCTTGGTTTACTTCTTTATAAGTAGATTTGGACAAAATAAATTAGAAAACGGATTATTAAGAGCGGGAAAAGAATATTATAAATCTCCAGAGGTTCTATTACCGGAACAAGGAGGAGAATGCAGCGTTGTTTCTTTAGAAAAACTTCAAAACATGGGATATATTAAAAGTACACTTTATGATCAATGTGATAAAGCTGAAACATACGTTAAAGTTTGTAAATTAGAAAGTGGAAATTATCATTACACACCATTTGTTAAATGTGATAGTGAGTATGATACAAAATTCGGAGAATGGCAAGTTGGTGAAGAAAGTGATTTAGTTGCTAACAAATCAAATGTTAGATTTACTTTCATGCCACAAGTATATACAAACAAAGGTAAAGCATATTATCCTTCAAATGTATCTGATGCTACTAAGATAAATACTTACTATGCATCAGCACCTACAAATGAATATAAGAATAAAGATAATGCTACTAAAGCTAGTAAATGGTATACAGAAGCTAGTGGTGTAAATTATTGGAATAATGGAGCTTACTCTTCAACACAACCTAGTGGATATCCAACTAGAGGAGGTGAAGGAACACCAATTACTTCAATATCATTAACAAAACCAGCTAGTGCAAGTTATAGAACTATTGAACAAATTACTTTATATAAAAAATATAGTTCAGCTAAACCTTATGTAATGGATTATATTTGTTATGATACAAAGATTCATGGACAAGTAACTTCGCCAGTTCCTTGTGAAAGTAGAAGTACAAATAATTATAATACAACTATTATGATTAGATATACTTGTAATGGATCTGATGTAGTTGATAAAACAGCTACATGTGCAGGTGGAGCTGCAACTGATTGGACAACAAGTGTTTGTACACCATCAGAAAATACAACTTGTGAAACAAAACAAGGATATAGATACACAGACCGTAGATGGCAATGGTATACAAGTGGAACATATCGTAAGTATTACCCAAGCGGTGCTTCTACAAGCGCTGGAGAAATTACTTATTATACATCTGCTCCTATAGCCGGTGCTAAACAAGATACTTCAACAACAACTACAGTTTATAAATTCTATAAATTAGTTGATGGAGTAACAACAAGCGGTTCTTGGGAAAACGCAAGTGATAAATACATATCTGAAGATGACATGGTTGATTTACTAAATAAACAAGGATTTAAAGTAAATAGTCTATCAGAAATATTAAAGAATAAAGATATTAAATATTCTATTAGATTAGAATATAGTAATAGAGAGTAGGGATATCGTATGGAAAAGAAAGAAATGCTAGAATTACTATTAAGTATTCAAAGTAAGCTAGAAAATATGGGCATCGAAGAAAAAGATGTTGAACATAAAGCAGCTAAACTTGAAGAGATAATAGCAAATAGAGAACAAACTAAAAGAGAATTACAATTTTTAGAGGATAGATTATCTTCTGATGAAAACTATCTTGATAGAACACCATATTTATATGATGAATCAAGAAGATTTAACTTAGAAGACTTAGTTGATCATAGAAAGCAAGCTGAGGAATCTAATAAAGCTGAAATAGTAAGAGTTGAAGGATTAATAGCTGACTTAAGAGAAAATCTTGATGCAAAAGTTGCTGAATCTAAAGCTAAAGCTGAAAAATTAACTGCTGAGTTAGAAGAGGATGCCGCAGTATTAAGAGAATCTGTCGATGTTCCTGATGATGAATTCAATAGAATGCGTGAAGAGTATGCTGCTAAAGTTGCTTTACGTGATGAAATGGCAGGATTTGAAGATAGAATTACTGAAGAATTAACTCAATTAAATAATGAATTAGAGGATGATAAAAGTAATTCTGTTAGATTAGCTGCTCAAACTCAAGAAGCAGAAGAAATGTTAGCAAGATTTGATAGACAAGTAGCAAATCGTTCAATTATTGATAGAGATGCTAAAAAAGCTGATGAAGATCGTGCTACATATCTTGAAGAAATGTTAAGGTATTATGATTCTGCTGAAGATTTCATTCTATATGATTATTCAAGAGTATTAACTCAATTAATTAATGATTATAGAGCTGATAGAATTGATCAAGATGAAGTTCGTAGAATCATGACTGAAGTTGGTCGTCATCTTGAACCAGCATTACTAGAAAGAGAAGTTGGTATTGAGTCTACACAAGCTGCTAAAGATTATGCTTCTACTGCAGTAAGTGATGATATCGATCGTTCAATTAATGAGCGTTTAAATAATGAAGAGTTAGAGAATAATCGTTCTGTAATGCAAAGATGCATTGCAGAAATTACAGCATTAGAAGAAAAATTAAGTGATGATGCAAATTACATCGTTTCACCTTTCGCGGTTGAAAGAGAAGAAAGAAACTTAAAAAGAATTAATACAATCATTGCTAATAATAATGTAAATATAGCAAATTATCAAAGTGAAATTCAAAGTGCAACTGAAGACATCGCTACTGCTAATGCTTTAATTGCTGAAGAAAGAGCTAAAATTAATAGTTTTGCTAGTCAATTAAGAAGATTAGGACCAGCTATAACAGTAGAACAAGAACAAAATCTAGGTGCTGAAATTAAAGCTTGTGGTGAAAATATTGAATACTTAGAAGAAACTAAGGCTGAAGCTGGTAAGATTATTGATCATGATAAACATGAACTTGAATATTTAATTGATAAAACAGATAAATTTAAAATTGCTTCTAGAAACTTAGAAGAAAGATTAAGACAATCAAATCATATTGATATGAGTGCTAGACGTCTTGATCAAAATAGATTAGCAAGTTTAAAAGCATCTTTAACTGCTCTAGAAAATAGAGAAAGATTTATTGGTGTAAGTATGTATGAAGACTTATATGAAATTATTAAATCAGGAGATATTAAAGCTCCTGAAATGAGTGATAAAGATAAAGAAGCTTTTGATAGTTATTTTAAAAATATTGAAACTTCAATGGTAAAAAATACTATGGAAGAATCAAAAGATGAAATGAGTGAGGAAGACAAAGCTTCATTTGATAATTATTTAAATAATATTAAGAATAACGAAAAAGACGAAATGAGTGAGGAAGACAAAGCCTCATTTGATAATTATTTAAATAATATTAAGAATAATGAAAAAGATAAAGTTGTTCCAGCAACTTATGATCCTGAAGACGAACCAGAATATGAAGAGGTACTTGAAGAAAAACCTAAAAAAGATAGAAAAAAAAGAAAAGTAAAAGCATTTAGCCCTGAAGAAAATAAAAAATTAATCAAAAAGATTAAAGAAAAAGGAAAAGCTTTTACTAAAAAGTATAAAAATTTCCTTAAAGTTTTAGCTTTGATTGCTGCAGTAGCTGCATTGTGTGTAGGTATATTAAAAGCTTGCTCTCAAGAGAGAGCTGATGAGCTATTAAGAGATGCTCAAGAAAATCCTACTAAATATGAGCAAATGACTGAAGATGAAATTAAAGACGAATTAACAGATGATGAAGTTAAAGAAACTGTCGAAGAAAAAGATAGCGAGAAAGATGACAAAAAACACGGTACTAAGGATGCAAATAATAATAAGAAAACTCCAACATTAAAAGATGAGACTAAAACAGAAACTATTAATCAACAAGTAATAGACACAACACCTATTGATAACACAACTAATACTAATAATGATACTGTAGTTACTAATATTCCTATTTCAGAGGAAGAACAAAGACAAATATTAATTGATCAAGGAATTATTCCTTCAGATGATATACCACCAGTAACAACAGATGATAATGCAGATATAGTATATGATGGAGATAATGGTGAATTTATCGAGGATAAAGGTAATGGTGGAGACGCAAATCCAAGTACTGAAGATATCTCATGGAGTGATGATGAATTTGTAGAAGACCAATCATCTATTCCAGATGATACAACATCTAGCCAAACACAAGAATCAACAGAGGATACATTTGTTGAAGAAAAAACAGAGACTACTCATGAGGAAGCCCCTGTTACTGAAACAAAAGAATTTAAAGTTGATGATAGTGCAGTAGCTCCAAATCCTGAAGATTCACTTACAGTAAAAGTAAATAATGGTGAAACACTTACAGTTAATTTAGATGGCACTACTTATGAATTAAATAATAGTGAAAAAGCATCAACAGAAGGAGCTGAATCATTTATTAATTTAGATGGTACACGTTCAATCACTGAAGATAGTGAAGGTGCTGTTGAAGTTGAAATTGGTGGTGAAGATGCTAACAATATGTATCGCGAAAGCGAATTAACTAAAGAAGATTTAGAAAAATTAAGAAAAGAATTAGCTGAACAATACGGTGTTAGTCAAACAACTCAAGAAGAAATAGATGCTGCTAATGAAGCTTACCAAGCTACACAAGAAGCGGCAGTAAGATAAAAGGAGGAAAAGGGTATGGAAAATAGAATTAACCATGTAATGGAATTAGATGATGGTAAAAAATACTTCATCTTAAAACAAGCAATTTATATGAACGATAATTATTTCATAGTTGCAGAAGTTACAGAAGATGGGGAAGATGTTAAAGACAAATTCCTAGTTCTTCACGAAACTAAAGAAGGAGACGATAGATTTGTTGAAATCGAATCTGATCCAAAAACCCTTCAAGTAATTTTAAAGCATCTAGATGTAAAGGAAGACTAATAAGTCTTCTTTTTTTCTTCAAATATCTATATTATGATATAATTATAATAGGTGATAGTATGCGAGATGATAAAGTATTTAAAACTATCGACGAACAAATAGATATAATGTCTAGTAAAGGAATAAAAATCAACAATATAGATAAGGCAAAACAGATTCTTTTACGTGAGAATTACTTTTTCTTAAATGGTTATCGTCGTATTTTTATTGATAGTACAACGGGCAAGTATTATCCTGGAACTACTTTTGAAGAAATATATAGTATGTTTTTATTTGATCGTGCATTAAGAAATATATTCTTTAAATGGATTTTAGTTATTGAAAATAATTTTAAATCAATAATGAGTTATTCTTTATCCAAAAAGTATGGATATAAAGATAATGATTATTTAACACCTAAGAATTTCACACAGGATTCAATGAAGCAAAGACAAGTTAGAGATGTTCTTAAGAAGGCGGAAAGACAAATAAGAGTTAACGGAAGTGAGCATGCAGCAACACAACACTATAAGCAAAATTACGGATATATTCCATTATGGGTTGTTGTTAAAGTTTTATCTTTCGGTATTATGGTAGAATTCTATTCGATTTTAAAGAGTGAAGATCGTGCGGATATCGCATCGGTTTATGGAATAGTTCCTTCTAATCTAGAAACATATCTATCTTTGATCGCAAATTATCGTAATATATGTGCTCATGAGGAAGTTCTTTATGATCATAAAACACAAAAAGAAATGCCTAACGTAAGATATTATAAAGAATTAAATATTCCTATGGAAGATGGAGAATATTTATATGGTCGTAACGACTTATTTGCACTTATAATTATCTTAAAAGAGTTAACAACACAAGATGAATTTAAGTCTATTGTTAAAGAAATAAAATATGAAGAAGATATTTTGGCAGGTAAAGTAAGTAGTGTAGATATAAAATCTATAATGAATAAATGTGGTTTCCCTGATAATTGGGAAGATATAGTGATTTTATAATATGCGCTCTAAAGTAGTGAGTATAACAACTTTAATACTTATAGTTGTTATAAGTGTAGCTAGTACTTTACTTATTCAAAATATATTCTTTAATAGAAAACAGATAATCAAAGAAACTGTTAAAAATATAAATATAAATGAAACTACAACTATATCATCGGCAGTTAATAAAGTATATGATTCTGTAGTTTACATAGAAAAGACAAGTTCTAATGGTGTAAAGAATTCAGGGTCCGGATTTATCTATAAAACTGATAAATCTTACGCTTATATAATTACCAATAATCATGTTATCCAAGATAATGTTGGTCTAAAAGTAATAAATTCGCAAGGTAAGTCATATAACGCTGTTATTGTAGGTACAGATGAATATTCTGATTTGGCAGTTATAAAAATTGTCAATGATGGCGTACAATCTGTTGTTGAAATAGGAAGTAGTAGTGCTTCTTTAGTAGGTGATACTGTATTTGCTATAGGTAGCCCTATAGGATTTGAATATATGAATAGTATCACTAAAGGAACAATATCAGGGAAAAATAGGACTATAGCGATTACTCGTTCTACAGGTAAAGAGTTACTGGAAGTAATTCAAGTTGATGCAGCTATAAATCCAGGTAATAGTGGAGGACCACTTTGTGATTTGAATGGAACTGTTATTGGGGTTACTTCTCTTAAATTAATTGAAACAGAAGTAGAAGGAATGGGATTTGCCATCCCTATTGAAACAGCAATGCTAATTGTTGATGAACTTGAAAAAGGAAATAAAATTATAAGACCATATCTAGGTATTACACTTGCTAGTATTTCAGATACATGGCAGTTATATACTAATGATATCTTTGTTGATAAGAATATTAATAAAGGTGCAGTTATTACAAAAATAGAAAAGAATTCGCTTGCCGCAAAAGCAGGTTTAATAAGAAAAGATGTAATAATTGGAATAGATGGTAAAGAAGTAGATAGTGCTGCGCATTTCAATTATCTGTTATATAAACATAAAAAAGGTGATAAGATTAAGTTAAAATATATTCGAAATGGCAGTATTAAAGAAGTAGAAATATTGATTTCTGTAATGAAATAGTTTTAAAATACTTTAAAAGTATAGTATAATGTTAATGGGAGGTAGAATATGAAAAAATTATTAATGACTGTAATTTTAGCAGTAGTAGCTTTAGTTCCTACAATTACTGTAAAAGCTAAAGATCCTGTTAAAGTTTATATATTTGAAGCTGGAGGATGCCCATACTGTGAAAAACAAGTTGAGTATTTAGAAGGACTTGAGGGATATAATAAAATATTTACTATTGAAAGAAAAGAGTTATATGTAGATCATATTGATTGGGCTCAAGGAAAAGACTTCGAATTAGGTAAATTAGTTGCTGAAGCATTCTCAAAAGCTGGTTTTGAAGAAGCTTCATATCAAGGAACACCTTTTGTTGTAATAAGTGATAAATATGCTACTGCGGGATATAGTACTGCTTTAGAAGATATTATTAAAGGTGTTTATGAAGAAGGCGACAAAGACGTAGTTGGATGTTATGCTTCTGGAAAAACAGATTGTTTAGATGGTGTAACTGTAGATGCTCTTGAGGGGAAAGATTCTACTGCAACTGTTTATATTACTTTAGGAGTAATAATTGTTGCTGGTGTAGCATTACTTGCTTATAGTAAAGCAAAAGCAAATTAAAACTAATGGAAACATTAGTTTTTTTCTTGCTATATATTGTATTATTACTCTTTTTTTGCTATAATTTACTTGTTCCAAAAATTTAGGGGTATAGTTCAATGGTAGAATAACGGTCTCCAAAACCGCTGATGTGGGTTCGACTCCTGCTACCCCTGCCATTAGTATGAATCGAACCATTAGGCTCGTTTGGAACAAAAAACACTAACTTAATTGTTAGTGTTTTTTCTTATTATAATGTGTTCAAAATATTGTTCTTGGAATTCAGTTAAGGCATCGATAGCATCATCTGAATAACTTTTTCCTTTTGGAACGACAACTAATTTATCGTCATCATCATTAGTTCTATGGACAATTGCGATGCATTCTCCGTCGAATTCTTCAACTGGTTTAAATATACCTAATAAATAAGCGTCTAGTTCTTCACCATCACCACTCACAGTATTAGGTACGTACCCATAATTCACAGGATATATAAATCCATGTTTTGGATGCTTAGATCCGAAAGGTCTATCAATTTTAATGTGTAATTCTTTTCCTAAATATTCTTTATTATCCACGATTTTCCTCCTACTAAAAGTATTATATACTAAAGAATTTCTTAATACTAGTACAATTAAATAAAAAATAAAACACTAACTCAGTTAGTGTTTATTTAATGCTTTCAAAAGCGTCTGTTAATACTTTTAATTTTTGATCAGAACTATTTAATTCAGATTCTAATTCACTATTTTTACATTCTAGTATTTCAACTTGTTCCTTATATTTCAGTAATTCAGCTTTAGCATTTTCTAGTTCTTCTTTTAAAGAAACATTTTCATTTTGAATAGAAGATATACTGTTTTGAACAGTTTCGTTACTTGAAGTATTACAAATATTATCATTAAAAGTATCAATTAATTGCTCTAATTCTTCTGGAATTATTTCATCTTTAAATTTATCTCTAATGCTATCTTTATTAAATAGTTCACCAGATATAGCACTATATCTTAATGAATTTAATACATAAGCATAATTAGAGTCTTGATTTCTACGTTCTAGTAATTTATCAAGAATGATTGGAAATTCACTATATGTCGCTGGGATAGCATTATATTTTTTAGCCATGTCTTTTAAATTATTATTAAAACCTAATTTATCCTCTAGGCTTACTGCTATCTTAGCGTGATATCCTGAACCCACATTAGTTATTGTTAAAAAGTATGGATAAGTGACTTCTTGATTTCTTGAAATTTGTGCTAGGAATTTACTTAGTTCATTGTAGTCTGCAAATAATCTTGAAGTAACAGGAACATAATAAGAAGAATTGTCATTCTTTATAATACCTAAAGCAGAAAATCTTCTTCCATGTCTTCTAATGATAAAATATTCAGAGTTTTCTTTATCTTCTCCGGTAGCATATGCTCTTTCTGGAAGATATTTGATAATACAATATATATCATCGGTACGAATTTTTAAAACATCAATAAATATATCTAATTTCTCATCAATATAATCAGAAAAGATGTTCGCAATATTAAAATTAGGATTTGCTACTTGCATACTGCGATATGTTATATCTGAATTAATTAATCTACGAAGAACTTCATATGATGGAGTATTTGGACGAACAATACCTGCAGCACGCATGCTATCAATATTTACTCCTAATATATGTGCGATAAAGTTTTCAGGAAACACTAAATTAATATAGTCGCCGTTGGCTAGATTTAAAGTAAAACGGTTACCTTCTAACCCATTATTATAGTATCTAACTCTATCACTAAGTTTACTAATTATTTCATCATATCTACTTGAGTTTATAGTTTTCATATATACACCCCTTTTTTCAATAGTAAAGTATTCTATCATATTTTCTTAGAAAGTCAAATTAAAACACTAACATTGTTAGTATTCATATATAGTTAAACTTTATGTAATTTTTTTTAATATGTTATAATACGTGTATGGGGCTATAGTTTAATGGTAGAACTGTAATCTCCAAAATTAAAAGTGGGGGTTCGAATCCCCTTAGCTCCATTTTATTTGACAGAAAAACGACTTTTAGAGTCGTTTTTAGTTTATTTGAATAAAGCTTCTGAAGATTCCGATATATTTTACATTTTTACCTGCAAATCCTGGCTTAGTCCACATTGTGTTAGTTGAACCGTTAGTTGTATAAATGCTAAATATGTAATAATTTTTACGCTCATAACCACTTTCATACAATTTTTCTAGGCCCAATAGTTTTACTTGTTCGTAAGTAACATTTGTTGTACCATCGCTTGATATTTCGTGTATTTTTTTATTAAAATCTTCTTTTGTTGGATTAAATAGTGCTGCAAGCAACAAAAAAATTATTATCAGTATAAGCAATATTCCTTTTTTCTTTTTCATACTATCCTCCTTACCATATTAATGGAATTAATTTGTATTTTACTTTCTTTTTATATTCTTTATATCCTTTTAATTCTTTTTCTAGCACTTTTTCTTCGTTCTTAATTCTTTTAATTATAATACAAGGATATATTAGAAAAATTAAGAACGATATCAATGAGTTCAATATGAGTGGTATGGATAAGAATAGGGCGATGGTAACCAAATACATAGGATGTCTTACTATTTTATAGAATCCTGTATCTATTACTTTTTGATTCTTTTCTACTTTTATAGTTCTTGATAAATAAGTGTTTTCTCTAAGTATTTCACCATACATAATATAAGATAATATAAATAGTATTACCCCGATAATAACAACTGTTTTAGGCATATGTATCCAATTATAGCGATAGTTTAAACCAGCTATAATAAATCCACTTATAAACATTATCCCACTTAATATTATGACAGTTTTTTGTTCTGTTTCTTTTTCTTTAGCGTCTAGTCTTTCTTTTAATAATTTTGGATTAAATATCATTAATATAATACCTGCTATAAACATGGGTATAAATAATAAACCAACAAATATCCAAGCATTAATATAATTTAAGGAATAAGCTGGAATAAAAATTAATCCACTAACCAGGATTACTCCTAGCAGGTATTTTATAATAGCAGATATAAATAACTTTATATTCATAGTATCACCACTTTAATTATAACACACAAAATAATATAGTATTTTCTTTTTTGAATATGCTATAATTATAATAGGTGATAGTGTGAAAAAGATTTCGGAAGAAAAGCAAGTTAAGAATAGTATTCGTATATCAGTTAATAATATACTAATAGGGTTATTTATATTGGTGGTTGGAATACTTTATATTATTAAAACAGGTTTTAGTGAATATGGCTATCTTGTTTTACCATTTATTGTAATGGGACTATCTATTTTAACAAAAGGAATAGTTATTATTTTTCAAGCTTTTAAAAAGATTGACATAAAATATAGTAATATAATTATTAAAATTACAAATTATCTTGTTTATGCTTCAATAATAGCTTTTTTAGCTATCTACGTTATTAAATATAATAAATAAAGAAAGAGGTGTATTATGAACGAAGAAGTAAATGAATTAGTTGAATTAATCGAAAAAGAAGATTATAAAAAACTAAAAAACAAAATCACTGATTTAAATGAAGCAGATATTGCTGAAATTCTTCAAGATATTGAAGATGAAGAAAAAAGAATTAAGGTATTTAGATTACTACCTAAAGATTTAGCAGCCGATACTTTTGCTAATTTAGATAGTGATGTTCAGCAAAGTTTCATAAAATTACTTTCCATGAAAGAAGCAGGAGCTATTGTCGAAAACTTATATGTTGATGACGCTGCTGATTTACTTGATGAGATGCCAGCTTCAATGGTTACAAAGATTCTTGCTAATACAACTCCTGAAACAAGAAAAGAAATTAATTATTTATTAAGATATCCTGATAATTCAGCTGGTTCAATTATGAATATAGACTATCTTGACTTAAAGGCTAGCTTAACTGTTGAACAAGCTATTAATAAGATGCGCCGTGAAGGTAAAGAAAAAGAAACAATTAACGTATGTTATGTCCTTGATAAGAAAAGACAGTTAATAGGATACATTGAATTAAGAGATTTCGTATTTAATAGTCCTGATACTTTAATTGAGGATATTATGAATACTAATCCAGTATATGTATATACTTATGAAGATCAAGAAGAAGTAGCGGCTAAATTCTCTAAATATGATGTTACAGTAATGCCTGTAGTTGATAGAGAAGATAAATTAGTAGGTATTATTACAGTCGATGATATTGTTGATATTCTTGAACAAGAAACAACAGAAGACATTGAAAAGATGGCTGCTATTAGTCCTACTGATAAACCATATTTACGTATGACTCCGTTTGAAACATGGAAGAAACGTATTCCTTGGTTATTACTACTTATGATTTCAGCTACATTCACTGGTAAGATAATTCAACATTATGAAAGTGCCTTAGCTGCCTATGTAGTATTAACTTCCTTTATTCCTATGCTTATGGATACAGGAGGTAATGCTGGTGGACAAGCATCAGTTACAATAATTCGTGGGTTATCATTAAACGAAATTGAATATAAAGATTTCTTTAAGATAATAGGTAAAGAATTAACTGTTTCTTTAATGGTAGGTTTAACTCTTGCTGTAGCTAATTTTGCTAAATTATTAATAATTGATCAAGTATCATTGGTAATTGCTTTGGTAGTATGTTTATCCCTAATAATCACAGTTATATTTGCTAAATTAGTAGGATGTACATTGCCAATACTTGCTAAGAAAGTAGGATTTGATCCTGCTGTAATGGCAAGTCCATTCATTACTACTATCGTTGATGCTATATCATTATTTACATATTTTAATATTGCAACGTTAATTTTAGGTATTTAAAAAAGAGATTTATTCAAATCTCTTTTATTTTTATATAAATTAATATATAATTATATTGGTGATGATATGAAAAAAAACATGAAGATAGTACTAATAATCATTACGTCTATATTATTAATAGGAATAGGAGCATTCATTGTAAAAGAATGTTTAACTCCTAAATCATATACTGAAATAACTTTTGAAAATTTCAAAGATTTCTATGAGAAAGATAAAGATTTTGTCCTATTTATTGGAAGTAATACTTGTTCTCATTGTACACAATTCAAAATTACTGCAACAGAGGTTGTTAAAAAATATCATGTAAATATTTATTATATTGATGTTGATAAATTAGATGAAGAACCTGAAAAATTAGCATATATAAAATCACGTTTCCCATTTAATAGTACACCAACTATTTATGTTTACAAAGATAAGAAAAAAGACCATCATGTTGGTAAAATGAATGTTAGTGAAACTGTAGATTTTTTAAAACGTAATGGTATGATAAGTACTGATAAAAAATAAGGAGGGAAAATATGAATAATCCTGAAATTATATCTTTTGATGAAGAAAGTAAAACAGTAGAATCTAGTACTCCTAGTATAGTAAAGATGTATGGAGAAGATTTAACTGCAAAGACATATGTAACAAATCCAGCTATTGCTCGTGATAGTGAAATTAAAAAAATGATGATTGTTTTATTAACACCAGATAAATCGGCATTACTTGTAGGACATGCTGGTATTGGTAAAACCGCTATTGTTGAAGGACTTGCTTATATGATTCAACGTAATGAAGTACCTGATGCTTTGAAAGGATATCGAATTATTAAAATTAATTCAACATCTTTATTAGGTAAAATGGTAGTTGATGGTAAAGAAGAAATGATAGTTTCTTTACTTGTACGTGAATTAAAGAATATGACTAAAACAATCTTATTTATAGATGAAGTTCATACATTAATAGGTGGTTCTGGTTCAGGTCCAATGGATTTAGCTAATATCTTAAAACCAGCTCTTGACCGTGGAGATATAAAAGCTATTGGAGCTACTACGACACAAGAATATAATCTATATGTTATTCGTGATAGAGCGTTCTTAAGAAGATTTGATAAAATTGAAATAGTTGAACCTGATGTTGATACAACAGTTAAGATATTAATGGGAACCATTCCAAGAATAGCTAAGCAAACAGGAGCAACTTTTAAATATAATGAATATATTACTGAAAAGTTAGTACGTGCAATTGTTGAAGCAACAAGTGAATACAAACGTGTATATGGTTTAGCAGCTATGTATCCAGACGTTGCCTTCTCAGTATTATCTCAAGCATTTTCTAATGCCTTATTTGATAATCGTACAGAAGTAAATATTTTAGATGTATATAATGCTATTAAAAATAGTAAGCGTATATATCCAGATAGTATTGTTAAAGAATTAGCTGAATTTAAAGTTAAATATGCCGATATAGCTAAAGCTGATAATATTGAATTACCAGTAGTCACTTTAAATGATGTAAAGGATGAGTATAGCAGTTTTTAAACTGCTTTTTTTCTTGCTAAAATGTGGAAAAGTCTAAATAACTATGATAAAATATATATAGAAGGTATGGTGATTATATGAAGAATAAAGTACTAGAGAAGAAGAATTACATTTTTATGGCTCTTATAACAGTAGCGGTAGTTGTATTAACATTTTATATATCTAGTTGGTATAAGATAATTAAAAAGAATAGAGAGAATACTTCGGTAGTAGAGGAGGTAGTAACTAAGATAGATGCCTCATCATTATCAAGTTACCTTTTAGATAATCCTAATGCTTTAATCTATATAGCTTCTTCTAATGACCCTGACATAAAAGATTTTGAAAGTAGTCTAAAAAAATATATAGTCAATGAAGAACTAACTTCAACTATGATTTATTTAGATACTAAAGATATGACACAAGATGATATTAATAAAATATTCTTACCTTATGTAAGTTCAACAATTAAATTAAAGAATATTGTAACAGCAAATATATTGTATTTTGAGGATCGTGAGATTGTTGATGCAATATATACAAAAAATAGTGTAGCAAAAATAAATGATGTAAAAACTTTCTTAGAAGGAAATAGTATTGTAAATGATTAATGTAGTTTTATTTGAACCAGAAATTCCGCAAAATACTGGTAACATAATGCGTACATGCGCTGGAACTAATACTAAACTTCATTTAATAAAACCTTTAGGTTTTAGTTTAGATGAAAAATATATTAAAAGAAGCGCAGTAAATTATATTGAACATTGTGATTATAAAGTATATGAAAACTGGGAAGATTTTAAAAGTAAAAATAAAGGTACTTACTATTATTTAACAAGATATGGTAAAAAACCACATACATCATTTGATTACTCAGATAAAAATGAAAATATCTATTTAATTTTTGGTAAAGAAAGTACAGGTATACCTAAAGAAATATTAAAAGATGATTTAGAACACTGTATGCGTATTCCAATGACGGAGTATATAAGAGCTTTGAATTTATCTAATACTGTTGCTATTATGGTATATGAAGTACTACGTCAACAAGATTATTTAGATTTACTTAAAGAAGAACCTTTTAAAGGTGCTGACTATTTAGAAAAATAGTTATTGAAAATTATTTACATAAGTGATAATATAGATATAGAATAAGGAGGGTGCCAATGAATAATATAGTTGATTTTATCGTGAATAATTATATTTGGTTTATCGTTGGTGGGATAGTTGTTATTTTAACAATTATCGGTTATTTTGCGGAAAAATCTGATTTTTTAGCAAAGAAAAGAGTAGTAAGCCAAGAAGATTCAAAAGAATCAGCCCCTGTAACTGTAGATGAAAATAAAGAAGGTAGAGGCCTTAGAGATATTGTAAATAGTCATAAGGATAAAGAAGAAAAAGTAGAGGAAAATGTTATTGCTCCTTTAACTGATACTCCAACTCCTGTTGATACTCCGGTAAGTGATGTACCACAAGAACTATTTGCACCTATTAATGCTGCTTCTGTACCTGTAGCAGATACGCCTGTAGTTGATGCTCCATTAGTAGAGGCACCTGTAGTTGAAACACCTGTAGATACTCCAGTAGTAGAAGAACCAGCTCCAGTATTAGATACACCTATTACTGAACCTGTAGTAGGAACTCCAGTATTAGATACACCGGTTATTGAAACTCCAGTAGTTGAAGCCCCTGTAGTTGATACTCCAGTGGTAGAACCAGTAGTAGAAGCAACTGAACCAGTAACTGAGACAATTGAACCTGTAGTTGAAACTCCAGTAGTGGAACCTACAATTGAAGCTCCAGTAGTGGAACCAGTGATAGAAAATCCTGTAGTAGAAGCTCCGGTAGCTGAACCAGTAATGGATGCGCCAGTTATAGATACACCTGTAGTAGATGTACCTGTAGTAGAAGCAAATCAAGATATTACTCCTGACATGATTCCTCAAGTTGAACCTGTGGAAGATATGAATGTGAGTATCGATGTAACTCCTAAAGAGTTAGATCCTGCTTCACTAACTACTGAAGAGTTATATACTCCAGATGTTGCTCCAGTGGTAGAAGAAGAAAAAGATTTAACAAACGCTGAGTTTGAAAAGATGTTTCCAGATGATCCAATTATTATAAATGAATCACAACAACCTGAAGAAAAAGCACCTGTTGAAACACCTGTAGAAACTCCAGAAGATGTATGGAAATTCTAAAAAGTTCTTAATGAACTTTTTTATTTTCACTATAAAATATTGCTGACATGTGATATAATACTTAATGTAGGAGATAGGTGATAAGATGACTGTAGAAAGTATTATTGAATTACTTAGAAAATTTGTAGACGTACTTATCGTATGGATGGTACTTTATTATATTTTGAAAAACTTAAGAAAAAATGTAAAAATGGTTTTATTATTTAAAGGTATATTAATTATTGTAGTATTAAAGATATTTAGTACAATATTAGACCTTGTAACAATTAATTTCTTAATGGATTATGTTATTGAATGGGCACCACTTGCTCTAATTATTATATTCCAACCAGAAATAAGAAATGTTCTAGAACAATTAGGAAGAAGTCAATTACTAGGAAGACATAAAGTTCTAACTGTTGATGAACGTGAAAAAGTTGTTTATGAAATTGTTAATGCTTGTGAATATATGAAAAAAATGCGTATAGGAGCATTAATTGTTATTGAAAGAGATAATAGCTTACAAGATTATATCGAAAGATCTAAAAAGATTTATGGTGATATAACTAGTGATTTATTAATAGCTATATTCTTCCCTAATAACCCATTACATGATGGTGGTTTAATTATTCAAGGGGATAAGATTACTAGTGCTGGAGCAGTATTCCCAACTAGTAATAGTTTGAAAATTAGTAAGCGTTTAGGAACAAGACATAGAGCTGCTTTAGGTATTTCTGAAGAAACAGATTGTATTTCACTAGTCGTATCTGAAGAGACAGGAAGATTATCTATTGCTTTAGGTGGCGAGTTACACTATAATTTAACTCTTGATGAGTTTAAATTAATGTTACTTGAAGAGTTGCGTCCTAAGAAGGAAATAATAGTTGATGATGAGGAGGAAGATAAAGATGAAGAAAATACTCAAGTCAATTAAAAGTTTTTTCCTTGCAATATGGAAATTTATCGACAAGAAAATAATCCTTCCTATTACTAAATTAGTATTAGGAGTTACTGGTAGGTTTGACAATTCAGGTAAATCATTTGAAAACTGGTTGTCTAAAAGAAATACACTATTATTTATATCGTTATTCTTTGCATTCGCAATATTCCTTGTAATTGATAGACAAATAGTAACATTTTCGCGAAATTCAGCTGAAGTGTTAAGATCTTTACCAGTTACAGCTATTTACAATGAAGAGGCATATGTAGTTGAAGGACTTCCTGAAACTGTTGATATTACTCTTATTGGTAGTAAGACAGACTTGTTTATTGCAAAACAAATGAGTTCATATGATGTAACAGTAGATTTAACTGGATTAAAACCAGGACAACATAAAGTTAATATTAAATATAATCAATCATTAGTAAACTTAAAATATATGGTTAATCCAACTTCTGTTAATATAACAATACGTAATAAAGTTTCACAAACTAAGTCTTTATCTATTGATATATTAAATAAAGATAAGTTAGATTCAAAACTTGTTATCTCAAATACATCAATTGAAAGCGATAAAGTTATTGTTAAGGGATCACAAGAACAAATTGATAAAGTTGCTGTTGTTAAAGCTTTACTTGATGTAGAGGATTTAATAACTCAAGCAGTTGGAAATTATACAATTAATGATGTTCCTCTAAAAGCATATGATTCTAAAGGAAATATTGTTGATGTAGAAATTATCCCAGGAACTATTAATGTTGATATTGAAATTACTTCACCAAGTAAAGAAGTACCAATTAAGGTTATTCCTAAAGGTACGGTAGCATTTGGTAAAGCAATTAGTTCGCTAGATTCTGGATTAGGTAAGATTACTTTATATGGAGATAGTAAAGTTCTTGATAATATCAATTACTTACCTGTTGAAGTAGATGTATCTGACTTAAAGGATAATAAAGAATATAAAGTTGACTTAACTAAACCGGTAGGTATAACTTATATGTCAACAAACAGTGTTACTGTTACCGTTACTTTAGGAGCAGTTGCTGAACGTGATATAACAAATGTTATTATTAATAAACGTAACTTAGCAAGTGGATACTCCGTAAGTGCCGCATCAACATCAGATGCCGTTGTAACCGTAAATCTAAAAGGTGTATCTTCTGTAATTGAAGGTATCTCATCTGATTCAATCGTGGCTTATGTAGACTTGTCAGGATTATCTGTAGGTACGCATGAAGTTGAAGTTAAGATTGATGCAACAGATGCCAGAGTAACATATACACCAAAAACTAAAAAAGTTACTGTAACAATATCAAAGTAGAGTTTTACTCTACTTTTTTATTTTAAATGATGAAAACTATATGAAATATAAGGATTTATTATTATATTTTAGTAATATTATGCTATAATTATTTTGGGTGATAGAATGGAAAATGAAACAAAAAAGAATAAAAAAACAACTAAAACTACATCTACTAAAAAAACAGTAGATAAAAAAGTAGCTACTAAAACTACTAAGTCAGCTGCTAAAACTACTAAGAAGGTAGCTACTAAACCAGCAACTAAGGCTACTAAAAAAACAACTGTTAAAGTAGCAAAAGAAGTTAAGGCTCCTAAAAAAGAAGCTGTTAAGGAAGTAAAAGAAGTAGTTACTAAACCAGTTAAAGAAGAAAAGGTAGTTAAGAAAACTACTCCTGAGAAAAAAGTAACAATTGAAAACATTAAGAAATTCTTTAGAAGTGATTTAGGATCATTAATTGAAATCCTAGCAGTAATTGTTGTAATTATTTTAGCATTCTTCTTAATAACTAATATCATTAAGAATAATGGTACTAAACAACAAACTTCTAATAAAGATGTTCAAATTCAATATGAAGAAATCTTTATGAGTAATATATTTAATCAAAATGAAGATGATTACTATGTATTAATGTATGATACTGAGGATACATATGCTTCTGCTATTGAAAACTATAAGAAAGCATATACTGCTAAAGAGGATGCTATTTCTTTCCACACAGTATTATTAAATAGTGCTTTCAATAAGAAATTTGTAGCTAAAGAAAGTAATGTTGTAAATAATATTAAAGAATTCAAAGTAAGTGGTATTACATTAATAAGAGTAGAAGATAAAACAATCACAGAAAAATATGAGGGTACTGACGCAGTATTAAATAAATTAGGAAATATGTAAGGGTAATATATGGCTAGAAAGATAAAGAGTACATTAAAAAGATGGAAATTAAAAACTCCTAAGAAGGCTAGTAAATTTACTTTAGCACAAGTCGTTACAATATCTGTTTCCATTGCAGTTATATCATTATTAATGGGAATAGGTGTAACATATGCTGTACTAAGTAAATCTAATAATCCTGCTATAACTAAGTTTTTATCAGAATATAGTAAATTAAAAGATAACTATTATAAGGATATAAAAGACGAAGATGCTATGAAAACAGCATTAGAGGCAATAATTAACTCGCTTGATAACTATACAACTGTAGTTGATGATAATCTTTCTAATAGTTTATCTACAAGTTTACAAGGCGAATATGAAGGTTTTGGTATTCAGGTAGCTAATGACGATGCTAAAAATATTGTTGTTGTAGGAGTTATTAAAGATTCACCGGCCGAAAAAGCAGGTTTTGAACCTTTAGATATGATTGTATCTATGGATGGTGAAAAAATAAGTGGTTTAACTACATCTCAATTTGCAACAAAAGTAAAGAATTCTAAAAAATCAGAATTTAGTATTGTAGTTAAAAGAGATAATAAGGAAATAACATTAAAACTAAAAAGAGAAAAAGTAACATTGACTTCAGTAGTGAGTGATGTTATTGAAAGAGATAATAAGAAGATTGGATATATTTATGTTAATCTATTTGCTTACAATACAGATATTCAATTTAGAAAAGAATTATTATCTTTAGAACAAAAAGGAATAGACTCATTAATAGTAGATCTTCGTTATAATACGGGAGGACATTTATCTTCTGTTGAAAATATGATGAGCGAATTCTTAGATAAATCACATGTTATTTATCAGATAGAATCAAAGGATGGTACTACAAAACATTATTCAAATACTTCAAATAAGCGAAGTTATAAGATGGTAGTATTAGTAAATGAGCATAGTGCTTCTGCAGCTGAGATGTTTACCGCAACTATGAAAGAAGAATATGGTGCTACTGTTGTAGGTGTAACTACGTATGGCAAAGGTACTGTTCAAGAAGTACAAGACGCTGAATCAATTGGTGAACAATATAAGATAACAACTAAGAAATGGTTAACTCCAAAAGGTAACTGGATTAATGAAAAAGGTATTAAACCAGACGTAGAAGTTAAACTAACAGATTATGAAAAGGACAACCAATTAGAGGCTGCAATTAAGGTCTTAACAAAATAGTATTCTAGTAATACTATTTTTTTTATTAAAAAAGATGTATAATAAGGTTGGAGATGTGATAACATGAATAAATTATGCACAGGTGATAAACTTCAAATTCAATGTTATAAACATAATGGCAATATCCATCGTTCATGGGATGAAGCAATTTTATTAGATGAAAAAAAAGACTATATTGTTTTTGGTAATAACAAAACAATTGTAACAAAAGCAGAAGGTGTAACATGGCGTACAAAAGAACCAGCAATAATGTATTTTTTTAAAGATAAATGGTTCAATATAATAGCCCAATTAAAAAAAGATGGAATATATTATTATTGTAATATTGCTTCTCCTTATATAATAGAGGAGAATACAATAAAATATATTGACTATGATCTAGACTTAAGAGTCTTCCCAACAGGCCAATATAAGATACTTGATAGAATGGAATATAAGTATCATAAAAAACTAATGAACTATTCAAGTGATTTAGATAAGGTTGTTAATGGAGCTCTTGATCAATTAATTAAAGAATATAAGGATGGTCTAGAGATGTTTACAGATGAATTAAACTATAAATATTATGAAGTTTATAAGATGGTAACTGAGGAGAATTAAATCTCCTCTTTTTCTTTATATATATATAAGGACAAAAATACCAGTTCTGGCAACCAATTTTGGTTGACACCAATCGGGAGTTTGCCCTTATTTTATAAGGGAAAACAAATTATAAAAATTTTAAAAAAAGTGTTGACACTACCTTTTAGAAATGATATATTAGTTGTGCTTTCAACGAAAAGGAAGCAAAAAATATACAAATATTTAGAATTTAACGTTTTTTTATAAAAAAAACGTAAAATTCTCTTGACTTAGCTTGTTGTATTTGATATATTTATATTGCGCTTTGAAAAAAAGCGGAATGATCTTTGAAAACTGAGCAAAATGTCAATTCAAATTTTAAGTTAGGAAAAGAACAATTCAAATAAGAACCTAACATCAGCAATGATGTTTATTTTTTTGGAGAGTTTGATCCTGGCTCAGGATGAACGCTG
>JAEEJY010000037.1 GCA_016282155.1 Caryophanales bacterium | reverse complement strand
GTTCCTATTAAAGCACCAGTTGCTGGAATTGCAATGGGATTAATTACTCATGGTGATGATTATATAATCTTAACTGATATTCAAGGAATGGAAGATCATTTAGGAGATATGGACTTCAAAGTAGCAGGAACAAGAGAAGGAATTTGTTCATTACAAATGGATATCAAAATTAAAGGTATTACAAAACAAATATTAAAAGAAGCACTAGCTCAAGCTAAAGATGCTCGTATGGAAATCTTAGATGTTATGGAAAAACAAATTAAAGAACCTCGTAAAGAAGTTTCTAAGTATGCTCCAAAAACTGAAACATTTATGATTAGTCCAGACAAAATTAAAGAAGTTATTGGTAAGGGTGGAGAAACTATTACTAAGATTATTCTTGAATCTTCAAATGTTGAAACCGTTCAAGATGTTAACGCAGTTAAGATTGATATTGAAGATGACGGAAGAGTAATTATCTACCATACTGATAGAGATATAATTAATAAAGCTGCTGAAATGATTAAGAATATTGTAAGAGAACCAATTCCTGGTGAAACTTACACTGTAAAAGTAGTTAAAGTTGAAGACTTTGGTGCTTTCTGTAAATTATGGGATGGTTGTGAAGGATTAGTTCACGTATCACAACTTGATGTTAATCGTGTTGAACATCCTAGTGATGTTGTTAAAGTTGGTGACGAAATAGTTGTTAAAAACTTAGGATACGATAAGAAAGGTCGTTTAAATCTTTCACGTAAAGAATTAATGGCACCTACTAAAAAAGAAAGTAAAAAAACTGAAGAATAATAAAAATACCTATTTTAAATAGGTATTTTTTTGATATACTATATATAGTAGGTGATGATATGAAATATACAGATATCTTAAAAAGTAATATTGATGGGATGCTAAAAAATCCATCAAGCAAAAAATATAATCTTGTAAGAACAGGTAAGAAGATTGCTCTACCAGCAAAACTGGCTATTTTAATAGCTTCTATTTCTTCTTCGCTTTTGATATCATCCGTTCCGGTTGAAGCTAGTACTTATGGTGATAGTAATACAACTATTGAAACACAAACAGATCGTGTTGATGATGTTATTAATAAATTAAAAAAAATGACAGGTGTTTCTAATAATACTGAAACTATGGATGAAGAAGATAAAAGAGTTGAAGCTTTAATTGAGCAATTAAAAGCGGCATCAGCAATTTCCACAGATGCAGCTGATAAAGCTATAAATAATGAGGTTACTAATAATAACGCAGCACCAACTACCTCAACAATTGCGGCTACTGATGGAACAAAATTCTATAACTGTCCATGTCCTGCCGAAGAACAAAAATATATTTATGAGATGTCTATTAAATATGGTGTATCATTTAATGCTTTAATGGCAATTATCGATAATGAGTCAGGAGGTACATTTGCGGCTAATGGCATTATAAGTGCTTCTAATGACTATGGTTATTGCCAAATAAATGTATGTAATCATGCTACAATATATAATAATTTAGGATTTTCTTCTAGTGACTTATTAAATGATCGTTATAAGAATATTGAGGCTTGTGCTTACCTTGTAAACGGTATTTATAAACAATATCCAAATGATCCAGCAAATGGTAAATTTGATAATATCTTTGGGGCTTATAACGGTTGGCTAAATTGGCGTAATATTAAAGGTTCAGTTAACTATTCAAATAAAGCTGTTAAAAAAATAAGTACAATGTATAATCTATCTAACGAAGAATTAGCTAAAATATATGGAAATATGTCTATGGGAGGTTATTCTAATGGATTATAGTTTAGAAGAAAATGAAGTTGTTTTACTTGATAATGTTGAATATGTTGTTGTTAAAAAAATAGATAAATACTATATGTTATTATCTACAAAAGATGATGCCAAAATAGTAATTGGTGTTATAAATAATAATACTTTAGAGGAAGTAACTGATATAAATATAATAAAAAATATTTTATGTATAACAAAATAAGATACTCAAATGAGTATCTTATTTTAGTATTTCATATACTTCTTCAACAGTCATATCTTTGCTTGTTAGATATGCCGGAATAATATGAGTATGATAATGTTTTACCTCTTGAAGGCAACCATTATTTTGAACGATTTGAATTCCATCAGGATTTAGTTTTTCTTCAATTCTTTTCTTTAACATTTTAGTTATTTCATTAATATGTTTTAAAGTATCTAAATCAATATCATCTAAATCCTTAAAATGCTTTTTAGGAATTACTAAAGTATGTCCTACACCTTTAGGGTTAATATCTAAGAAAGAATATACTGTTTCATCTTCATAGATCTTGTATGATGGTATATCACCATTAATAATTTTACAAAATATACAATCCATTCTATCACCAAATTTATTATAGCATATTTTTCTTAGTTGTGTTATAATAAAACGCATCTAATATTTAGGGGTGATAGTATGAGTAAATATAGTGAATTTATCTTAGAAAGAAACGTAAATAAAAGAAAACCATTATTTATTTCAGCTTCTAGTAAGAATACTAGCATAGCTATTGATTTAGCTGAAACAGCACATAGTAATGGTATTAAAGACGTATATATTAACTTTTATGATCAATTAGATGCCAAAGAAGCATGGATTGAATATGCAAATAATAATAGTAATTTTATTATTTTTGTAGGTGAAGATTTTGATAGTACTTTTGCATCTATGATATCCCATGATCTACCAAAGATAGATATCTATCCATCTTACTATAAAGTGGAAGTAGAAAATTTAGAAGATGAGATAAGAAATAGCAATGTAGAAAAAATTGATAGAAAAATTAAATATCTAAAGAATTTAAAATTAAGATGTTTAACTATCTTTGAACCTGCAAGAGTAGATATAGAACTTCCAGTTGATAATATAGTTTATAATAATCAAATTTTCCCAAGTAAAGGATTTGAATATTTAACTACAACAAGTGATATAACTGGGTATATTGAACCTGCTGGTGATTCATATCTAGCAGGAAAAAGATTAGAAGACTTTAGGATTGATATTAATAGAGGAAATATAGATTTTGATTCTAAAACATATGTTCCCGAATTAAAAGAATTCTTTAAATTTAATAATGAACCACGTATAGCTTCAGTAAGTATTAAAGAAAGACTAAGCTTATTTCCTGAAGAAGATAATTATATTGATCGTTTAAATAATTCACCATATATAAAACTTGTTAATAATGATGGTGATGTTATATATATGCCTTTATGTTCAAGTAATTTAAGAATTAAAGGTTATACTATGGAAGGAAATTCACATAGTATTATTAGCGAATCTAAAATTAAGATGAAGGATAGATTTTAATGTTAAGAGAAGCAGTAACAAATAGAACTATTTGCTTAGATTTAGATTATGCACGTAATATTTATAAATTTGAAGCTAAAAAAATACTAAGAAAGAATGAATTATATCGTAGTAAGAATTGGTATAAATTAGATGGTGAATATTACTTCATTAAATATAATGATACATTTAATGAAGTAATAGGAGAGTGTATAGCTCACAAACTTGATTTAGCAACCGCTACATATATGCTTGCTAAAAAAGATAGTTATTATGCTTTTGCTACTCCTAATTTCAAAGAAAAGGATGCCAATTATTATTATTTAAATGATTTAGTTGAAAAGTTAGGTATAGAACCTTCTATTTTGCTAGATAAAGCCAGTTTTAGAGACATTGAAAGAGAATTAGTAAAATTATATGCCTTAGACATTTTCATGCGTCAATTTGACCGTTGTAGCTGTAATATCATGTTTAAGGAAGATAACTCTGGTATATCTTTAGCGCCAGTATATGATTATAGTGGTTCCTTAGAACATTGGAGTATTAGTGAATATAAAAATGATGTTCAAAATTTAGAATTGTATTCTTCTAGTTTTGATAAATTTGTTTTAGAGCATCCTGAATTAAGAGATTATTTAGATTATCTTTTAAAAAGTGTTGATTTAAGAGAAATAGTATCTTCTGTAGCTAATAGATATAGTTTAAATTTAAAAGATGAAGACTATGAATTTTATCGTATAAACGATGAAGTTAGTAAAGAATTATTAAAAAGGTTACTATGGAAAAAGTAGAATTATTAGAAGAATTTTTTGATTATACTGAAGCTATAACTCCTTTACCTGAAGATTATATTCGTCGTTATGCGATGAACTTAGTTAAAGAACATAACGCTAGTTTATTTTTAGAAGATGTATCTTCTAATCATACAAGTGAAGATGCTGAAATAGCGGTATATGAACCGGAAGAACGTTTAATAACATTCTCATATGATGAGATAAAAAAATCTAATCGTAAAAATAGAAATATTTTTAATTATAATTTTGATATTCTAGAAGTAATATCTCATGAATGCTTTCACGCTATTCAAATGTCTAAATTAGGTCTTGATACTGTTGAAGGTCAAATATTTAGAGATACTTTAGAATTAGCATCACATTATAAATCTTTATATAATGATGTGGGATATCAATTCTCACCATTTGAGATAAATGCTCAATTAGAAGCATACTTATATGTTAATGAATTTATGAGTGCTTATCTTATGGCGGATGATTTAAAAATAAATAATCAAGTGACAATATCTAAGATGCTTGATGAAATTCGTCCAAGAAGAGATAAGTTTGTCTTTCCAACAAAGAATTTTTATACTGTTATGCATGAACCAGAAAAGTATGAAGAGTTAGATATTATTAAATTATCTAATTATAAAAAGCTTCTTCTAGGTCTTAAAGTTGACCCTTATTACTTAAAACATATGGTCGATATTGAAGAGGGAAATAGGAAAGTTTTAAACTTAAGAAGAAATTTACAAAAAATGTAATTTTTACTTTTAATTTAAATTTATTATGTTATAATAATAACTACAAAAAGGGGAAGTAATATTATACAAGAGGTGTAAATATGTACGAAGTTAATGCTTGCATCAATTTAAATTTATATCGTGTATTTTATTGCGTAGCTAAAGAGAAAAGTATTTCGAAAGCTGCTAAAAAATTGTATATATCTCAACCAGCCATTTCAAAATCATTGAAGAAACTTGAAGAAGAATTAGATGTTGAACTATTTACAAGATCTTTAAATGGAGTAATTTTAACAGAAGCTGGCAAGATGTTGTTTCAGTATGTTGAGAAAGCTGGTAAAGAGATTATGATGGCAGAGCGCGCTCTAAAAGGTTATAAATATAATCTTAAAGAGGCCGAAACTAATTGGTACGTTATATAAAAGGCTTAGGCCTTTTTTTGTTTACTTTTTAGTGAATAAGTGCTAATATATCTTTAGTGGTAATATGAAGAATTTAGTAATAAAAGAAGTAGAAAAAAGTGATGCAGAAGAGTTTGAAGTATTAAATTTTGAATTACTAATGTCAAACAAAAATACATCAGCTGATTTATCAAAATATACAGGTAAGAATTTTTGTTCTTATCATGATTTTGATGAATGGTTTAGAATGTATGAAAGATATCGTAGTGATAAAAAAGAATTTAATGATTCAATAATTTATACTATTTATTTAAATGATGATAAATATAAAAAATTATTAGCTTCTGTAGAATTTGATATTGATGGATATAATAGTAATAAGTATAGTCCTAATGTTAGTGTTGATTTGGGATACGCTAAAGAAGTTAAAGAAAATTTAATGGCTATTATTGAAATTATCTTAAATAAATCTAAAGAATTAAATTTAGATTATATAACTTTCTATTTAGATCCTAAATACGAAAATATTTTGGATGCGCTAGCTAAGAATAATAATAAATACGTAGGGTCATTTAGTGATAAAGGTTTTAAATTAACTTTAGTAAATAAGGAAGTTCATAGTAAGATGAATATTGGTAATGGTACTTATAAATATGCTTTATCGGATAATTTATTTACTAATAATAGTCCTAATATTTATGATAATTATGTTGATGCAATTAGTGATGAATATAAAGAAGATAAACTATTTATGTACTTATATGTATATGAAAATAGTAATTTAATCGAGACTGTTAAGATAACTAAAGAAACTTACTTAGAATTAACAGGACAAAAAGTAATTAAAAAGGAGAATGTTTAATGAATAAGAATAATTTATTTTATATTATTATGGGATTAATATTATTAATAATTCCTGAATTATTTAGTAATTTTGTTATTTATGCGATAGGTGCATTTATTTTAATATATGCGCTTATAAATGCTATTAGTTATATGAAGAATAAAGATTTAACAGCTAATTTAACATTAGCAATTATAACTGGTATTATTGGCCTTGTAGTTATAATTGTACCTGAAAAAATAGCGTCCATTATTCCTTTAGTAATTGGAATATTCATTGTATTTGTAGGTATTAGCAAATTATCTGAAGCTGGTTTTTATAAAGGGACTAATTTCTATACTTATAAAATGGTTGAAGGATTATTAAATTTATTAGTAGGTTTAATTATTTGTTTTAATCCATTTAAGACATTAACATTACTACTTCGTATTGTTGGAGTTATCTTAATTATTACTGGTTCTAGTGATACCGCTCTTAATATTAAGAAACCAACTAATAAAAAAGTAGTTAAAAAAATAAAATAATATTAAAAATAAAGGGTAAAACCTTTATTTTTTTATTTTATATATGTTATAATTTTCATAGGAGGGTTGAGGATATGACAACAATTATTTACATGCTATTACCTGCGATAATAGGAACAAAAGTTTATATGAAATTAGCAGGAAAGGAATTAAATGTTAAACTAGTTTTAGATTACTTATGTATGTGTTTATTTACTAACATAGTTGCAACTACTTTAGCATATATACTATTACATCCAGGACTTTCTTTAGAAGAATCATTTGGTAATATACCATTTTCAATAAAATACGCTACTATAGCAATTATTGTAAGTGTTATTATTGGATTTGTTGCATCAACAGTTAGCAAAAACATAGAATTTAATATTAGAATAAATGAAAGAAAAACTAAAAAAAATAAATCCCGTTAGTGTTATACTTTTAACACTAGGATCTTTATTATTAATTCTTGCACTTTATATTCATTTTGGCTTCGATAATATAACAATTGAACAATTAATATTTAGTGCAACAGTTAAGACTGAAGCAACAAGTTTTGATGCAATAAAAGGAGGATTAACAATAATTATTATTGGTATTCCTGCAATATTATTAATATATGGTTTAATTGAATACTTAATGTCTAAATATATTCGTGGAAGAGTAACGTTTGAAATTAGATTTTTTAAGAAAAGATTTGAACACGATTTATTTACAATGAATAAAAAAAGACGTTTAATAGCGTCAATAGTAATATTCTTTATTATGGCTTTTATGGGGGCACATATAATTGAATTAGATAAATATATTATAGGTAAGTTCTCAACTACTGAAATATTTGAAAATTATTATGTTGATACAAATGAAGCCGAGATTACATTTGAAGGTAAAAAGAATAATTTAATATATATTTATGTTGAATCTCTTGAATCAAATTTAGCTTCCAAATTAAATGGTGGGGTATTTGAAAAGAGTGTTATTCCTGAATTAGAAAACTATGCTTTAGATTATACAAATTTTAGTAATAATCAAGGTGTAGGTGGTCTATATAGTTTAGAAGGTTCAACATGGACAGTAGCTGCTATGATAGCCCAAACTTCTGGGACACCACTTCGTTTAAAAATAGATGGTAACGAATATTCAGGATATAGCCAAATGATGCCTGGTGTTAAATCATTAGGAGAATATTTAAAAGATAACGGCTATAGTAATTACATTATGATGGGATCTGATGCTAGTTATGCTGGTAGAAGAGACTATTTTACACAACATGGTGATTATAAAATTTATGATTATTTATGGGCTAAAAAAGAGAAATTAATTCCTCAAAACTATAACGTATGGTGGGGATTTGAAGATAGTAAATTATATAAATTTGCTAAAGAACAATTAATAAAAATTGCTGCTAAAGATGAACCATTTAACTTCACTTTATTAACAGCAGACACACACTTTATTGATGGATATTTAGATGAAACATGCGATAGTATCTTCCCAACTAGATATGCTAATTCATTCCATTGTAGTGATGGTATGTTATATGAATTTGTAGAATGGATTAAGAAACAAGATTTCTTTAAAGATACAACAATTATAATTGCTGGTGATCATCCAACTATGCAAAGTAACTTCTATCCTTCATGGGTAACAGAACGTACTGTATATAATGTATTTATAAATTCTCAAGTAAATACAAATAATATTAAAAATAGAATTGCTACTACATTTGATATGTATCCAACGACTTTAGTTTCAATAGGAGCAACTATTAAAGGAAATAAGATGGGCTTTGGTACTAATTTATATAGTGATGAAAAAACATTAACTGAATCTATTGATATTAGTTATATTAATAAAGAATTTGGAAAGAAGTCATTCTACTATGATAATGAAATTTTAGGCGCTTCTTATTATGAAATGAAGGGATAGTTATATTCCTTTTTTTCTTTATATGATATAATTAAATAGGTGATAATATGAAAAAATATTTGCTACTTTCACTTTCTATTTTAGTTTTAATAATAGGAATGTGTTTATATAAAAAATATAGTGTTAATATGTATCAAAAAGACTTTTATTATATGGATACAATGATTAATGTAAAACTATATACAACAAGTTCTAAAGCAGATAACCTATTTAAAGAAATAGATAATACATATAAAAAATACCAAGATATGACAAATGTTTATGATGAAAGTAGCGAACTATATAAAATAAATAATAGTAAGCTAGAAACGGATAAAATAAAAATATCTGATGATTTATACGACATTTTAAATATTTCTTTAGAACATTCTAAAGTAAATAATAAATTTAATATTAATATGCATAGTATTATTGAAGTATGGAAAAAATACCGTGATAAAGGGGAGGGGATCCCTACTTCCAAGGAATTAGAGGACGCGAAAGAAAATATTAATTCCTTTATTTTATATGATACTAAAGAAATATCTAATACTAATCCTAGTATAGATCTAGGGGCAGTCGCTAAAGGTTATGCTACTAAAAAAGTTGCTGAACTTTTAAAAGATAATAATATTAAAAGTTATATTATTAATGCTGGCGGTAACGTAGTAGTTGGAGAAGCTTATCATAAAGATTATTTTACAGTAGGCGTTGAAAATCCAACAGACACATCTAGTTTATATACTAAAATTAAAGTTAATAATAAAAGTGTTGTAACGAGTGGGGGATATTTAAGATTTTATGAATATAATGGTAAAAAATACCATCATATAATTGATCCAGATACATTATATCCTGCTAATAACATGTTAAGTGTAACTGTAGTTACTGAAGATAGTGCTCTAGCAGATATTCTATCTACTTCTTTATTTCTTTTAGAACCTAAAAAGGCTCTTGAATTAGCAGAATCTTTAGATGATGTTGAAGCTATTATTTATACTAATGATAAAAAAATACTAAAGACTAAAGGGTTTAGTAAATATGAATAAAAATGATTTTAAGTTAATTTTAATAGTTTTAATAGTGGCAACTATTTTCTTAATTATATTTAAATTAACTGAAACTAAAAAAGATTTAAAAGCATTAGTATATTACGAAAATAAAGTAGTTTTAACAATTGATTTAAATAAGGAAGAACAAGAATATAATGTTCAAGGATATAATGGCAATATTAAGATTTTAGCGGGTAATGGACGAGTAAAAGTAGATGAAGAAAAGAGTCCTCTTCACTTATGTTCAAAACAAGGTTATATATCTAAGTCTTATGAGTCAATTATTTGTTTACCCAATAAGATAGTTATTAAGATTGAACAAGATAAAAACGAAATAGATACAGTGGTGAGATAAATGGATTTAAAACGTTATACAAGATTATCATTATTACTTGCTTTATCAGTAGTTTTAAACGCTGTTGAATCTCTAATACCTATATTTAATGGAATTATTCCTGGGCTTAAAATAGGACTTGCTAATACAGTTATATTATTTATTCTATATGAATATTCTTTTAAAGAAGCCTTTTATATAACAATATTAAGAGTATTTTTAACAGGTATACTTTTGACTGGTCTATTTAGTGTATCGTTCTTTTTCTCTTTAGGAGGAGCTTTTTTAAGTATCATAATGATGTATATTTTTAAAAAATATACAAAACTATCTATAATAGGTATTTCTATAATTGGATCAGTATTTCATAGTCTTGGACAAATAATAGTAGCTATATTTTTAATTAATACAACAAGTATGTTTTATTATTTCCCATTCTTACTAATTTTTAGTATTCCAACTGGAATATTTACGGGAGTTATTGCCCGAGAATTATTAAAAGGGTATAGGGAAATAATTAACACAGATGGATATCATTAGTTAATTAAACATAGTAGGAAATGTGGTGGTTATATGGAAAAATATACAGGTAGACAGATTGCAATATTTACAGATGTTCACGGGTTATTATTTCCCGTAATTTCAATTCTTCAAGATATAAAAAGACGAGGAATAAAAGAAATTTATTCTTTAGGAGATAATATTGGTGTTGGGCCTAATCCTTCCGAAGTATTAGAATTACTAGAGGAATATAACGTAAAATCAATAAATGGTAATAGTGAAGACTACGTAAGTATTGGAATTAAACCGTTTGAAGCTTACTTTAACAAAGCAAAAACAGAAAGTCAGGAATGGACCAATTTGCAACTTAATTCTAAGCAAATTGAACAACTAAAGAATAATAAACATAGTTATGATTTAATTGTTGGTGGATTAAAAATAGGATTATGTCATTTTGGTAATGATGTAAGAATTGACTTTTCCAATAACAGCACCTGGTCATATCAAAGATCAATTAATTATAATTTACCTAATCCCCAACAGCAATTTTATTATACAAATAGCGAAAAACAAAAACTAGAAATAGATGAAAAATCGAAAATAGTAATTCCAGAAAATGCTGGATTTATATCAGCAAAGAATGAACCAATTTTTGGTGGTAGAAAAGTTGATTATTATGATGAAATAATTCAGGGACATGTCCATTTTAAATTTCTAACAGAGGATGATAAAGTAAAAATTAGAACAATAAGAGCGGCTGGTATGGCGTATGGGGCTGATCCTATTGATTATGCTTCATATATAATAATAAAAGAAAAAGAAATAGGATATGATGTTGAAGAAATTTTAGTACCTTTTGATAGAAATAAAATGCTAAAAAGCATTGATAATAGTTCGATGCCGGATAAAGATAGGATTAATAAATTTGTCGGACGAAGATAGTTTAGGTGTTTGGGAAATAAAGTAATCTAATAAATGAAACTTTAAAAAATCTCTTTATATATTTCCTTATCAGGACACTTTACATTGAAAATCCCATATATTATATGCTTTTACGTCTTAGTTTACACTTGACAATTGACATAGATATAGTATAATTATTATAGAGGTGTTATGGTATGAATAAGTTAAATGAAGTATTACATGAACTTGGTATTTCCAAAGTAAAATTAGCTAAATTTTTAGGTGTTTCTCGTCAAATGATTTATAACTATTTAGAGTTAGATGATTTAAATAAATGGCCTAGAGATAAGAAAGTATTATTACTTAATTTATTAGGCATTAAAGCAGCTGAAGAATTAGATGATATTAAAATTGATACTGATTACATATTAGAAGTTGAAAATAGATTAAATAGCCTTCTTGACTCTGTAGATGAAGGGAAGGGGGGTAAACAAGTATTCAATGATTTAGGTAAAAAACAAAAAGAATTACTTGTTAATATCGTTGATCTATTAAAAGAAAGACTTGAGGATGAAACTGACGATGATTCATATTATACATTTAAATATATGTATAATTTTATGCAATCACTTGAAACATGCCGTGAATTAAAATATATACTTGCATATATAGCAAAAGCAACAGGATTTGTTAAACCTCTTGAATTTGTATTTGATGAAGATGAACAATATACTTTTGAAAGTATTATGTTCTCAGCAATGACACTTTATAATAACGGTGGTGCTTCTAAAGCAAAACTAGCTGAATCTCACAAACGTTTTGAAAATCAAATTGAACATAAGATTGAAGAAAAAATGTCTCGTACATTAGAACTTAATACTATTAAAGTTCAAGCTTTAAAAGAACTAGGATATACTTCAATTAACGAAAATAATGCACAAGAAGTATTCGAGAAAATAGCAGAAATTCAATCTCGTAAAGTAACAGGTGTATAAGGATATTTATTATCCTTATTTATCTTATATACTACTTTGTATAATATATATTATGTTAACTTCTTAATATTTAAAAAATATTTTGATTTAGAATATATATCAGTTTATAAATTATTTCTTTAACTCTCCTATTTATTATTTATTTAATAAAATAGTTATAAGAAATAATTTTTTTATTTTATTTTAAATTTATATTAATAATTATATTATGGATTATTTATCTATATATATTTATTATTAACTTTGTATCGAGATGGATAATCATCCACCTAAACTATCCTCGATGCAAATTTTAAAACCCCTCTACCCTTATAAAATAAAGGAAAAGGGGGATTCATTGTAAATTTTTAAAAATAGTGTTGTAATGAGTAAGACAATCAATCAACTTCTAATATCTCGATGCAAATTTGAAATCGCAATAATTAGGGAAATATTATTCTAGAAAGTATCAGAATTAGATAGGGGTTCTCCCTATCCTATTTTCGTATTTAAAAGGGCATATTTAAACATTATTAATATATTTGATTAATTATACCCCAAAATAAAAAGAAGCCTTATTTGGCTTCTTTTTTAGTATATATAAGTCCTAGGATCATAAAATAGATAGGGGCTACATCAATAACACTAATATTAGCAAATGCTTGTATTGAGTAGGCGATAAAGGCTGAGTAAATACCAATATCAATCCCCTTTTTAAATTTGAATCCATTTAAGAATGTGATAAAGCATATTAATAAGTATATTCCTAAAACAATTACTCCGTTAGTAACACCTATTTGAAGATAAACATTATGGGCTTTATCAAAGATTTCCCTTCTTGTATTATATGGATATACATATTGGAAGTTATCTAAACCTGCTCCCATAAACCAATATTTTTTAACTAGTGGGATAGTTCTTTTCCATACTTCAACTCTACCATTAGATAAAGTATTAACATCCCCTGTCCTATTTTTTAATTCTGCTGAAATCACGTATGCTTCTTCTGGAATTATACGACGTTTAGTAAAAACATAGTTAGTAGTTTTATCGATGAAGAAATAACCACTAATTAATACTAAAATAACTATTAATATACGTGTTAATTTAAAGTTTTTACCAAATATTAAAACCATTAATATAAATGTTATTATAGATGTTAAAAATGGACCTGTAGATTGTGTTGTTACTAAAGATAAGTAAAAGATAATTGTAAATAATAAATTCTTTTTGCCACTATCTTTTAAATAATAACCCATACTTATCATTAAAGGGAGTAGAATATAACTGCCAAAGAAATTAGGATTACCACATAAACTCATCGCCATATAGCCTTTAGAATAATGCTTAATAAATGGTAATGTTGTATATACTTGTAAAAATCCATATATAGCTTGAAATAAAGCTACATATAAAAGAGTATTTATAATTTGCTTTTTATATTCTTCATTATGCATATTTTTAATATTTAGGAATATAAAATAATAACTTAATATCGATAATAATCCCTCATAGCGCCATTTTTCACCGAAGATGGCAACTTCCCTATTGTAGGCAAATATTGTCGCAAATAAGGCAAACAACACTAAAAAATACATAAGATAATCTATATAAGTAAATTTATATTTTTTTGTCAGAATACCTATTAAATAATTACCAATTAATAAAGGTACTAGAAACCATAATAAATATACTTGATTAATTATAAAAGAGTCTTTAACAACTCCTAAGAATAATAAGATATATGAGAATAACTTAATACAAGGTAAACCTATTATTATTGTCATAAAGATGTTTCTATTCATTTTTTCTAGCCAGTCTTTACTCATAGTATCACCAATATAATTATATAATAAAAATACTTGTAAAACAATAAAAAGAAAAAGTAGTTATTATAACTACTTTTTAATCTAAATCTTGACGCGATAAGATATTCGCTGGACGTTTACGCATTGTATTATATACTGGTAATAATCCAATTACTAAATTAAATAAATATACAAAGATAATTGAAACAATAATAATAAATGGATTAATCATATAATAATAACTCAATATACTTATTGAAGATAATTTATACAAAATATAAGCGCTAAATATTAATCCAGGAACTGATGAAATAGTTGTGATAGCAAATATTTCACCAAAGAACATCTTATAAATATCTAATTTTTTAACGCCAATAGCACGGTAGATACCTACTTCTTTAATTCTTGATAGGAATGATGATCTTATCATTAAGAATATTTCAATTAAAGATATTATAAGAATAATACCAGATACTATTAAAGCTCCTCTAATACCTTCTCTTTTATCTTCAATATATTCACTGCGTGATAATTCATAACTATCATTAACGTTTAATTTAAGTTCTTCTTCAATATAGTTCAAAGCACCTAACTTATCTTTTGAATAAACTGTTATATCATTTGAATCTTTAATAAGTTGGTATAAAGCTGTATTGGTATTACTTATATATAAATCAAGATTTCTACGACTGAAATAATATCCAACAACAGTTAATTTATTACCATTAACTTTCTCATCAATCTTTTTATTTAATTTATATTCTTCTTTACGATCAATATTTACAATAACTTCATAATCATTAACAGGATTTCTCCCCTCTTTTAAAGTTATATCTGCTTCATCAAATAAATCTTTATAATAAACTTTATTTTGATCTAATTCTTTATATTTATCCATAAAGATAATTGGAACTAGCATATTATCATATGCATAAATAGATGGACTTTCAACATCTGAAATACCTACTATTTTAAATTTACTTATTTGTCCTATATTAGTTTCTAAATCAAGAAAATCTTTAATATCTGTAATTCCTGCCATCTTAGAACTTGGAGAAGATTTTCTTAGACGTTCAAATACCATCTTATCAACAACTATCTCATGATTATCTTCCGGCATACGTCCATATATTAAATCATCTTTAGTAATTAAATCAATGCTTGCTAAAGAACCTGTTAATTCATCTTGGGCATCATAAGTTTGATAGAAGAAATTATAATGAACAAGGAAAGTAACTTGTGATTTACCTGGAAGAATATAATTAAATTTATCAGAACTGTTATATTCTATATATTTATTTACATCTATCTTATTTTGCTTAATAGTTAGATAGTTTTTATTATAAGCTATAAAATCAGCATCACTTACGGTTACAGCAGCAGAAATTGATGCAACTGCATACATAATAAAACCGCCTGATAAAACAAAACCTGCAAGTAATATTTTTTTAATAATAGATAAATCAAATATCTTTTTAAATCCGTTAGTAATTAAAGTAATAGGATTAAATATAGATGCATATTTTAATTTTCTATTTGGATTAATTACATCTTTTAAATTAAATTCATATTTATCTAATTCTTCTTTATTAATTTTTTGATAATGAGCATCAATAAATTCGATACTTGAATTATCATCAATTACTTCGATTGTATCATTAGTATTACTACGAATATAAATATTTCCTTTATTAACGACAATATCTAATTTAATAGGTTCACTTGCACTATCAGTATAGATATTTATCTCATTATTATTTTTACTTGCGCTACATTTATCTAAATCTTTTAAATAGAATGTATTATCAACTTCATAATCAAGTTCATTTACATCCGTATTTGAATAATCTTTAGTAATTTGTCCATCTGTTATTTCAACAATTCTATCAGCATAGAAATGTGCTAGATTTTGTTCATGAGTAACAAGAATTACTAAACGGTCCTTAGAAATAGCCTTAATGATACGCATTATTTCTAGAGAATTTTTACTATCTAGGTTACCTGTTGGTTCATCAGCTAAGATAATATTAGGATTTTTAACAAGTGCACGTGCAATACCAACTCTTTGTCTTTCACCACCTGAAAGCATAGCGGCTGGACGACGTTTATATCTTAACATTCCAACTTTATCTAAAACAAATTCAACACGTTCTTTAATTTCTTTTTTGTCCTTAATACCAAGCATTGTTAGAACTAAGGCTACATTATCAAATACTGTTTTATTATCAATTAATTTATAATCTTGGAAGATATATCCAACATTAAGATTTCTTATTTTATCTACTTTACCAGCGCATCTACTACTAATCTTTTGATCATTGATATAAATAGATCCACTTTTAATAGAATCTAAACCACCAATACAATTTAGAAGTGTAGTTTTACCACATCCACTAGGTCCAAGAAGTGCTACTAAACCATTATCTGCTAAGGTAAGAGAAGTATTATTAATAACATGGATTTCATTTTTCTTATGACGATTAAAGTATTTATTTACGTTTGTTATTGTAAGCATGTTATACCTCCTCTCTTATAGAGCTCATAGCACTCTTCTTAAATAATGATTTAGCAAATTTTATACTTACCATAAATGAGATACCAACTAGTAAAATATATAAAATTATGTAATCTCCTGTTTCTAAATACTTAAGCATATTTGTAAGCATATCAACCTTAACAATATGAATCTTACATAAATAGATAAATCCAAGTAAGATTAAATATGCTAAATTAGAAACAGTTAATAATTCAATAATTAATAATTCTCTTGAAATTGCTTTAGTTGCTCCTAACATACGAATAGTTGCAAAATAAACATTTCTTGATTTTAAAATTAATTTAATTACGAAGTAACAAATAAAGAATAGTACTACTACCAAGAATATAGTTACAGATGTTTTAAGTATTTGAAGAGCTTTTAAAGCTTCAGGAGTTATCTTAGTTTTACGCATAGTAAATGTAGTATAACCCATATCTTGTAAAGCTTTCTCTGTTTCTTCTAGTTTCTTAACATCTTTAACAAAGATACTGCTTTGGTAGTTCTCTTTATCATAAAGACTAGTATAATCATCAGGATTAATAAATACATATCCTGAATATGCATAATAATCATCTTTAGGTAAACCAGTTACTTTATTAAAATTATCGCTATTATAATAATTAGTTGGCCTTACTGTAAGACTATCTTTGTAATATAAATTAGTTACTTCATAAGTTAATAAACTATTATAACAATTTTCTTTAGGACAGTTATATTTATATGTTTCTTCAATAAACGCTTGTCCTCTAGAAACTCTACTATTAGGTTTAATATTTAAAGAACTATTCCAATCATCAATCTTATATATTTTGTTTAGGAATGTTAATTGTAATGATGAAAATTCTTTATTAATATCTTTTTGAAGAGTATTTAAAATACTATCAGGTACGTAGAAATAATATGTATATCTAGGCATTTCATCGGAATAGATAACCCCAGTTATTTTAAGAGGTTTAGTATTATCAATAGTACCGGTATTTCTACTTTCTAAAAAGTATGTTGAATTTAATATTTTTTCTAATTCATCAGTAAGTTGATAATCATCTTTAGCTCCCGCTATAACAATTTCATTATCTTCTTTGGGAAGTTCCCCTTTATCAACTTTAGTAATTTCTTCACGACTATAAACGTTTCCGTTTAACCATAAATCATAATTATTTGTTGTAAATGATACTTCACGATCTAAAAGTAAATCATTCTCGTATATTTTATCAACATTCTTCATTTTCTTTAAAGCAAGATAATCTTCTTCTGTAAATACAGCTCCATCATTTTTCTTGATAATAATACGACTATCATCAGTACGATTAAAGAAAGAATTTGTACCACTAATCATTTCATTATATTCATCTTGTTTAAAACTTGTATATTCTCCTACTAAAGCAACTGTAATAAATAAATATACTGCTAGTACTAAAAGAAATTTAGGAACAATATTAAAAGTATTACGTAGACCTAATCTTATCTTATTAAAGAAAGTAATATTTTTATATACTTTTTCTTCTTGATCCACAACTTTTTCATATTCTTTTATTTTTTTATCTTCTAAAACTTTACCATCATGCATTTTAATTTTTCTTGTTACATAAGGTTCTACTTGTTCATAGTTATGTGTTACTATTACGACTAGTTTATCTTTAGCTATTTCACTTAGTAATTTAATTATACCTGTTGCACTACGACTATCTAAGTTACCTGTAGGTTCATCGGCAATAATAATAGGTGTATCTTTAGCAAGTGCTCTTGCAATCGCAACTCTTTGTTTTTGCCCACCCGATAATTTAGATACTTTTGTATTTCTAAATTTATATAGATCAACAGTTTTAATTAAATCTAAGACTTTTTCTTTAATGTCTTTTCTCTTAGCGCCATTTAAAAGTAAAACTAGTTCAATATTTTGAAATACTGTATAACTATTAACAAGATTAAAGTTTTGGAAAATATTTCCTATATATTTACGACGATAATCTTCAAAGTCTTTATCTGTATAATGACTTGTTTCTTCACCATTAATATATAGTTCCCCTTCTTCATATGTATCTAGACCACTAATAACATTAAGTAAAGTAGATTTACCTGATCCAGATTCACCAGTAATCGCTACAAATTCTCCCATATTAAATTCAAGATTTAATTTAGTAAAACCTGAAGCGATAACTCCTTTACTATAATAGAATTTAGATACATTTTTAAGTTTTATTATACTCATGTTATCCCTACCTTCTTTATTATTATATCATAGATAAGACTAAAAAAAGAGGAAATATCATTTCCTCTTTTATTTTATGTAAACATATTTTTTTATAGGACCGCTAGTATTATCTAAGTCTTCTTCTAAAGCAGCAAACTCTGTATGTTTTGATAAATAATCCTCAAAATCAATTATCATATTAACAGCTTCGTTTACTGATTTATCAATAATATCATCAAGTGTATAGTCAACTTTTCTTTTAGCCATATCCAAATACTCTTTACGTCTTAAATTAGTTAGATCATTAATACTCATATAATTAATATCCATAAATTTTAAGATTGTACTTTTCTTTATTGGTGAATTTGTTAGAAGACTTAACTTATAATAAGCTTTCTTATATTTAGCATCCATATTTTTTATATTAAACATTTCTTTATATGTTCTATTAATTAAAGTGGCTGTACTTGCCTCTAATTTTACTTTAAATACTTTTCTTTTATTAAGACCAGCATAATCAGTATTTAAACAGTGTCTTAATAAATAAATATTTAAACATTCTTCAATTATATCTTTAGGGTCTTTATAATCAACTTTTTCTTTACAAGAACTTAAAAACTCAATATAAGGTTCTAAATTTATACTTAGAAAATAATTAAATATATGACCACACACAAAAGAGAAAGCATCCATATCATTTTCTAAATCTAAAGACTCCATATTTTTAATAAGATTTAGAATTATTTCTTTCTTTTTAGAATCAATCTCTTCATTCAAAGATAGATTGCTTCCTAGAGAGTATGCTTTTATTTTTTTGGTATCAATAGGAAATTCTAAAGCTAAATTTTTCTTTAAAATTTCTAAGGATTTTTCACTAACAACAATTGAAGATATGTGTAGCATTATTTCACCTGCTTTAATTATGATATTTCATCATGATAGCTTCACTAACTCTTAAACCATCCATACTTGCACTCGTAATACCTCCAGCATATCCAGCTCCTTCGCCGCATGGATATAAACCAGTTATATTACTTATTAATTCTTCATCACGAATGATTTTTAAAGGTGAGCTTGTTCTTGATTCAACCCCTGCTAAGATAGCATCATCTCTATTAAATCCTTTTATTTTTAAACCAAATGCATCTATTCCTTCTTTTAAAGCGCTATTTATGTAATCTGGGAATATATCATTTAAATTACTTAAAGTATAGTTACCTTTAAATAAAGGTTCTACTTCCCCTAAACTTTTAGTAATAACATTATTTTTATAATCTTTAAATAATTGGATAGGTATAAAACCCTTACCAATATTATAAGCCTTAGTCTCTAACTGTCTTTGGAATTCAATTCCACTAGTTACATCATTACCAAAATCTTTAGGTGTTATAGTAACTAAAACAGCACTATTAGCATTTATACTATCTCTTTTAGAATAACTCATTCCGTTAATAGCAAGCATATTTGCTTCACTAGATGAGTTAACAACATATCCTCCCGGACACATACAGAATGTATATACTCCTCTTTTTTCTTTAGTTTGATATGTTAATTTATAATCAGCATTTTCTAAAATACTATGTTTTTCAATTCCATACTGACTTTTATTAATCATAGTTTGCGGATGACTAATACGTACACCTACCGCAAAAGGTTTAGGTTCCATCGTAAGTTTATCCTTTAACATATAGAAAGTATCACGAGCACTATGCCCGATAGCTAACACTATAAGATTGGTATCGATTATTTCCTCGTTATTTACCTCTATTTTTGTTATTTCATTATTATTAGTATAAATATTCGTAAGACAAGTATTGTAGCGTATTTCGCCTCCTAAATGGATAATTTCATTACGTAAATTAACAATAACTTTTTCTAAGACATCGGTACCTATATGTGGTTTATTAACATATAAGATTTTAGGATCTGCTCCACATCTTACAAATGTTCTAAATACTTCTTTACAACGATGATCTGGATCTTTAACCATTGTATTTAATTTACCATCTGAAAATGTACCAGCTCCACCTTCACCAAACTGAATATTACTATTTGGATTAAGTTTATTTGTTTCCCAAAATAAATTAACTGTTTTCTTTCTTTCAGGAATACTTTCCCCTCTTTCAATTATAAGAGGTTTATAACCCATACGAGCAAGATTTAAAGCCGCAAATAAACCAGCTGGACCTGCTCCTACAATAATAGGTCTATTTATAATTTCTTTTGTTCCTGTTACATTAACAGTATATTCTTCATTAGGTGTTTTAAAAATATCAATACTATTATTTGTTTTCAAGATATAATCTTCATTTTTAATACTACAATCTACTTCATAGATATAACTTATTTGTGGTTTTTTTCTCGCATCAATACTTTCTTTATTGATTTTAAGATCAATTATATCATTAATATTTATTCTTAATTTGTGCGCAACTTCTCTTTTAATATTATCTATATTTGCTTTTGTAACATCTATTTTAATTTGTCTTATTCTTAACATTTTTCTTATCCCTTTTTAAGATTAATATTAGTAAAGAAGAAATGGTTGTTAAAAAGAAAACACATATTCCTATTCCACTAAATACAAATACACCAATTGAATCCCAGCCACGCATAAAATAAATAGCATATATAAACATAGCAATAGATGCAACAAGCATAATACTTGAATATACTAAAGTAAAGATACGAATCTTTTTCTTAAAGAACGATATTATTACTAATATTATATTTATAATTCCTATTAGAGGATATATTCCTGTAAAAAATAAACTTAAATCTATCATATATTTTCACCTGCAATTATACCTGATAACCAGGCAAATCCTAAATTATAGCCACCACAATCACCATTTACATCAAGTATTTCTCCTGTTATATATAAACCATCAACAATACGTGATTCCATAGTATTTAAGTTAATCTCGTTAAGAGGAACTCCTCCTACTACAATTTGTGATTCTTTAAAATTAGAACAACCTGTTATTTTTACTTCAAAATTAATAAGATTATTAATTAAATTATCTAGTTCCTTATTATCTAACTTATCAAGATAATTATCAAGTTTTAAATTACTATATTTAATAATAAAATTACTTAATTTATAATTTAAGACTGTATCAAATAATAAAGATAGAGTTCTATTTGGTAGTTTGTTATTACGCTTAGTTAAGAATTCTTTACATTCATCATAAGTATTTATATTAAGTTTATTTAAGAAATTAATCTTAACTACAACTTCACTATCTTTAATACTTTTATTAGCATAATTAGATAGTTGCATGACACATATACCACTTAAACCATTTTCGTTAAATAATAATTCTCCTACTTCTTCTTTAATTAGAACATTATCAATATATAAAGATAATAGAGAATCATTACGTACACCAGCTAATTCTTTAAAATTAATATTTGTCTTTAATTTAGAAAGTCCTGGATATAAAGGAGTTATTTTATGTCCTAGATTTTCTAATATTTTGTAATTATTACTTTCTATATCTGTATCATACATTGCTTTAGATCCAACCGCATATATAACTTTATCACAAGTATATATACCATTATTAGTATTAATTATAAATTTATTATTTTCTTTTCTTATATCATTAACAACAGTATTTAAAACAACCTTAATATTATGATTATTAACTTCTGTTACTAAAGAAGAAACAATACTAACAGCTTGATTACTCATTGGATAATAATATCCGTTATTAATACGACTAACGATACCTATTTCATCAAAAAAGTTATATATTTTATCAATATTTTCATCATTAATAATATCTAATTTATTAGTATAATGACTAGTATTAAAATCACTATTAAAGTAATTACATTTACCATTACCTGTAACTAATATTTTTTTACCTAAAGAACTATTCTTTTCTAATATTGTTACATCATTATTCTTACTAGCTATAATACTACTAACAAGTCCTGATGCTCCTCCCCCAATAACTATAACTTTCATAATATCACCTAAATAAATTATAACACAAAAAAAGTAGTTTATAACTACTTCTAATTGTGATATTATTCATCTATTTTAGTTTATCTAAAACACTTGTACCTAAAGGAGCTTTAACATTAAAGTTATCAGCTATTGTTGCTCCAATATCCGCAAATGTTTTAAATTCTTCTAAACGTTTAGGGCTCTTAAATCTTGGAGAATATATAAATATTGGAGTCTTTTCTCTTGTATGATCTGTTCCTGTAAATGTAGGATCATTACCATGATCTGCTGTAATAATAAGTAAATCTCTTTCTGTTAATCCAGCAATGATATGTGGTAATGCATCATCTAATTCTTTTAAAGCATCAGCGTATCCAATTGGATTTCTACGATGTCCATATTTAGAATCAAAATCATTTAAATTAGCAAAACATAATCCATTAAAACTATTATGAGTTTGTCTTACTATTTGTCTAATACCATCAGTATTATCTTCAATATGTATTTTTTCAGTAATACCACATTCATTAAAGATATCTGCTATTTTACCAATTGATAAAACTGTATATTTTTTCTTCTTTAAATTATCTAAAACAGTAGGAATTGGAGGATTTAAGGCAAAATCCTTACGATTAGCTGTTCTTGTAAAATTACCAGGTTCTCCAATAAATGGTCTAGCAATTACTCTACCTACTTTATATGCTTCTTTTAAAGTTAATTCACGAGCAATACTGCATATTTTGTATAATTCATCAACAGAAATAACACTTTCATGAGCAGCTATTTGAAGAACTGAATCTGCAGATGTATAAACAATTATACTTCCCGTTTTCATGTGTTCTTCGCCTAATTCCTTAATAATTTCTGTACCTGACGCTACTTTATTACCAATTACTTTACGACCACATCTTCTTTCAAGTTCATGAATTAATGCGTCTGGGAATCCATTAGAAAATGTATGATATGGATGAACAGTATTTACACCCATCATTTCTAAGTGTCCAGTTAAAGTATCTTTACCATTACTAATTTCATTAGCTTTAGTATAGTATCCAATAGTTGGATAAGTGTAATTATATACTAAGTTAGATAAACCTAATCTATTAAAATTCTTGTATTCATTTTCTTTTTTAGCTTCCATAACATGTTTTAAAGTAAATGCTCCAACGTCGTTATATTTACTAGCGTCATTTGCTTCCCCACATCCTACAGAATCCATAACAATTAAAAAAATTCTTTCAAAGTTTTTATTATTTTTTTTAAAACCAAATAATCCCATATTTACCTCCTATTTATTATGTGGATGATACATGTCATAATCACTTTTTAATTTTTCATTAGCGACATGTGTATATATTTGTGTAGTAGCTAAATTATAGTGTCCAAGCATTTCTTGAATACTTCTTAAATCAGCTCCGTTATTTAATAAATGTGTTGCGAATGAATGTCTAAGTGTATGAGGAGATATTTCCTTATCAATACCTTTTTCTTTAGCTAAAGCTTTAAGTATTTTAAAGAATCCAACTCTTGTCATACCCTTACCGTGATTATTTAAAAATAACTTATCACAAGCATTCTTTTTAAGCATACTTGCACGATATCTATTAAGATATATATCTAAGCTATTAATCGCATAATCACCTAAAGGAATAATTCTTTCTTTCGAACCTTTTCCAATAGTACGTACTGTCGCATTAAATAAATCAATGTCATTAATACTTAAATTAACTAGTTCTGATACACGAAGACCAGATCCATACATAAGTTCTAACATTGCTTTATTACGACTACTAAAAGCATCAGTAACTTCTATATCTAGTAATTTATCTACTTCATCAATAGAAAGCACATTAGGAAGTGTCTTTTCTATTTTAGGTAATTCTATCTTGCTAATAGGATTTTCTTTAATTCTTTTTTCAATAAGCATAAACTTATAAAAAGAATTAAAAGCTGATACTTTTCTAGCAACACTCTTAGTTTTAATATGTTCCTTATCAAGATAATCTAAATATTTTAATATATCTTTTTCTGTAATACTTAAAGTATCTTTATGAAGATAGTTACATAAAATATTTAAATCTTCCTTATAAGAATCAATCGTATTAGGACTATATTTTTTATCTACAAGTAAATAATATAAGAAATCTGTTATATTCTTGTCATAGTCCCTATCCATATTATCACCATATCAATTATAGCATAACAAAAGAAAAAAAGCACTAATTAGTGCTTCTAACTGTTACATGATCTATTTTAGATAATGAGAACATATGATCTTTTTTCTCTACATTACTTATATCCCAGTTATTGTTAACATAAACAGCATTTAATTTATAAGTAGAAGCAAACATATATTCCATATCAGTAACTTTACTTATATCAAAACTAGTGAGATTTAGTTCTGTTAAATTATAGCATTGATTAAACATCCACCTCATACTAGTAACTTTTGATGTGTTAAAACTACTTAAATTAACTGACAATAAATTATGTGCTCCAAAGAACATACTACTCATATAAATAACGTTACTTGTATCAAAATTAGATAAATCTAGACTTATTAAGTTTTCAGCTAGTTCAAACATACCACTCATAGTAATAACGTTACTCGTGTCAAAATTAGATACATCTAGACTTGTCAGTGGATAGCCAGCAAACATATATAACATATCAGTGGCTTTTGAAGTATTTAAATTAGATAAATCCAAATTATTTTTTAACCCTGTTAAATCATTGAATGTTCCTCTAAAATTAGTAACATTACTTGTATTAAAATTACTAATATTTAAGTTTGATAAGGAACTACAATCAGAAAATGCATAACTCATATCAGTAACTTTTGCTGTATTAAAACTCGAAACATTTAAATTAGTTAAAGAAGAACAATCTCCAAACATAAAAGCCATATCAGTTACATTACTCGTGTCAAAATTAGATAAATCTAAATCGAGTAAGGATGAACATTTAAGAAACATACGAGCCATATTAGTAACGTTGCTTGTATTAAAATTAGATAAATCTAAATCAACTAAATCAGTACACTTCTCAAACATCCCATCCATTCTAGTAACATTACTTGTATCTAAATTGTTAATATTATAAATATTTTTTAATTTAATACAGTTGCCAAATAAATTTGCCATATAAGTTGCATTAATTGTATTTATATTATTAAAATTAACTGTTTCCAGAGCCTCCATACCAAAGAAAATAGAAAAGTGTGTAGGAGTGTAAATTTTTCCCTCGCTACCGATGTATAATTTATAAAGGCTATCATCAGTTGGTTCCAACCAACCTATAATACTGCCGTCTTTGTTTAAAGATATGTCATAAGTTTGGACTCCTTCTGGAACATTCGTGTGATCTACAAAATCCACACTGACAATGCTATTAGTATAATTTTTCAAACCATCTATACTAATTATTTGTTTATTTGTTAGTAAATTAATTGATAACTTACCAATACATTTGTTTTTATCAGTAATATTTTTTTTGAATGTATACTCATTAGAATCATAAGATTTATAAGCACACGTCTTTGTGTCTTCGTAATATATGGCATACTCAATTTTACCATCCTCATTAACATGAATTATAGCTTCATCAGGTCTTTTCCCTTTAAACGCTTTGTCTAAGTCTCCTGATGTGGATTTGCCATCTGAGTATACATAACTTTTTTCACCAATATTTCCTTTTAATAAATCAATAGCTATTTTTCTATTGATAATATCTTCAAGATTTTCGATATTTCTTTTAGCTACTCCTATTTTTGCATCTTCTACTGCGTTTGTTACTACAGGAATAGCTACTAAGGCTATTATTCCTATTATAACGATTGTCGCTAGCATTTCTATTAATGTAAATCCTCTTTTCATAGCATCACCTTTATCATTATAACATATAAAAGAAAAAAGCACTAATTAGTGCTTTTAACTGTTACATGATTTATTTTAGATGCTGAGAACATATCTTTTTTATTCTTAACATTGCTTGTATCCCAGTTACTATTAACATAAACAACATTTAATTTAGGAGTTGAAGCAAATATTTCTTCCATATCAGTAACTTTACCTATATTAAAGCTTGAAATATCTAATTCTGTTAAATTAGAGCATTGATTAAACATCCACTTCATATTAGTAACTTTCGAAGTATTAAAACTACTTAAATTTATACTTCGTAAAGCATGTAATCCAAAGAACATACCATACATATCATTAACATTACTTGTATTGAAATTGCTTAAATCTAAACTTGTTAAATTTTCAGATTGTGAGAACATACCATCCATTGTAGTAACTTTGCTTGTATCAAAGTTAGATAAATCTAAACTTGCTAATGGATAATCTGCAAACATATTTAGCATATTAGTAGCTTTGGAAGTATTTAAAGTAGAAAGATTTAATTCGCTTGTCAATCCACTTAAACGGGCAAATGTTCCTTGAAAATCTGTAACATTTCTTGTATCAAAACTACTTATATTTAGATTTGATAAAGAGCTACATTCCCAGAACATATAATTCATAGTGGTAACTTTTGATGTATTAAAATTACTTAAATCGAGATTAGTAACTGAATTACAACCGTGAAACATGCGCGCCATATCGGTTACTTTTGAAGTATCAAAATGGCTTACATCTAATACTTTTACCGAATTACAATCACTAAACATTCCGTACATATTAGTAACTTTCGATGTGTTAAAGTGGCTAACATCTAATACAGGTACTTTCTTTAAGTCGTCAAACATAACATACATTGTTTCAACATTAGAAGTATCAAAATGGCTAACATCTAATTCTTCCAAACTTTCACATCCAACAAACATATAACCCATATCAGTAACATTTCTTGTATCTAAATTTTGAATATTATAGATTCTTTTTAATTTAACACAATATTCAAATAATCCTGACATATTAGTAGCATTAATAGTGTTAAGATTTTCTAGATTAACTGTTTCTAGAGCTCGCATATCAAAGAATGGAGAAAAATTAGTTGACGAATAAATTTTTCCTTCACTACCTATATATAATTTGTAACGATCATTACCAACAGATTCTAACCAACCAATGATACTGCCGTCTTTATCTAAAGACATATCATAAGTTATAGCTCCTTCTGGAATATTCATGTGATCTACAAAATCAGCACTAATAATTTTATCTTCATATTTTTTCAAACCTTTAAAATCATGAATCCATGTATCCGTTAGTAAATTAATTGATAACTTACCAATACATTTGTTTTTATCTAAAACATCCTTTGTAACTTTATAATCATCTGATGTAAATGATTTAGATGCACATACTTTTAGTTCTTTATCATAGATAACATATTCCATTTCCCCGTTAGTATTTATATGGAATATTGCTTCATCAGGTCTTTTTCCTTTGAAATATTTATCTAAATCACCTAGTGTTGATTTACCGTCAGCATAAATATAGCTTGTTTCTTCAACATTACCCGCTAGTAACGCAACAGCATATTTATTATCAATAGCAGTAGTAATACCTTCAACACTTCTTTTAAAAGCTCCAACTTTAGCATCATTAACTATATTTGTTACAACTGGAGTTGCTATTAAGCCAATAACACCTAATATTACTACAGTTGCAAGCATTTCTATTAATGTAAACCCTCTTTTTTTAATTCTTTTTTTTCTCATATTTATCTCCTATCTTACAGTAACCTTATTAGTACCGCATCCTGTAAAAGTAGTTATTTTATTTAAGAAACCGACTTTCGAAAGATTCCACTTGTTGCTTACATAAATAGTTTTTAAGTTCTTACTACTTCTAAACATATCATTAACGTTTTCTACTTTAGCTGTATCAAAACTTGTAATATCAAGCTCACGAATAGTAGTCATATCACGGAACATACTACGCATATCAGTAACTTTTGATGTATCAAAATGACTTACATTTATATTACTCATATTTGTACACTCATAGAACATGTAACTCATATCAGTTACTTTAGGTGTTCTAAAACTTGATAAATTTAAAGTTCTTAATTTATTTACCTTGTTAAACATATGATTCATATCAGTAACGTTATTTGTATTAAAACTAGATAAATTTAGACTTGTAAGATTTTTGTTATCATAAAACATCCACGCCATATCTGTAACACTAGCTGTATTAAAATTAGATAAGTCTAATGATACTAATCCTCTAGCTTCACTAAACATTGAATTCATATTTGTAACATTTCCTGTATTAAATTTAGATACATCTAAACTTGTTAAACTTTCACATTTATGGAACATATGATGCATATTAGCAACATTACTTGTATTAAAATTAGTAAAGAGAATTGTATGAAGTTTATAGTCACTAGCAAACATATTCCCCATATCAGTCGTATTTATACTACTAAAATTACTAAAATTAATAGTTTCAAGATTTCCCATATTACTAAACATATTTTCTAATGAAAGATTAGCATATATTGTTCCTTCACTACCAATATACAATTTATACATATTATTATTTGTAGGAACTAACCATCCCATAATTCTTCCGTTTTGTTCCTCAGTTAAATCCCATTTTATAGAATTTTTAGGTACATTTAAGTAATCTACAAAATCAATACTTGTAATTTTATCTTTATATGTACTTGATTTATAAGTTTGTGTAACTTGTGAACTATTAACTAACATATTCATCGATAATTGATCAACACAAGTTAATCTACTTGTTATATTTTGATAAATACTAAATTCTAAATCTTGATATTGTTTAACTGCACAAGCTTTTATTGAACTATCATAGATAGCAAATTCATATTTACCGCTTGTATTAATATGAAATATTGCTTCATCAGGTCTTTTTCCTTTAAAATATTTATCTAAATCACCAGATTTACTTACGCCTTTTTCATAAACATAACTTTTTTCTGTAAAATCACCATTCATAACAGCATACGTAATAGCATTATCTACAGCTTTAGAAATACTTTCAATACTTCTTTCAAATGCAGTTATTTTAGTATCTTCAATTAGTTTTGTTACTGAAGGAATTGCCATGAATGCAAGAACACCTAAGATGATAATAACAGCAATTAGTTCAATTAATGTAAAACCCTTTTTCTTTATATTCTTTATTAGCATATTTTCCTCCTAGTATCTACTATATCTAAATTATAACATATCTGTATATAAATATGGAATATTTTATTGATTTTTGATAAAATATTTTTAGGAAGTGATATTATGTTTGAACCTTTAGCCGTTAAATTAAGACCCCTAACTACTAAAGATGTAATTGGTCAAACACATCTATTAGGTAAAGATAAGGTTTTAACTAATTTAATTAAAAATAAAAGAATATTCTCAATGATTTTATATGGTAAACCCGGTATTGGTAAAACTACTATCGCTACAGCTATTGTAAATGAATTAGGTTTGAAATATCGCATGCTTAATGCTGTTATAAATAGTAAAAAAGATTTTGATGTTGTTATTGAAGAAGCCAAAATGTATAAAGGTCTTGTTGTTATTATGGATGAAATTCATCGTATGAATAAGGATAAACAAGATTTACTTCTTCCCTATTTAGAATCAGGTTTAATTATTTTAATTGGTTTAACAAGTTCTAATCCATATCATAAAATTAATCCTGCTATTAGATCACGTTGTCAAATATATGAATTAAAATCTTTAACTAATGAAGATGTTATTAAAGGACTTAAAAAAGCTTGTAAAAGTATTTATTTAAAAGATATTAAAATTGATAAAAAAAGTTTAGAAGCTATTGCTACTTTAGCAAATGGTGATTTAAGATATGCTTATAATTTACTTGAAGTATGTTACTATACAGCTACTAATCATGAAATTAATATTGATATTGTTAAAAGTTCTTGTAATAAACCTATTAATAGTTATGATGCAAGTGATGATGGTCATTATGATACTATTAGTGCTTTACAAAAAAGTATTCGTGGCAGTGATGTAAATGCAGCTCTACACTATGCTGCAAGATTAATCGAGGCAGAAGACTTAGATATTTTATTTCGTAGATTAACCGTTATTGCCTATGAAGATATAGGACTTGCTAATCCATCGATTGGCCCTAAAGTAGATGCAATGATTAATGCTTGTGAAAGATTAGGACTACCAGAAGCAGTTATTCCAATTGGTACAGTTATAATTGAAATGGCTCTATCGCCTAAATCAAATTCTGGAGAAGCAAGTATTTATAAAGCTTTAGAAGATGTGCGTAGTGGTAATATTGGTGATGTTCCTAGTCATATTAAGACAAACAGTCCCGACTATAAATATCCTCACGATTATCCAAATGGTTATGTAAAACAACAATATTTACCAGATAAATTAAAAAATAAAGAATATTATATGTATAAATTAACTAGTAGTTATGAAAAACAATTAGTTGATATTTATAATAAAATTAAAAAAATAAACAAATAAAAAGTACTATATAATTAGTACTTTTTTAATTTAACATAAGCATCAGCACATGCATTTTGTTCCATATAGTCTAAAGTAAGACAATTTGCATCAATACTTATTTTATTTCTTCTTTCGAATATGTTAAATCCTTCTTGAAGATTTAGGAAACTCTTAATCCCAACATTATAGAATAAATTATATGTTTTATCTGATACTATAGCACTATCAACTATTAAACCTGTTGTAATAATTAATCCAATAGTATTTCTTTCATATAAATAAGTATATTCATATTTAATACTAGTTTCTTTACTATTTGGATAAACATCTTTATATTTGCTATATTCATTATTAAATTTATTTATTAAGTTGACAGCATCCTCATAGATTTTTGTATTTAGTTCTGTTAAAGCAGAATTATTATATTCAAAAGCTGGTATCTTACCATTTATTTTAATTTTACTATTTATAGTCCTATTTTCTATAACAGTAACAGTTCTAGTTCTTTTTGGAGTAACATCCTTATCTTTATTAAAATAAGTATAGCCAACAAATCCTCCAAAACTTATTACTAGTATTACAATAACAATTGCTAAGATATTAAGTCCCTTATTATTCATATCATCCCTACTTTTCTAAGATAAATAGCTCTAAAGCTGTATATTTATCTATTTTATTTGTTTTTATATTATAGTCTAAATCAGCTAATTTAGATAATAAATTATATAATGTATAACTATCATATTTATTAATTGAATTTCTTAAATAATATAAGTATCCCGGTTTAACACCTAATATACCAGCTATATCTACTTCACTATACCCTTTTCTTAATAATTCTTTAGTTATGTAGATGTTTCTAATCTTATTAGCTAAAGTAATTATAATAGCGATAGGTTCCTCGTTATTATTAATGAGTTCTTTATATATTTGAATACTTTTTTCTTTATCATTATTAATAATTGTATCAACAAGTAGAAACATATCTGCTTCAATATTTTGATGCGTTAATTTATTAATATCATCACTTGTGATAGTTAAATCTTTATCTTTATATGCTTTAATTTTATCTATTTCACATGAAAGCATATTTAAATTAGTACCAACTCTTTCAATGAGAAGTTTAATATCTTTATCATTAATTACGTATGGATTAAATAAATCTTTAATAATACTATTAATATTATAAATTGAATCCAAATCTTTAATAACACCTATATTTTTTAAAGATTTTACTATTTTTTTCTTCTCGTCTACTTTAGAATCGGTAAAATTAAAGATAAGTATAGTACTAGGATTAATATTATCTAAATATTTTAATAATAAATCAGTATTTTGTTCTAAATTACCTTTTTTAGTAGCAAATATATAACTATTATTTACAATAATTATTTTTTTATCATCAAACATAGAGAAAGTTTCTGCATCATCAATAACATCTTTAATACTATCTGAATTTAAATCATAGGTATTAATATTGATTAAATCTATGTTGTTGTCTTTTATAATTTTATCTATTTCTTTTTTTATTAAAAATGATTCTTTGCTGTAAAATAAATAAACCATAAATACATCTCCTATGCTTATTTAATTATATCATAAATAAAAGAATAAAAGATATACTTTTATTCTAATATTGCTTTTGGAATTTCGATTACAGGTCTAATACCTATACGCCCGCTATAGACTGAAGCGTTTTCACCTCTAGAAGCATAAGAAAGTCCACCCCACTCCTCAACATTATATTGATAATTTTCACCATCAGGTATACTAGTAAAATAACCTTGTGGATATTCTCCATCAACAGAGTCTGCCGTAAGCAAATGGTCAACAAGCCAAGCTTTTTGACTTTTCGTATAATCATCATTCCTTACCGTTATATCAACGTCGTTTTGATTCATTAAACGAGCGGTAATATTTGCATCCCAGGCACTAGTTGCATTATTTAAGTTTGTGGTTAACTTTTCTCTTAATTCAGTCATTGTATTAGATACCAAATTTATTGTTGTGTTATGATCTAGAATAGCTGTATATGTAGTAGATGTTTCTTTAAATATATAGAATTTCATACATCCACTATTAGTTAATGTTGTACTAATAGCATTACTACTATTACAAGTATCTGCTAAATTAGCTGGATTCATATATAAAATTTTTAAATAACTTTGGTCTGACGTATTATTTGAAATGGTACCACCAAAATTAGATCCTGTTCCTTTAACTACAGTATAATCGTCCCCATTACATATAACTGTATAGCCACTTATAAATAGATTACAAGAGACAACAGAACCACCATGAAGAGTAATACTACCACTATCAGGAGTTGTATTTTTAATTTTAATATCGTCTTTTAATTGAGCTACTGTATATACTCCATCTACTAATGTTTCATTATGCAGAGCCTTAATTGCCACCATATTTTCGACTGCCTGTTTATAAACGTCAGCGTTTCTTTTAGCTGCTCCTACACGAGCTTCTTCAACTATGTTGTTGATTCTAGGTACTGCAATTAAAGCAATAACTCCTAGAATTAAAATAACTGCAAGTAATTCAATCAATGTAAAACCCTTTTTCATACTCTCACCTATTTTCATTATACACTATTTTTCTTCGTTATAACATTTTTCTGTATTAACATCCCAAATTATTTTTTTATCTAAGTTATTTATAATAACATTACTAACTGTTATTCCTGTTAACATCGAATGATCCATATTATTATATTTATGTTCACCGTTTCTTCCAATACAATATAAATTACTAAAACTATCTATATATTTTTCTATTTTAGGCATATATTTATATGTACCGAAATAAGCCGGATATGCTTTTGGTATTTTAATTTGGAATGCTTTTTTTACATTATTCTCTTTAAATAAATTAAGTTTTATTCCCTCTTCTTTAGCAAATTTAATAAAGTCTTCTTTTTTCATATTCCAGTATTTATCATTTTCGTCACAAAAATATTCAAAACTTATTAGAATATCTTTTTTAAATGATTTTAAATCTGGAAAGATATATGGACTCCAATTATTAAATATTTGAATTCTACCTAAAGAGACATTCTTTTCTTGGATATATATCCAAGAATCTGGAACAATATTATTAATAGTTTTAATATTTGTTTCATTTTTTAAATTTAATTTATCTAAAACAAATACAACAGACATAAAACTACGGTATGGCAGTTTAGTTGCGTAATTATAAATGTTTTTAGGTACATCTATATCCATATTACTAATTAAATCTTTAATAGGCATGGAAGATATTAGATAATCACATTTTTCATTAACAATTTTATTATTTTTTAAATAGTCAATACTCTTAATAGTATTATTTTTTATATGAATTTTATTAACTTCTGCATTTAGGATAATCTTACCACCCATTTTAATTATTTCATCACGCATCTTTTCATACATTGCGATGCATCCTTTTTTAGGATAATAAAACGATTCAATTAAAGAGGTTTCTGTATTACTTAAATTCTTCTTCTTTCTTTTTTTATTAAACATATCAAGAAGTACTTTTCTAATAGATAGGCCTTTAACTCTTTGACTACCCCAAGAAGCATCTATTTTACTAGGATGAATACCCCAAACTTTTTCTGTATAGCTTTCAAAAAACATATTATAAAGTTTTTTTCCAAAACGATTTATATAGAAGTTTTCTAAACTATCTTCTTTCTTCTTAAAAATTAGCGCTTTTAAGTAACTAAAGCCTGCGGCTAATATATTAATAAATCCTAGATTTTTAATAGTATTCATATTCATACTAACAGGATAATCATAAAATTTATTATCATAAAGTATTCTAGTAACTCTATTTTTAATTAAAAGAACATCATCACTTTTATTAGGATCAATTCCATTTTTATCAAGATTAAGCTTCCTATCTAATAGTTTATCATCATAAGATAATTTACTTTGTAAAGGAAGTAGTTCTTTCCATATATTATTTACCTCATCACTCTTAGAAAAAAAGCGGTGAATTCCTGTATCAACTATATAATTATCAAAATTAATACTTTTAGATATCCCACCAACTAAAGATTCTTTTTCTAAAATAAGAACCTCATATTTATTACTATCTTTAAGTAACTTATAAGCTGCGGTTAAACCAGCAGGTCCCGCTCCTACAATAACAACTTTCTTCATATTATCTCATGACCTTTCTTACGATGTAATCTTCATTTATATTGGTACGATTATTACGATATAGTATTCTTGAATCTATCTTAGTACGTATATTATCTTCAATGATATAATTTACTCTATATTTATTGATATCTTCTATAGCAAAATTATAATTATATAAATTTTTATCATTCCAATCAACATATTCTATCTTTTCATGAGTACCTATTTTATAGAAATTATAATTAGGAAGATATGGGATTATTGATAAACAGTCTACCGCTGTATAGCAGTACAAATTATAATCGTCTTTTATGTAAGATCTTACATACTTAGCAGTCATCTTACTACCTGAAAATTCACCATTTATATCTTTTGTTATATATTTATAACTTGTTATAATCATTGGACTAAATAGGAAAACTATTATTATTGATAAGATAATTTTATCTTTTTTTGTTTTTAATTTAAGATATAAATTCATTAGGATAAATATTAAAATACTTATAATTCCTGGAGACATATGGGCACTATATTGCCATAATAAAGAAAATACAATTAATAAAAACATAAATGAGAATAAATAGATAAATAATAATTCATCTTCTTTTTTATGAATTAAATAGATAATTATAACCCCAAACATAATTAAACCAATATTAACTAAATTAGTATAGTAAAAGCATCCATAGCCAATACTTCTTAAAGTAAGATATAAAAGATTAAAAGAGAACTTATTATTTGTTACTAGGATATTAGAATCTAAACTACCTGTTAGTTGAATAAGTAAGAAAAATACTCCTATTAAAACAATTAAATAACTAATAAATAAATCTTTAGATATATATTTATTCTTAAATAAAGCATTATATAAATCGATTAAACAAATAGATGCAACAAATCCTAACATAATAACATGCGTATTTAAAAGTAGAAATAAAATAATTCCGTAACTTAGATAATGTTTTTCTCTATCTTTATAGATAAAAGTTAGAATAGTCATTAATAATAATATTAGGCTATAACTACGAGCAATTATCCCACTATAAAACAAAAACATTGGACATAATAAAATTATATAATTAACAAAGATATTTAATTTTGATTTTTTTAAAATTATAAGAGCACTAATACTTGAAAAAATAACCGAAATAATTCCTACATACTCATATTTAAATCCTAAAAGAATATATCCTTTTAAAATAAGATACCAGGTAATTGGATGCCCTTCACTCTTTAAAGCTGTAAATAACTCATTTATTGGTAATTTAGCAAGCAAAAAAGATTGGGCTTCATCAAACCAATTCTCATGTCTTGTAAATACAAAGAATAATAGGATTACATAACCCAAGTAAAATATCGTATTTAAAATGTTTCTTCTGTTAATTATCTTTTGTTTCATACTTAAATTATAACAAAAAATTACTTAAAAGCAATTATTATTGCACTTATTTTTTAAGTATGTTAAAGTAATTATGGTGATTTTATGAATGAAGAAAATCTAGTAACTTATTATAATAAATTTAATGAAGATAAAAGACTTACTCATCGTCATGGAATAGTTGAATTTACAACAACTATGAAATATATTAAAAAATATATAACCAAGGGCATGAAAGTTTTAGATGTAGGTGCAGGTTCTGGTAGATACTCCCTAGAACTTACTAAATTAGGTTGCGAAGTAACAGCTGTAGAACTAGTTAAACATAATGCTAAAATGATTGAGGCTAAAGCAAAAGATATAAAAGTAATTAATGCTAATGCAACTAACTTAAATATGCTAAAAGATGCCTCATATGACGTTATTTTACTTTTTGGACCAATGTATCATCTAATATCAAAGGAAGAAAAAATAAAGGCTTTAAATGAGGCAAAACGCTTAATTAAAGATGATGGTATTATCATGATTCAATATTGTATGAATGATTATGCAATTATAAGACATGGTTTTATGGATCATACAATAATTGATGAAAAAAATAATCATAAAGTAGATACTAATTTTAAAGTAACTCCTGATTCTAAAGATTTATATAGTTATTTAACATTAGACGATATCAATGCTTTAAATAAAGAACTTAATTTAACTAGAATAGATATTTTTAGTCCAGAAGGTCCATCAGACTATATAAGAACTTATATTAATAAAATGAATGAAGATGAATTTAATTTATATCTTGATTATATATATCAAATATCTAGTAAAAAAGAGATGCTTGGAGCAGCATCCCATTTAGTAGATATAATAAAAAAGTAGCTAAGCTACTTTTTATTTTTGATTAAATTCGAACCAGAATGTAGTTTTCTTATTTTTAATAGAATTTACTCCATATTTAAAATTATGTTGTTTTAAGATGGCTGCTACTATTGATAAACCAATACCAGTACCAACCTTATCTCTTCTATGAGTTTTATCAATCTTATAATATCTTTTCCATATATGATTAATATCTTTAGGATCAATTCCCTCACCGGTATCAGATACTTCAATTCTATTTTTAATTATATTAATAGTAACTGTTTTATCTTCCCCAACATGGTTAATTGCATTATTAATAAGATTATACATAACTTGTTCAATTCGATGTAAATCTGCAGATACTAAAACTTTATCTTTATTATTAAAATTAATCTTAATATCACTTAAATAAGTATATTTTTTAATAATATCTTTTATAACGCTCGTTATATCAAAAGTTGTTATTTCAAGTTCTTTTGTTTTAGATTCTAAAATAGAATAATCTAACATATCATTAACTAAAATATTTAAACGATCTACTTCATCGATAATAACATTTAAATTTTCATCACGTTTTTTCTTATCTTTATAAGTTAAATCTCTTACCATTTCAGCATATGCTTTTATCATTGTAAGCGGTGTTTTAATATCGTGAGAAACATTCGCTATTAATTCTTTTTCTAGTTTATCAGTTTTGGCAAGTTCACTACTTGCTTTATTTAAAGTATCAGCTAGTTCTTCAAATTCTAAGATACCATTATTAACTACTAAGTTATTATCATAGTTCCCTTTAGCAAGTTCATTAGCCCCATTATTTATTTCGATAATAGGATTACTTAATTTATTAGCAATAATTACTCCAATTATGCAAGATAATATTAAAACAATAATTGATACGATAATAAATTCGTTTCTTAAAATAGCAATAGTTGCATCAATAGGCGCTAAAGAAGTACTAGCAAATACAGTTATATTATTAAATCTAACTGCTTTAATAAGAACTTTATTATTAAATTTTGTATTAATAAATTTATAAGTAGCACTTTCTTCATTGTTATTAATAAATTCCTTAATAAAGTCTCTATTTATTTCATTAAAACAACCTTTATTAATATGAGACATATCATATATTTTAGTTTTTGCTAAATATATTTGAGCACATACCCCATTATCACGAATAATGCTTTCAATATCTTTACTCAAACGATTATCATTAAAAGCTTCCACTATTTCATTAATTGCTTTATTTAAATCTTTGGTTTTTGATTTTTCATAGAATTTATTAAGTAGTAGTACTTGAATAGTCCAAAGTAATATAAGAATCAAAATAGAGTAAGTTAAAATACATAACCATGTCTTAAATTTAAGACTATTTTTCTTTAATTTCAAATTTATACCCCATACCACGAACTGTAGTTATTAAATCACGATATTTACCTAAACCATTACGAATTTTTTTAATATGTGTATCAATAGTACGATCATCACCAAAGAAACTATAGCCCCAAAGTTTTTCTAAGATTGTTTCTCTTGATACAGCAATATTCTTATTTTCTACTAAGTAACATAATATTTCATACTCTTTAGGTGTATACTTAACTTCTTTACCATCAATACTAACAGTATGTCCTTCATAATCTATAACTAGACCTTTATAAGTAAATGTATCATGAATTTTATTTGTTCTTTTTAAGATAGATTTTACTCTTGCCACTAATTCTTTAGGACTAAAAGGTTTAGTAATATAATCATCTGCCCCATATTCAAATCCTTCTAATTTGTCGTATTCTTGATTACGAGCAGATAACATAATTACTGGAACATCCTTAGTTTCTCTTATCTCTTTTAAAACACTAACACCATCTAAATTAGGCATCATGATATCCAAAATAATTAAATCATAATCATTGAATTTTATTTTATTAATAGCATCTTTACCATCAACTGCTTCCATAACATTATAATTATTAGCTTCAAGATATTCTTTAACTACATTTCTTATTAATTCTTCATCATCTACAATTAGAATATTCATCTAATCACCTCTATTTTAACTCTTCGTGGATACTTTTTGCTAAGGCCTCCATATATTTTTCTTTTGAAGTCATTACTTTATTATAATCGTCCTCTTTATTAACATATCCTACTTCATAGATATATGCTTCTAAACCAACGTTTGAATTACGGTAACTATTTCCATCATTACCTTCTCTACCATCAACATAAGCTCCTGTCATATATCCACCCGTTTCTCTTATCATAAAATAATAATTTGTTTCTGTTGATATATTTGTATATGGATTATCCTTACATTTACTATTAACTATTTCAATATCTTCATCAGAGAAATTACGTGTATATAATCCTTCAGTAATTCTAAATCCTTTATTATTTGAAGGTTTAACAACACCAACTTTTTTAATAGCATTATTAATATTTTTTATAAAATCATAATTAATATTATATGGTGCATATATTTCATAACCTGTATAAGGTCTAGAAGAACTATTCATATGTATAGAGAATAGATATTTACCTTTTGCTTTATAAGATAAAGCTATTCTTCCATCCTCACCATATCTATTAAGTGTTTTATCAGTTTCTCTTGTAAGATATACTTTGTATCCTAGTTTTTCTAAATTAGTTTTAAGCATTTTACTCATTTCTAAAGTATTTTCTGCTTCACAGTATCCTTTTTTAAGGCAGGCACCGCGATCATCGCCACCGTGTCCTGGATCAATAACAATATCATATACAGTATCAGTATTATTACTTACATTTAATTTAAGTAAATTATTATCTGTTTGAAGTAATAATTTAGTATTATATTTACTCATACTGTAATATGTTGTTGTATTATAATCTGTATTATTATATAAATCATAATATACTTCTTTTTTACTTGTCATAACACGTATATACATATTATAATCATTAACTTTAATATCATCTAAAATAATACCGCCATTTAATTCTTTACTAAAGTAATATACAACTCCGGTAGAATTAACTTCATATTTTAAAGGATATACATAATTATCATTATCATTTACTAATATTAAATCAATAGTATTAACATCAAAACCATCAGTTTCTAAAGTTCCTTTAATATTAAAATGATTCCCATAGAAATAGTATTCATTAACTTGCGCTATTTCATGCTTTTCTTCTTCAATTATTTTTTGACTAGCTGGTTTAGCAATACTAGGCGTCAAGAAATTAGCTATTTGATCTTTATATTGAAATCCTATTTTAATACCTACAATAAGTAAGAATAATACTATTACAGTCTTAATAAAAGGAAAACCATTATAATCATTATAACTTGCTTTAAAATCATTACTTTTTCTTGAACTCATAATATTAGCAACACCATCTTTTATTTCTTTTCTTTTTTGTCTTTCAATAGCTTCTTTTTTGGAATAAGCACACCCACAATAATCTTGACGATATAAATTATATTCTTTTGATAATTCTATGCTTCTTTTATAACCATTTTTCTTTTTAAAATCAGCATATAAATATTTAATTTTATATTTCTTTTCTAAAGATTCACCTATTTCATTTAACCAACCTGCATTCTTATAAGGACTTATTGATAAAGTAGTTGTAAAATAATCAAATTTATTTTTCTTAGCATAGCTAGCTGCTTTATCCATACGAAGGTCATAACAGATATAGCATCTTTTACCACCTTCTTTATCATTTTCATGTCCTTTGATTGCCTCATGATATACTTTAGGGTCTTCTTTTTCTACAACAACTTCTACTTTATTTTGTAGAGGCATTGTTTTAACAAGTTTTTCTAATTCTTCTACACGTTTATCAAACTCTTCTAAAGGTTCAATATTAGGATTATAGTAGTAAATGGTTATCTCAAAATACTTAGATAAGTATTCTAAAACATAACTACTACAAGGACCACAACATGCATGAAGCAATAATTTTTGTTTTTTCTTTTTCTTTGAGACACGTTCTAAAATCTCATCTAATTTCTTTTGATAATCTTCTTTCATAACCACTATTCCTCAATAAATAATTTTTTAATATTTTTCTTAGGCATTAAGATATTAAAATTATTAATTATTTTAATATTATATGTGTCTGTTAAATCATCTAATTTTTCTCCATCGACACACCAAGCCGCTGTTAATTTACTTTTAAATTTTAAAGATAATTTATCAGTTTTAATAAATTCAAATCCGGGTGCTGATGTAATATTAGAAGTTGCAAAATAATATAAACTTCTTGCTATTTCTTGTTTCTTAGTTAAACTACATAATATTACTTCAAATTTATTATCATTTAATTTAACATCTTTATAAAAATTATTAATTCCCGCTATTCTATTAGCACTACTAATTAACATAAATGAGTATTCTCCGGTTTTAACTTCGCCATTTACTTCATAACTGATTTCATATAATGGAGTTCCACCACCTAAAGCTTTAACTCCTTCAATAATATATGCTAAATAGCCATATTTACTCTTTAAATCACGAGGAGTTTCATATGGAATATTCATAAATTTACCAAATCCTGCTACATAAACAAATGGTTTATCATTAATAGTACAAATATCTATTCCTTTAACTTCACCATCTAAAGCTAGTTTTAAATTAGCTACAGGATCTTTCTTATAACCAAACATTGCTCCAACATCATTAGTAGAACCAACAGGTATATGAGCAAGTAATAATCTTTCTTTTCTTGCTAAGTTACCAGTAACTACTTCATTAAATGTTCCATCGCCACCTAAAGATATAACTAAATCCGCATAATCAATATTCTTAATTAATTCAGTTGCGTGTTTAGCATGGGATGTAAAATAGATAACAGTTTCATATCCTGCTTTATCTAATATCTTTTGAAATTTATATAGATAATCTCTTTCTAAATTCTTTCCACTTTTAGGATTAATAATTAAAACACACTTTTTCATCTTCATACCCTCTTTGCCTAATTTATTATATCATAAAAAGAAAAAAACTTACATATTGTAAGCTTTTAAAATTGTAAAAATGATTTAACTTTTTCGTATAAATTAATACGTTCTTTTACTTTAGGTTGTTCATCCATTTCAATGCTATAACGATTTAAAATATCAGCACTTAAACCATTAATTGTTTTAGCCCCATCAATATCTATTTTTGCTTTTTCTAAAGAACCTAAAATAATTTCAATATTTTCGTTTCTTTGACCAAATCTTTTTAATATAACTTGAATTTCTGGTAAATTATCATCAATTGGAAACATACCAACTTGTTCATATTTTAAGATACTATTTAAACGATTTAGAATATTTTCTGAATCATTATATAAGGTTTTATTTTCTCTTTTATTTAATATAACATCATCAACATTAAGTCTTCTTTTCTTATATTCCATGTATCTTCTATAATCTTCAATACTTGTAAATGTTCTTGATGGATCATTCCATTCTTTATTTTCTTCATTCATATCTAATAATGGATCAAATGTAAATGATGTAGGTATTTCATATAAATGATACATAACTTTGATGAAATCCGTAGCGTTTATAAGAGGTTCATCGTTTATGAAAGTTTTTCTTAATGCGTCTGCTAAAATAGATCTAAAACGAACACTAATAGTTATTTTAACATCATGAAGACCTTTTTCATTTTCACCATAATCTTCCACTAATTTATATTTTTCGCTAACAGTACAGTATTTTTTCATAAAATCATATTTACCCATACTTAGTGAACGATTATCTTTAACTTGAGTATTAATTGTAGGAAATTCTGAGTAACCATAGAATTTCTCTAGGGAATTAATATATCCAACAAGTTTATCTTTATCATAAGTAACGCTATAAATAACAATATTATTATCTTTCTTTACGGAAAGTAATTTATTCATAGATATTACCCCTTCCTAAAACGCTTATATATTATACCATATTTTTAATATTTTCAAACATTTTTTATTATTTTTGATATAATATTAACGTGAGGTGATAATATGACTGATTTAGAAATAGAAAATAGTATTAAAATGGAGAATATTATCGAAGTTGCTAAAAAGGTAGATATTGATAGTAAAAACTTAGAATTATATGGTAATGATAAGGCTAAAATCAATATTTTTAATGAATATAATGAATTCTATACTGCAACACCATTTAATAATGATATAAATAGAAGTATTAAAGATTATCCTAAATATAGAGGTAATCTTATCTTAGTAACAAGTATCAATCCTACTCCTTATGGTGAAGGAAAAACTACTGTATCAATTGGTATTAATGATGCATTAAGATTATTAAATAAAAATTCTGTAGCGGTATTACGTGAACCATCACTAGGACCAGTATTTGGAATTAAAGGTGGCGCTACAGGTGGAGGATATGCTCAAATATCCCCTTCTATTGATATAAATCTTCATTTTACAGGAGATTTTCATGCTTTAACAAGTGCAAATAACTTAATAGCGTCTGTTATTGATAATCATATCTATCAAGGAAATGATCTTGATATTAAAAATGTAACATTTAAAAGATGTCTAGATGTTAATGATCGTGCTTTAAGAAATATTACAATTAATACTAAAAATTGTGAAAGAGAAGAAAAATTTGATATTACTGCTGCTTCTGAATTAATGGCTATTCTTTGCCTAGCAACTAGTACAAATGATTTAAAAAGAAGAATAAGTAATATAACTGTAGGTTATAATAGTAAAAATATCCCTGTTACAGTAAAAGAATTAGGCTGTACAGACGCAGTTATGATTTTATTAAAAGATGCTATAAAGCCTAATTTAGTACAAAGTTTAGAACATAATCCAATTATTGTTCATGGTGGTCCATTTGCTAATATAGCGCACGGATGTAGTTCTATTATGTCTATTAAATATGCTTTAAATAAAGCTGATTATGTAATTACAGAAGCTGGTTTTGGAGCGGATTTAGGAGCTGAAAAATTCTTAGATATCGTCTCTCCTATCGCTCAAATATTCCCAGACTGTATCGTAGTTAACTTTACTTTAAGAGCCTTAAAACATAATGGATATGCACCAAAAGAAGAAATCAACACTGAAAGTATTGAATATATTGATAAAGGTATCTGTAATTTATATCGTCATATTGAAAATATGCAAAATTATACAAATAATATTGTAATTTGTTTAAATAAATTTAATACAGATACTACTAAAGAAATAAACCACGTTAAAGAATTAATTAAAGATAAATATAATTTAGATGTAATGGTGTGTGATTCTTATAGTAATGGTGGTAAAGGTTCAATAGATTTAGCTAATTTAATTACTAAAGTATGTGAAACTAAGAATGCAAATAAACTAAAAAAACCATTAATTACTAATGCTTCTAATATAAAAGAAGCTATTACTAATGTAATTACTAAAACATATCATACTAAAGATATTAACTGGACAAGTGATATAAATTATCCTAAAAATAGTGATATTACTTTCCTACCATGTATCGCTAAAACACAGTATTCAATATCAGATAATCCTAAATTATTAGGAAGTCCAGAAAATTATACATTTACAATTAATAAAGTAGAATATCGTACAGGAGCTGAACTTGCTGTTGTCCATGCTGGTAGTATAAATACGATGCCAGGACTTAATAAAGATCCAAATCTTTTACATATGAAATATGATAATGGTAAAATTGAAGGTGTTAAATAGCCTTCTTTTTTATGTAAAGAAGAGATATAAAAAGTTAATTTTATAAGACTTTTTGTTATAATGAATAATAGAGGTGAAGTATGGAAGATATCTTAACATTTAATAATAATATAGATTCATATAAAGATAGTATTATCAATACTCTTAATTTAGATTCTTCCATATTAGAAGATCGTATTAATGAGGAATTATTTAATACCTATATCGAACTTTATTTAAAAGATAAAATTAAAAATTCTAAAGAAATAGATAACTTATTTGATCAAATAATTGTTAAATTTGCTAAAAATGAGAAAGTATTTAATAAATATATATCCCCTCTTTTAAAATTAAAACATAAGGAATATATCGATAAAATAAAAGAAATTTTAGATAAAGATGGTTATGAGATCGCTAGAAATTATATAAATAACGATGATTTTGATTATAGTAATGAAATAGAAAACTATATTCTTACTATTTATGTTAAAAATATTTTAAAAAATGAATTAAAAACTATTAAAGAACAAACATTTTTTATAAATTATTTAATTAATATAAATGCTAGCGATAGTAAACTAGACTACAAAGTAATTGGTTTATATCCATCTAATAATAATTATCGTTTATTTAAAAATAGTAAATATACAAGAATAGATTATATTAATTATGATTATATTTTAATTAATTTAACAAGATTTAATTATTTAAAAAGAACAGTTGATTTTAAAACTGCCCTTACTTATTTAATTAATAGTTGTTTAAATAAATTAGTAAAGAAACTTGAAAATAATATGACAAGTTCTTATACATATGATGAAAATACATACCGTTTTATTAAAGAAAATATTATCTACATGTATGATACTGATTTTTATAGTAGTAATAAAGAGTATTTTGCCAAAGATATTTATATAAAAAAGAATACTAATAAAATGCTTCTAAATCTTTTAGATAATCCATTATTTAAAGATTTAGATTTCTTAAAAGATATTGAGAGTATTAATACTAATGATATTAAAAATACTAAAGATTATAATGAACTTGAAGATTATATTGATACAATTTTAATTAAACATCCAGATATTATAAGAGATAATAGTATTCTAGAAATTGAATACAACTTAGATGGCACTAAGAAAACACTACCTGAATTAATTAATATTCGCATTAATAAAGTAAATACTTTAAGTAATCAAATTATTAGTCTTAAAACTTTATATCGCGAAACTAGTGATAAGAAGCGTAAAAAAGAAATCGAAACAAAATTAGATAATCTTACTAATAATATTATTGGTATCAGAAGATGCCATAATAAAATAATATATAAATCACTTAAGAATATAAATGTATCGATGTTAGAACGTATGATTACTAAATATAATAAAAAAGAGATAGACATCTTAGAAGAAGTAATTGAACAAGAAAAGAATGATTTTATTAAAAAATTAGAGAATAATCGTAAGAAGATATTTAAACCTTCGACATTCTTAAAAAATGAACAATTCTTAACTAAAGAATATGCTTTAGCAGCTAGATACGAATCAAAATTAAGAGATATAAGAAAAGAAAAAGAGATTTAATAATCTCTTTTTTAATAATCAAATATACTATATTGTCCTGGAATATTATTATCTTTTTTCGCTTTAGTCTTTACTTTAACATCTTGTGCTTCTTTAACAGATTTCCATTTCCTAGTTTTATAATCATAAGCTAAGAATATTCCTAAATCATGCAACTGACGATAGTTTACTTTAGCAGTTCCCTTATTATCCATAACATATGCAAAATCGACACTATCGTGAACATAAACAATACGGTCTACAAGTTCTAAAACAGCTTGTTTATAATCATACATATCAAACTTTGTAAGATGTCCTAATTTTAAAGATCTTAAATGCTTTTTAAGTAAATTAACTGGATATCCTAATGCATGAGTATTAGAATAACGATTACATATTTTTTCAATTAATATTTCATCATCATAATGTTCATTTAAGTAAGATGTTATGTAATATGGATCTAAGAATTTAGCATCATCTTCTAAAGCAATTCCGTATCTAACAGCCTTATTACTTCCTCTAAAATCATAACGAATTTGTAATTTACGATTTATTAATTCTGGATTTAAAGCTGTTATACGAATTAACTCAGAAGTTAAATCAACATGTGTTTTAAACTTACCTGTAAATTCATCAATATCTTTTAACTTATATCGATCAAATTTTTCATATTCGTCTTTATTCCATATTACTTCTTTATATTCGTTTTTATCACGAACAACTAGTTTATATTTAACCATTTATATCCCCCTAACCAACTATTTCAATAGTTCGTTTAACACTTGACTTATTACCTGAAGAATCTTCTGCAGTATAAGTTTTATAATAAGTTCCAACTTTATTAGTATCTATATCCCCAGTAATTTCAACCGAAACACTTTTTGTATAATTATCACTAACATTATAGCCCTGCTCAATATATTTAGAACCTAATGGTAATGTAAGTTTAGAATTACCAATTAAAGTAATTGCTGGTGCTTCCTTATCAACAACTTCTACCTCAATAGTTTCACTTTTAGTTAAATTCATAAAAGTTGTATATGAGTATTCAATAACATATTTACCAACTACTTGATTATTAATACTTCCACTTTTTTCTACTTGACTACTAACATCACGATTAAAAAAAGTTGCTCCAACATTATAATCATTACCTACTTCAATAGTCTTAACATTTGAAAAATCAAACTTTATTGAATTATATTGAATAATTATAAAAGCTAGAAATAAACCAAATATAAAACATATTAGAAAACTTACTTTCTTTTTGTCTATTCTATTCATATATCATCACAATATTAGTATATCACAAAACAAAAAAAAGGAACATATAGTTCCTTATTTTCTTTATGGTAGTCTGTATGGAATTCGAATCCATGAATGTTGCCTTGAGAGGGCAATGTGTTAAGCCACTTCACCAACAGACCATTTCAAATGACATATTCATTCTACCATACAAACTCTTCATTTTCAAGATATTAATTTGAAAAAGGCTTTAAATCAGCAGTTATTTCAGCAAGCGTTATTTTCTTATTAGAATCAATATCAATTATTTTATATTTAGTATTTCCCATTTTAAGTTCATGCATGTAAGATAACTGTCTTAAACCATGACGTGATAAAATTCTTTCTTGTAATGTTTTACCATCACTATCTTTCATCGCAAAAACAATATCAACACATGCAGTATCTAAAGCACATATATCTCTACTTGCTAGAATACCAACGTTAGGTGTAACAACAGGTTCCGCACTAACTCCTTCGCAATCACAAGAAACACTCATATTACGCATAACATTAATAAATGTAACTTTTTCTTTAAAGTGATCAATAGTAGCTTTTGTAGATTCTGTCATTCTTTCCATGAATTCCTCTTCATTAACTGACCACTGTCCTTCACCAGGATTTGAATGAATCATTGCTTTACCTACTTTAGCATCAGCACATCCAATACCAATATTCTTATTTGATCCACCAAAGCCACCCATTGTATGACCTTTAAAATGAGTTAAAGTAATTAGTGAATCATATTTAGTAATGTTCTTACCAACACTCATATAATTAAAGTGTTTACCACCCATAACAGGTAAATTAACTGTCCCATTCTCATCTATTATATCAACAGGGCAAAAATTCCAACCATTTACTTCTAATGTTTTACGATGTTTCTCAGTTGTATCACGATCTCCTTCATAATAAGTATTAGTTTCAATTATAGTAACATTTTTACATTCATCTTGAATAAATTCCTTAATCCAAGAAGATGGAATAATATTAGGGCCATGTTGCTCACCGGTATGTAGTTTAATAGCAATATTACCATCAATATTTTCATTTACTTTCTCATAGGCCTTTTTTAAACCTTCAGGACTAAGATCTCTAGTAAAATATATTACTGATTCTTCACTATTTCTTTCATTAAAAGGAATATATACATTACCTTTCATAATAACACCTCACTATCTTTTATCATCATTATAACATATTATTTTTATATTGATATTAATTAAATAGTGGTATATAATAAGAAACAATTTATGGGGGCATATATATGAGTTTAGAATTAAGAAATCTAAAAAAAGAATATTTACGTAATATATTAACTGTAAGTTTAAGTAATCGTAATTATTCGACAGTAGTTTTAAATGCAAGTTTTCCTTTAGACGAAGTTAGAGATATACTTGAGGAATTAAAGAAAGAATTTAATATAGCTAATTTAATTATTAAAGATTTTCACAGTGATGAAATTAAAGCATTTTATGAAACAAATCCAAGTGAAACAGATATTGAAAAATTTATTCCTAAATATCCTAAAACTATCGGAAATATAAAATATATTTATTTCGAGAATGTTACTGATACAGATCAAGACTTTTATGGTGACATTGGTAGTAAATATTTTAAAGATTTAAAAAGATACAACAAAGAATTATTTGAAAAAATGGATAATAAAAATAATGAAGATGTAACAGTCACAGCTTGTCCTAATAAAAAGTGGGCAGAAAGTTTACTTGGAAGCGAAGATAAATTAGATGAATTGTGGTTAAGAATAAGCAAAACTTTATTAAGTTATGACGCTTTAAAAAAGGATGTCAAAGAAAAAGTAGAAAGAAAAAATGAACTAAATAAAATGGGTATTCGTAAATTAAATTTCTATACAAATTTGGGAACAGATTTAAGAATAGCTTTAAATCCCCACTCTATTTGGTGCTGTGAACCTAATAATATAGATGGTAAGACTAATTTTTTTAATTATCCAGGTTACGAAATATTTACTTCTCCAGATTGCTATTCAGCGGAAGGTAAAATTGTCTTATCACGAAAAGAAAAATTCTACTATGACATTATGGTAGAGAAAGCAATATTTGAATTTACTAAAGGAAGATTAATAAGTTGTAAATCAAATAACGAAAATTTTGAAGGTATTTTACTATATAAACCTAATAAGATGAATAGAATTGGTGAAATAGCTTTAGTACCAAAGGATTCTCCTCTAGCGCAACTAGAAGACTTCTATAATTCTCCTTTATTAGATGAAAATTCTGGTTGTCACTTTGCTTTAGGATATTATATTAGTGAATGTGCAAATATCGATAAAGAAAAAATAGATAAAAATGGCGCTAGATATTATCACTATAATACTTCTTTATATCATACTGATTTAGTATTTGGAAACGATAGCATAACTGTCGAAGCAGAAACAAAAGACAAAAAGAAGATTCTATTAATGGATCAAGGTAAATGGAAAATATAAAAAGATGGTAATTTGTTACCATCTTTTTTCTTTTAACAAACAAAAAAACTAATTCAAATGAATTAGTTTAATTACAAATGGTAGCGACGGAGAGATTCGAACTCACGACCTACCGGGTATGAACCGGTTGCTCTAGCCAACTGAGCTACATCGCCATTACAAACAACAAATTGATTATATCAAATGTTGTTTGTAAAATCAATAGTTTTTTATATAACTTTTTATTTTATAGGGTATGTTCCTAATCTCTTAACAAAGGCTTTTTGATAAGAATTAGAATTACCTACATCGACCATTTCTCCATCAGGAATAAAAGCATATAAACCATCAGTTTTTCTTATTTCATCTAAAACAGAAGTTATTTGGTATTCCCCTTTTTCTGTTTTACCATTATTTATATTTTGATCAAGTAATTCAAATACTTTAGGTGTTAGAACATATTCACCAAATACAGAATAATATTCTTTTTTTCCATCATTAGTAGTATATAAATATTTACTTGCAAAATCAGTATCAGGTTTTTCTGTCATTTTAGAAACACTAAATGCATTAGCATTATTACTTATTTCTCCTGTTAGAATACCATATTTATAAACATCTTCTAAAGGAGTAAGAGATGCTGTTACAATTGCATTTCTATTTTTGGCATAATAATCAAGAAGTTGTTTAGATACAGGAGTTACGTTATTAGTTTGATATACTTGATCCCCTAATACTAAAAGTACATCTTCATTACCGGCAAATTCTTTAGCACAGCTAACTGCATGTCCTAAACCTAGTTTTTCTTTTTGATAAGCATAGGTTACCATTGAGCCTATTTTTCTTATAAAATCTTCATATTTTTTGGCTTCAGGAGATAATTTGTCATATACCTCTTTACTTAAATCACTAAAGAATGCATCATATATCTCTTTTTCTTCTTCATCGATTACTAAACAGAATTCTGTTATGCCAGAATTATATAATTCTTCAAGTAGAATCATAAGTACTGGTTTAGTAAGACCATCCTTATCAGGAAGTGGTAAGAAGGCTTTTTTAATAGCTTTAGTTACAGGAAACATTCTAGTTCCGTAACCCGCTAAAGGAATAATAGCTTTCTTTATAATACTTGTCTTATCAAAAGTTAAAGAATAAGCATTTAGTTTTAAATCAGTAGTCAAATAATCAAGTAGTTTTCTTTGACTTTCTTTATCTTTACATAAGAACTGAATTGATCCATCTCCTTGTGAACCTACACCTTTATATCCATAACAGTATTCATGTACTTTTGAATCATTAAATAGATTGTGTAAAATAGGTGCTTCTAATTCACTAGAATTAGGGGCTACTAATTTATCAAAATCTTTTTGAGCCTTAATCATTAGCTTACCTAAAGAATAAGAATCCCCTTCTTTTAATAATTTAGTAGCTAAAGTAACATTAAGCTCATTTAAAGCTCCCAAACAGTATTGTACTTTTTCATCACTTAAGCATCTTGGGAATGGAAAACTTTTATTTAAATCATTTAATATCTTAACAGTATCTTTATGACTCATTAAATCGGCAAATACGAAGTAAAAGTCTCCTCCGACTGGTATTTCCTTATAATTGATCTTATCCCCGTCAAATTCCATTAAAATAGGTTTTTTACCAAACGCGCAAGCTTGATCTAAACGTCCACATTTAGATGGAGTTTGAGTTTCTCCTAGATAAGCAATATCCATTTCTTTTTTTATATCTAAATTGAGATTATATAGTTTACTATATGCTCTTGCTATTAAAACACATAAAGCAGCACTTGAAGAAAGCCCTTTTTTCTCTGGTAAGGTAACATTAGTTATATCAATATCAATACCACCAACATTATATTTACCTTTTAAAACAGCTGCTACTCCCGCTGCATAGCACCAATATGGATCAGTACCAGCAACTTCTTTTAACTTATCTAAATTCATTTCACATTCAAAATTTTTAGATCCATTTTTAATTTTAAAAGTAGATGCTTTCTTAATTTCAGCTTCAATACCCTCTTCAATACCAGTTACTATTGCATACCCTTTATTAATTGCATCATTTTCTAAACGATATTTTCCTGCCCAGTCACTATGTTCACCAAATAAACATAGTCTTCCTGGAACAAATACTTTTATACTATCCATTTTCTTTACCCTTACAATAAATTAAAGTAAATAGATTCATTAGATGCAACTTATTTAATAATAAATAGATAAATACAACAGCTTTAATATAAAATTGCTCTTTTTTTGGATATATCTTAGCCTTAATATTGTTTGCTTCTAGCCAGTCAAATACTTCTTTATGTTTTAATATGTATTCTTTACGAGTTGCTCTTTTACCAGCTACTAATAAATAATATATCGCTTGTTTAATTATTGTATAATTTATTAATTTAAAGTTATTTTTATAATATTTTTTATTAATTCTCGCAAGTAATTCATCACCAGCCTTAATAAAATCAACTTTAAATGAACGATATATTGTTTTAGTTAAACTTGTTGTGTTGTAATAATATCCATATCCTGTGTTTTCAATTGCCACAACCTTTTTAGCAAAACTTGCTGCGATTACAATAAAATCATAATCTTCGCAATATTTTAAATCAGGATATAATATATTATTATTTTTAATAAAATCACTACGATATAATCGAGCCCAAGGAGTACATGCTGTAAACTGTACCCAAGAATTATTTTTACGTTTAACAACAGATTGCATCTCATAATTTACATTAAAATTTTTATAACCTGAGATAACAATATCTGCTTTTTCTTTTTTTAATGCTTTAAGCATAACTTCTAAATAATCTACTTCTAAAAAATCATCAGCATCTATAAACATCATATATTTACCAGTTGATTTTTTAATTCCATCATTACGAGCTTCAGCTTGACCAGCATTTTCCTTATCAATTATTATTAAATCTTTATGTTTTCTTTTATACTTCTTTAAAACAGAAAGGGTTCCATCTTTGGAACCATCATTTACTACAATTACTTCAATATTTTTATGAGTTTGATCATAAATACTATCTAAGCATTTAGTTATAACTTTTTCTGAATTATAAGCAGGTATTATTAAACTAATTTTGTCTTTCATAATATCCCCCTGACAAGCAATTATTTTTTAGGCATTTCTGCTTTAATAATTGATATTTCCTGAACAAGAAGTCTAATCTTATCTTTTTGATTAGTTACAATAACAGTTAAAGCTAAATTAATAACTAATGAAAAACTAATAAGAATAGTTAAAATCATATTTGAAGGTGTTTGAAATCCAAGGAATGCTGTAATTCCTGTCATTACTCCCGGTATTAAAGTAAATATAATTAACATTATACTTGGAAATAACCAAATAAGCGAATATTTAATTGAGATATTTCTTTTTCTTACTAAACAAAGAACACTTACTATTAACACCAATAAAAATGTTATAGCAGCAATTATTAAATTCTTTGGCATTATCTCTTACCTCCTTTACCAATAAATAATATTGATAAAATTACATTAATCATATAATAAGCATCTTTCCATGCTCTTATTGAAGAAGTTCCTGTTTCTCTTTCATTCATTTTTACATGAACTTCTTTAACTTTATAACCCTTTTTAAGTATTAAAGTAGTTGATACTGGTTCTGGATACTCAACTGGATAAGAATTGGCAAATTCTTTAATAATACTCTTGTTAATAGCGCGCATTCCTGAAGTAGTATCATATATCTTTTTACCTGTTGTTAGTTTAATAAAGAATGAAATCATATTAATTCCCATTCTTCGAGCAGCTGTTGATTTAAAGTTCTCTGCTTTCTTGTTAACAAATCTTGAGCCAATAACCATATCAGCTTTATTCTCACGAAGTGGCTCTAAAATATCTTTAGCATAACTAACATTATGTTGACCATCCCCATCATATTGAATAGCATAGTCATAATTATTATCTAATGCATATTTATAACCAGTTTGAACAGCTCCACCAATACCTAAATTATTAATTAATTTAACATGATTAATGTTATTTTCTCTTAATATTTCTTCTGTATTATCTGTTGATCCATCATTTATTACAATTACATCATAATTAGTTTTATTTTCTTTATTGTAATTATAAATTGTCTCAACAGTCTTTTTAATACATGCTTCTTCATTATAAGCAGGTATTATAAATAATATTTTTTCTTCTTGTTTTTTCATAACACACCTCATAATTATTTATATTTTTTTAATTTATATATATAAACAATAATATACATTAATAAAAGAATTGATACTGATGTTAAATATGAGACAGATGCTCCAAATACACCATATTCTTTTACTAAGATATTTGATATAAATAATGTAATAATTGAATCAATTATAAACATAACTAATTGTGATAATGTTGAACGCATCACAATTAAGGAAGTAGACAAGATTATTGCTATCTCATAAATAGTAGCTCCTATTATAATAACAAGTAAATCTGATCTATAACTTGTTAAATCGACGCCATATAATAAGTTAAGTACTGGTATTCCTAAATAGTATGCAAGTACTAAAGAAATTAATCCAAATACTAAAATAATATTAATCATTTGAAGAGTTAAATTATTAAACTCTTTTTTATTTACGTTAATAGTATTTTTTAACTTATTTAAAACAGGATGAATAACAAATTGCCCAAATAGTAATAAAACACTTGCTGGCATAGCGATTATACCAAATATTGTTTGTAATTCACTACTTAGATTATTATCAATTGCATATTTACTAGCATTTATTATGTAATAAGTTAAGAAAGAAAATCCAAACGAATAAATACCAGTTTTAAATACTTCAAATACTTTTTCTTTATTAAATTTATTTAATTTAAATTTAACTAATTTTAAATTCTTTTTATCATAGATGAATATACCTAAGATATTTACAAGGTTAAGCATCATTATTGCTGCAAACATACTCTTAGTTAAATGATCAGTTAAGATAAATAAACTAATACCAATAATTGCTTTTACAAATAATGATCTTCCTACTTTGTATAATTCATCTTTCTTTTGAATTATAGCGTACATTCCATCAGCAAATGCTTCACACATTTTATATACTGTTAAACTTATTAAAATAATAGATTTATGCATACTATAATCTTTAGCAAAGCAGTATATAAATGATATTACAAGCATTAATAATGCTGTAATTATTTTGCTATAAAAATATGCTGAGTCATCAGTCTTCTTATTAGTATCTGTTACTTGGAATACTCTTCCTGAATAACAACCTACTGTAAAAAATAAGCAAGCAACAGAGAATCCAATATTAAAAATACCAGCTTCATTAACCCCATTTATTCTTGTAACAGCTATTAAGAAAAATAATGAGGAGAAAGAAGAAAATGTACTTCCAATTAAATTCCAAACTATATTTTTCTTATCATTATTTTTCATATTTACCCATTTTCTTTACATATTGTTTTTCAAGTTCTAGGTATCCAGTTTCAAGATCTTTAAATTTCTTACATGGAATACCAATATTTAAAGTATTTGGTTCTAGAGATTTATTAACTAAACTCATTGCACCTACTCTAGCGCCATCACCAACAGTTACACCGGGAAGTACTGTACAACCTGTTCCTATTAATGAATGTCTACCAACATGTACGTGAGCTTCAGTTACTCCTCTAAATTCTTCAGGAACAGTTGGATTTGTCATATATTTTCCTGAATAATCATCAGTAGCGGCATAAATTGCTGAACGAGATGAAATTCCTGAGAAATCATCAAATGATACTCCGGCATCACCAGCAAATATTAATACTGCTGCTGAAATATGAATATTGCTTCCTAATGTAATCTTACCACTTAAGATACAAAAGTCATCAATACGTACATTATTTCCAATACTTATGTTTTTAGCACCATATATTTGACAATTTCTACTGATCAAAACATTTTCTCCATATGAAGCAAGTCCTAATCCCTTTAATTCTTCTTCAGTATAAAAACTACTCATATTCTCACCTATTTCTTTAAAACCTTCACTTTATTATTAATTGTTTCACAAATATATTTAATTTGTTCATCCTCTAAATCAGGATATAGAGGTAAAGATAAAACATGTTCTGATGCATATCTAGCATTCTTAATATCTTTTTCTTTTACCTTTGTGTAATCATTATCTGAACATAGTGGATAGAAATACTTTCTTGAGAAAATATTTTCTTCTTGTAATGCTTCAAATAATTCATCTCTTGTAATTCCACTCTCATCATTTATAATAACAGGGAAATAAGAATAATTCCATTTAACTCCTTCTTTAGGTTTAAATGTATCAATACCTTTATTACTTTCAAGTAAATCATAATATAATTCAACTTTTTCTTTACGAGTTTCAATTATTCTATCAAGTTCTGGCAATAAAGATAATCCCATTGCACAAGCAAATTCATTCATCTTAGCATTAAATCCTGATTCTTCAACTAATGTTGTTTTTTCATTAATACCAAAATTCTTTAAGATTGTTAAATGATCATGTAGGTATCCATCATTGCCTACTACCATACCACCCTCAATTGTATGGAATAACTTAGTTGAATGGAATGATGCCATTGTAGCATCTCCATAATTATAAATTGATTTACCGTTAATAGTTACGCCAAATGCATGGGCTCCATCATAGAATACTTTTAAATTATGCTTTTTAGCAATCTTATCAATTGCTTCTACATTACAAGGAAAACCATATACATGAACTGGCATAATAGCTACTGTTTTATCAGTAATTAAACTTCCTATTTTAGTTTCATCAATTGTAAAATCATCTAATTTAATATCACAGAATACTGGTTTTAATCCATTATTAACAATTGCATTAATTGTTGAGATAAATGTATAAGGAGTTGTGATAACTTCACTACCTTTTTTAAAATTATAACTTTTTAGCATTGCTTCTAAAGCCATATGTCCATTACAGAATAGTGTTATATCATCATTACCGATTAATTCTTTTAATTTACCTTCAAACTCTTGATGAAGTGGTCCTTGATTAGTTAACCATTTACTATCAAATATTCTTTTAACATAAGAAGAATATACTTCAAAATCTGGTAAAACTGGACGTGTTACTAATATCTTCTCATTTTTATTCATTATTTCCATCCCTTTCTAAGAGACATAATTAATATTACATATTTACATACAGCAGCAGGAAGTAAAATGATTGCACTTATCACTTTACCTATACCATAACGTTTTCTTATATATTTTAAGAATTCTTTTAATTTCTTAAAATTGCCTGATTTTATACATATTAAGATCATTATTCTAATACGATAAAATAAATCTTTCTTAATCTCTTTAATATATTTATAATTAGGATTCTTATCAATAATATTACCTAATTCAAAGATAATATCATTATATCCTACTAATACTCCAGCTAGTCCTCTAGAACTATAGGAGTTTTCATTAACAACATATCGATAAGTACCTAACTTATCTTTAAGTATTTTAGCTTTACCTTCTATAACAAAGCATGTTTTTATTGCATAATCAGTACATAATTTAGCACCGATAGTAGCATCTGCTATTTTATTTACAATATCATTTTCATTGCGATACATAATACTTAATGTTGGATAATAATTATATTTAGCTAGTTCTTTAGGTCTTTCATATTCCTCATGATACATATAAAGAGGAATATCTTTAGTTAACAGTTCACCATATTGATTTCTAACATATACATCATGACCACAAGAAAAGTAATCAGGATGTGTTTCTAAAAACTTAAATTGTTTATCTAGTTTACGAGTGCTTTCCCAGTAATCATCGCCTTCTAAAACAGCAATATAATCTCCTGTTGCTTTATTAAATACATTTACTAGGTTTTGAGCAACTCCTACATTTTTCTTATTTAAAATTAATTTTATGTTTTTATGTTTTTCTTTATATTTTTTTAATATTTCTCTTGTTTTATCTTTTGAACAGTCATCACCAACAATAATTTCTAACTTAAAATCACCTTTTTGTTTTAATACACTATCAAGAGCTTGTTTGATATATTTTTCATGATTGTAAGTTACTATTGCTACTGAAATCTTCTTCATAATGCTCACCTCTTTTATTATAACATACATATACTAAAAAAAGTAGGAAAACCTACTTTTTTACCTTATAAAATAAAGAAACTATCTTAGCTGCTGCCGATACTATTGAAGTACTATTTCGAATAGCTATTTCTTTAAATATTGCTTTACCTCCGATTGTAAGAGAAGCAGTTATTGCTGTTACAATTAAAGATACGAGTAAAAGTGATGAATTTAAAGCGTTTGCTACTAATACGGATAATGTAGCTGCTGCAGTACCTGAGATAATGCCACAGATATCACCGACTACGTCATTACATACAGAAGCTACTTTAGCACTATTTTTTATCATTAATACCGCGATATCCGCACCCTTAATTTTTCTTGCACTCATCGCATTTAATGGGCCAATATCTGCGCTTGTTACTGCTACTCCAATCATATCAAACATTATACCAATAAATATAAATACTAGTAATACTATTATTCCCACAATCATATTAACATCATTTAAGATTGATGTTGACGCAAAGGAAAAGACAAATGATATAGCAAAAGCTAATAAAGATATTGTTAATATCCATCCTATATTTGAATTTTTCTTTTTTTCTTTTTTAAACATATTATCACCTACATCCATTATAACACAAAAATAAAAAGGACTTACGTCCTAATTAATTGAAATCGATGGCTAACCAAATAGTTAACTTTGTGTCTTAGGTCAAGTAAGATTTCCCCCAACTCTACAAATCCGTTACCAGAAATGCGGTTCCCCTTTAAAGAATTGTGTATGGCGTTACCGGTCATACGACTTGATTACCACTTAGTACACACTATAAACCTATTTGATATTACACTCTAGGAGATTTCCTCAGCAACTAATTTATTACTAATTCTTTTTTGCAAATAGGATTTCAAAACGCGATCTTTATTTGATTCTAGCTAAAAATTAAATAAAATTGCTCGTTTATCCCTCGTACTCACTCAAGACAAGCTACACTATCCATAGCTTTCGCCACATGATAGGTTTAATCCTAGTTCGTAATAAGTCAAGTCAATATGCAATATATGTATATGCTTACCACAAGACTAGGTCTCCCAAAACATTGGGTCGGGATCGTATGCCATTACGGTCGCCCAATATTTCATTTCCTCCAGCACTCACCCCAAACTGGGCGTAAGAAGCAAGCACCACAGGCTTCACAGATATGCTCTTTAATGGCTTTTTAGGTCCATCTTCGTAATAAATCCCATTGACTAGAATAATGCGCCAATCAAATTTATGTATTAATAATAGCATATTTTGACAATTTTGTCAAAATGAGCTAGATACGCTTCATTACTAATTTATTTAATTTATTAGTAAAATAAGCAATAATTAGAATAATTGGAAGCGCTATAACTAAGTTTAAATACATATTCATATGCCCATTAAATAATGCACATACACATTGTTGAATAAAGAATGAATATAAATATATTTCATATGTTATATCTTCTAAAACAGGAATATGGAACTTAAAGTTATAACCTATCGATAAAATAATATATGGAAGAATTGTTATTTTAGCTATATCAAAATATCCTAAGATAGTAGCTATTATAAATATAACAGTTAATCCTAAAGTTAGTTTTAAATCAAATTTAATTTTATCCTTATGAATATAAAATAAACCGCTCATATAAAATATTAGAGCTAAAGATAAAGGAATAAATAATGCATTATTTATTAGTAGCGCAGCTACTAATATGCCACATCCTAATAAACCTATTTGTAATTTAAGATTCTTCTTTTCTAATATTTTCAATTTATAAAGAATAAATATTCCTATATAACACAAAAATTCTACTGGTATAGTCCAAAGAGATCCATTTATTGAATCACTATAAACATTATTTACAAATACACCACTTATTTTATGGGTTGTTATAAGAAGTGAATTCATAACAAAATATAAAATAGAACCACTATTTAAATAAGTAAATAAACTTTCATCATAGAATATTGGTGCTATTAAAAATGTAGTTATAAATAACATAATAATTAATGGTGGGAATATTCTTTTAACTCTTTTTACAAAGTATGTTTTAGCATCTGCCCCAATACAACTTTTAGTAATAAAGTATCCACTAATAACAAAGAATATACTTACAGCAAACTTCCCTAGGAAGCTACTTACACTATTTACTTCCCCTGTTGATATAGGCCTAATATGGGAAACAATTACCATAATAGCTGCTGTTAATTTTAATAAACTATATGAATTATTTTTTGCCATTACTTATCTCCGATAATGAATAGACTTTAGCTATTAAATAAGCTACTACTTTATTATGGAATCTTTTTAATATTTCATAGTCTTCTTTGGTACGAATATTATCTTTTATAATAGCAGTTGTTGTAGAATCACTATGAATTCTATGTCCCATTAAATGTTCTGGTATATAAACAAATCTACCATCTAATTTAGATAATCTTTCCCAAGCATTCCAATCGACATCGCACTTTAATTCACTAGCATATATAGGAAACTTAACTTTATCTTTATTAAATGTTACGGCTGGGCAACATATTGAGCATCCGTAAGCAAGTACTTTTCTTTTTCTTTTAAGTTCATTACTTCTTGCAATATTTAATAATGGTTTTAAAAGAATATTTTTAATACGCATATTAATACCATTAGTAGTATTACCTGTATCACGCATTTCATAGTAATTAGGGAATATTATTAAAGCATCATTATATTTATTATAATATTCAACTACTTTACTAGAATATTCATAATCATAGATATCATCTTGATGAGCTACAGTTACTAATTTAGTTTTACCAGCTTTAATAGCAAAATCAAAATCATAACCAATACCTTTTTTACCTTTATTAACGATAATATCTAATTTATATTTTTTAGCAATTTTAGTTATAAAATCGTTTGGTGTTGAAGTTGCAATAACAACTTCTGATTTATATTTTTGGTTTTGTACAGACTTAATACACTCTTCTAAATATGGTGATTCTTTATAAGCAAGTACAACGAAAGTATGTATTATTTCTTTTTTCAAGATAAAAACCTCCTAACTTATCATTGATATAAATTCACTTAAACTTGTTGTGTTATGAATTGTTTTTCTTGGTACTAAGAATTTATTAATTCCTTTAGTAGCATGTTCTCTACCACCCTTAAAAGCCATCGTAAATCCGGCTTCTTTTAATAAGTTCATGGAATAATCATTATATTCATAGAAAGGCCAAGAAAAATATGTTGTGTTATCTAATTTTTCTCTGCTTAATTTAAGATCAGTTAATATTTTATTTTTATCTAAACACTTAATCGGACTTCCTTGTCCACCAGGACAAGCTCCTGTATAGTGAAGATTATCTGTATGTGAATGTGTTTCAATATATTTAGAATTATATACTTTAGCATTCTTATATAGACTGGTAATCATAAATAGTGTTGCATGTAAATCATATTTACGAAGTAAATTTAGATTTTCGTCAACAAACCAACCATCATCAATAGTAATTGTAATACTATTCTTAGGTAAATTAATTTTACCATCTAACCATAAATCTAAATCACGCATTGTAGTTGTATAGTAGTTATGATCTTTTAAATATTTATAATGTTCATCTACTTGTGCAATACTAGAACAAATTACAGTATTTGAACATTGATTCTTATTACTATCATTATATACATAATGATACAAAACTACAGGAATACGGTCTGCTCCGACAGTTTGCGTATTACTATTATCTTTTAATGTTGCTTCATCTTTCTTGATATAGAATAATTGATTATTATAAGCTACATAATATTTATCTGTATCATTAATTAAAAGTGGTAAATCAATACCTTCTTTAATTGATAAATTATTCCCCTTATCATCATAGAATCTTGTAACTGCTTCAGTTACGACATTCTTATTAAACGGAATATAATTTGTAAAACGCGTATCATATGTAAATTCATCAGTTTTACTAACACTTGTATATTTAACATAATAATCTAAATCTTTTATTTTAAAATACTCATCTTTATAGTCTTTTATTTTTTTATCTTCTAAGATGAGATTCATATCACCTGAAATAGATCCTGCTAAAACATATTTATCTTTATCTTTTTTATATAAAGCTGTCTCATTAACTGTTTTAACATAAGTATTATAATTTGCTTTAATATTTTTTAAGATTAAGCTATGTTCTTTATTAGTTTTCTTTACTTCTTTATTATGTCTATCAATAAAATAATATATATCAAAACCGGCTGCTAATAAAAATAGAACTACAATAATTATAAAAATAATTTTTTTCTTTTTAGATACGCCCATATTATCACCATAATAAGTATATCATAAATAACAAAAAATAGAAGCATTGCTTCTATTTTTTTAATGCATTTATATCAATTTTTTTAGCTTTATTCTTTTCAATAAATAATCCTAAAATACGTAAGATATTCGCTGTTAAAGGAAATTTTACCTTATTCTTTAAAAGCACTTTATAACTTTCTTTAAAATTATTATAGTATCCTTTTAAACCGTTAGTACTAACTCCACCACTACGCATAAATACAAAAGTCTTATCAATATATTTTAATTTAACATCTTTATTAATGATACGAACCATAAAGTCTAAATCAGCTGTGATATGATATTTTTCATCAAATGATCCATATTTAGCATACACTTCTTTTTTTAAATATAAAGTTGGGTGTGGTGGATGCCAAGCTAATCTTTTCTTAACATTACCATACTTTAAATAACGATATGGTTTTTCTAATTTATTATCTAACATTAATAAATTAGAATATACTCCATCTACATCTTTTATATTTTTAACTATATCACTAAATACATGAGTACTCGCTAAAACGTCATCTGAATTAATAAAACCAATGATATCGCCACTTGCTAAATTAATACCTTTATTCATAGCGTTATATAAACCTGTATCTTTTTCTGATATTACTTTTAATTTGCCTTTGAATTTATCTTTATATTTATCAACAATATCTAAAGTATTATCTTTACTTTTACCATCAATAATTAAATATTCATAATTATCATAATCCTGTTTTAAAACAGATTTTAAAGTATCCTCGATAGTTTTACCAGAATTATAAGAAGTGGTTATTATTGAAATTCTCATAGTATTTCCCCTTTAATAAATATCTAGGCATATTATAGCATAAAAAAGAAGCTTTACGCTTCTAAAAATTGTTTTTACTAAAGAATCTATCATTATCAAGATAATCTTTCCATTTATCTTGCATATATTCTTGTTCTTTTTTAAATCTATTAGCTTTTTCTTCTGTTACTTCGTATCCACGTGAACGAGATTCATAGTGATACATTGTAATATTTGATAAGCAAACATTATAATATCCTTTTTTAAGTAATTTTAAGTTAAAATCAACGTCATTTAAAGCTACGGTAAGATTTTCATCTAAACCTCCTACTTCATCCCATTTCTTACGTGAAACAAGTAAACAAGCGGCTGTTACGGCTGAATAATCAAATGGCATAACAAGTCTTCCCATTAAACCACAATCATTTTTATCTGCGGCTACATAAATATGTCCAGCTACACCACCATAACCTAGAACAACACCAGCATGTTGAACTTTATTATCTGGATATAATAATTTAATACCAACCGCTCCAACATGCTTTTGACTAGCGTATCCTACCATTTTATCTAGGAAATCAGGTTCAATTACTTCTGTATCATTATTAAGAAGTAAGATATATTTACCTTTTGATTTTTTAACTCCTAAATTATTAATCTTTGAGTAATTAAATGGGCCTTCTGCTTTTACAATATGGAAGTTTTTATGTTTACTTTCATATTCTTTAAATAATTTAATTGATTCTTCTTCATCAGAATCATTATCTACTAAGATAATTTCAAAATTTTTATAAGTACATTTATTGTATAATGAATCAACACATGTTTTAACTAATATACCATAATTACGAGTTGGTATAATAATTGAAACTAATGGATTATCATGTTCATAATCAATTAAATATGTACTTACTTTAGGATTAGGATATACTTTTCCTTTAATCTTTCTTCTTTTTAAAGCATCAGTTAAAGCTTTAATTGAAGCATCATTAGTATAATCTTTATTTCCTAAATATCCCGCTGTTGAAGTAGCACTCATACGCCAGTGATATAAAATTCTTGGTATATGATAAATATTGTTTGTTTTCTCAACAACTCTTAAGAATAAATCATAATCTTGTGATCCATCATATTCACTTCGAAAACCACCTACACTATCAACAATACTTTTTCTAATCATTGATAAATGGCAAATATAATTAACTGCCATAAAAGTGTCTGGCGAATAATCAGGTTTAAAATGTGGTTCAATTCTTTTACCATTATAATCAAGTTTATCTTCATCTGAATAAATAAAATCTAATTCTTTATTCTTATTTAAAGCTTCAACCATAAAATACATAGCATCTTTAGCAACAGTATCGTCATTATCAACTAACATAATAAATTCGCCGGTTGCTATTTCAATAGCACTATTACTAGCTTTTGAAATCATGCCATTTTTCTTACGATAAACTACTTTAACACGTTTATCTTTTTTCTTATATTCTTCTAAAGTTTCTTTAGTTTCTGGATTAGAAGAATTATCATCAGCAATACAGATTTCAAAATTAGTATATGATTGCTCTAAAATACTATCCAAGCATTCACTAAGTAATTTTCTACTAACATTATATGTTGGAATAATAACAGATATTAATGGATTATATTTGAATTTCTTATGTACAAAATCTTTTTCTGTTTCTAAAATCCATTTATTATAAGCCTTACTATCAACATATAGAGTAGATACACCACCACTTCTTTTAAGAACAGTAATGAATGACTTAATATATTTTTTCATTGCTTTTGGTGGTATTAAAAAATGATGTCTATACCAAGCAAAATAGATAGCCTTTTTTATTAATCTAAATACTTTACCAAACTTTTTCATAAACCCTCCTATATCCAAAATCTATTTATAATAACGTAAGCTAAATAGCCTACTAAAATTATATAATATACTATTTCATATATTTTAAATATTTTTATATTTTTATTTTTCCCAGTACGCACAAATAGTAAACTAAATAATGGTAATAATGGTATAAAGTATCTTCCTTGAACACCACTAACTCCAATATTATGTTCACTTATATATTTTACTTTATCAAGTATTCCTATACCACTAAATTCTTTAAAATCATATACATTACGAACTGTCCAGTCATATAAAGCAAGTTGAATAATTATAAAGAATATTAGAATAAATATAAATATAAATATTTTATCTCTTTTACTTAAATTAACTTTCTTTTCTTCTTTAACACAAGTCATAAAGATGAAATATGTTAGGAAGATAAATATTCCATATATATAAGATGTTTTAATATTAAGCCATGCTAAATTACCTACTAAAGTATAAACATAACCAAATACATGTTCTTTTAAAGTAAAGAAAATCGTTTTTATTAAACCTATTGGATTTAATAAGAATGCAAGTAACACATTATATTCACCTATACGTTTAACTACTAGTATTCCAAGAATAAAAATAATTATAAAAGCTATTATAATAAATATTTTATTCTTTTTAATAACATCTTCATTGATTACAAATTTACCTATTTTTAAATCATATTTTTTAAGAGGTATTAAGAATATTAATGTTCCTAATAAAATATAAGGTATTTTTACTAAAGCTATCCCCATTAACATTAAGAGAATATATATAGCGTCTTTAGTTTCAAACTCATTTTTCTTTTCTTTAATATGTAGTATATAAGCTATTAATAAATAAGATAAACTAAATAACATTACATCATAAGAAAATGACCCTGCTTGTTGAATACAAATAGGTAAAAGCATTATCAACTTAAATGGTAATTTGTTATAAGGATAATACTTTAATGCTTTATATACAAAGAATGCATAGAATAAAGCGGCAAACATTTCCCCTAATATAATAGTAATCACATAAGGCAATTTAAATACATTACCTATTAAAATACCGACTGCTTGAGGTAAATGACCTAGCATTGTAATCTTTGGCGTACCTAAAGTTAATTTAGGCCCTTTATCTTTTAAATCATAGTTTTTAATATCAAACTTTTTATTAAGATCAAGCGCAATATCTTTACCACCAGCATATGATTCATAACTAATATCAATATCAGATCCTAATTCTTGATAGATGAATCCAATATGCTTAAACTCATCAGGCACTTGATAATAAGGTATTAATACTGAGAATATAAAACAAACTAAGAATACAATGATTGCAAATATTAAATTATTATTTAAAAATTTCTTTATATCTTTCAACGACATACTCCCATGTATATTCTTTTAAAATTCTTTCTTTAGCAAGTTTACCATATTTATTTAAATCTTTCTTTGTAAAAGTATCAACTTTATTTAATACTTTACTTAAGCTACCAGTTTTTTTATTAAAATATAGAGTTGCTTTTTCTCCTACTTCTTTATTGTAAGCTACATCAAATAAAATGTTTAAATTGGTAGTTGCTAAAGCTTCAAGTAATGAAGGATTAGTTCCACCAGCACTATGTCCATGAAGATAACTAAAAGCATTATTTCGAATATAAACAAGTCCAACTGCATCATAGAAACTACCAACAAATTTGATACGTTTATCTTGATCAAAATGAGTCTTTTCTTTTAATACTTCATAATATGGATTGTTTTCAATGTTAGAAATAATTACTAAGTCTCTTTTAACTTTACTTTTCATAAATTCCTTAATAATTATTTCATAATTATTTTCCGGAACAAATCTACCTACAATTAAATAATAATTATTTTCTTTTATTTTATATTCTTTAAATAATGATTTAACACTATCAGTTTTAACAATTTCTTTATCTAAATATGCTCCATAAGCTATAAAATATGTATCTTTATTATATTTTTTATATTTTTCATCAACATATTTTTTAATAGCTTTAGAATCGCATATTACTTTATCACTATATTTAATCATTACTCTTTCACTTATTTTAAAATAAGTTTTAACAATAAAATTCCATTTATCTCTTGTCCACTCAAGACCATCTGGGTTTAAATATACTTTAACTCCACGTTTCTTAAGTGGATGAATTAAAAATGGATAGAATGGCCCCATACGGCAACCTAACACATAAACAAATACATTTTCTAAATTATTATCTTTAATATATTTATTTACTTGTCTTAAACCTCTTAAAGCATAAATAAACATCATAGCAGATCCGTTATTAGGGGCATATGTCTCAAGACAATTTACCCCTCCTTTTTTAATAACGGTATAATCTTCTTTTTTATTATTAGTTAATTCTACTACATGAAAATTAACATCTTTATCATTATAATTTTTTAATAAATTAGTAACAAAAGTTTCCCAGCCACCATATTTAGCTTCATAACCTCTTGCTCCTATAATAATAATATTTTTCATCTAATCACCCACTAACATTCTGCTTTATAAACATATATACCATCATAGTAATATATTTTTTCTAGATTTGGATAATCTAATTCTTCAGGATATACAACATAATCAGTATCAATCTTACATATATCCTTATAGTTTATACTTGCTTTAATGGCGTCTTCATGCACTATTGAGAAAGTTGTTTCTTCATCAGTAATTTCTGTATCAATATGTGCATATCTGTTATAAACATTTTCATATTTTTTAGTTTCATCTAATTTATACCATACATCAAAGTTAGGTACATAATTAGTTGACATTATAGATTTACCACCATTTACCATTACATAATTTGATAAGAATATATTCTTAGCTAAGAATCTACTATCACTATCAACAGAAGTAAGATATTGTATTTCTTTAGCAAATGGCTTATCAAATAAAATATTTAATCCTCTTGAAATAGGATGAATAGTTAAGGTTGAAGCTAAATTTAAGAATATTAACATTCCTATTAGGTATTTATTTGTTTTTTTGTAATTTAAAATTGCTAAAGCAAATAATACAACATTAATTATACCTATTAAGATTAATTTAACTTTACTTAGATCCATAACATTATCCATAATTAATATCTTATTAGCACCATATATTACTAAGACACCTAGAATAACACCAATAACTAACTTAATCCATTTATAGTTAAGTTCTTTTTCTTCATATTTATTTAAAATATAAATAAATATAAATATTGAGATATAACCAATTATATTTTGTGCACGAGTAACTGTTGACATACTAAGTAAAGTAACTTTGTATAATATGTCAGGCATATTAAATGTACACATAACAACTAAGAATATTAAAGGAATTAAAGTTAATACTAAAAACATATCTAACTTCTTACCTTCTTTTTTATTCTTAATTAAATAATATATCGCCATTACAAGTGGTAATGGGAATAATGATATATAATTTGATAATTCACAAGGATTTATATTTTCACTTATTGGTAAAAGAATTTCAATTGGATATAAAAGTGAATATAATATTTCTTTACTTCCTGATAGCATCTCTCTTTTACCTGGATATACGGTATTTAAAGTAAGAGCTAAAACATCTTTACTACCAAAATATAATGGTAGGAATAATCCAGCACATACAAGAAGTGCAAGTACCATATATAATATATCCGTCTTTTTTAACTCTTTCTTATTTAAATATAAAATATAAATAAATAAAGCTAAATAAAAGTATGCATATGGAATCATCCAAGCTGGATACATAATTGAAACAAAGCAAGCTGCTGCCCAACCTAATACTAAAGAACACAATAATTTTAATTTAATATCTTTAGTTTTATAAAAATAATAAATTGTAATTAAAGCTAAACATCCATAAGTAACAGCTTGAGAACCATTCCACCATTGATTATGAGCTGCATATGCTGTAAGTAAAGCTCCTAAATAAGAAAGTATTTTGTTATTCTTTGTTAGTATTAAGAATAATTGCATTGCAAGTAAGAATGAGAAAAATATATCAAAATACCAGAACCAAGAATAACCATTTTCTAAAGGTAGGAAGAAAAATCCCCAATATGCTGGTTTAGTAAGAGCAGATAATCCTTTAACCGGAAGTCTTGGATAAAAACTTACATCAGTTACTTTAGCATTCATAACTTCATTATATCTACTAAAATTATTATATGAGTTAGATATATTAGATGGTGTACCTACCATCCATTCATCTGATCTAATTCCTCTAACAACACCTAAAACTGGTTTACTACCCTCAACTTGTGTATGAGGATTAATAATATAATCCCAGTATGACATTGATGAACCGTGATATCCGGCTGCTACTAGAAAGGCAAATATACCTATTGCTAGTAAGACACGCCATTTAAATATCCAGTTATACATTTTCTTAATATCTAAGAAAAAATGTAATTCAAAGAAAACAATACCTAAAGTTGTTAAGAATAATAAGTCATAGGAAAAATTAATTATTGATATCTTTTTACATGCTAAGAACATAGCAAGATAAATTAAAGGTATACAAGTAATTCCTATTAATCTCTTAATATTAATCTTTTTCATCTAATCACCATTTTTCTTTTCTAAAAGATAATTACTATTTTTACTTAAATTAATGTTATAACAACTATCTTCTAACATCTTATTTCCCCATTTATTTTTCATATAAGCAACTTCTTTTTCCCATCTTGCTTTCTTACCTGCTTCCATATCTGAACCGCGCGTAGCTGATTCATAGTGAATTAAAATAGTATGAGGAAGTAATACATTTCTATACCCTGCTTCTAGGGCTTTCATATTTAAGTCAACATCATTATAAGCAACTTTTAATTTTTCATCTAAGCCACCTATTTTTTCATATTTAGATTTTTTAATCATCAAACAAGCAGCTGTTACTGCACTTACATTTCTTTGTGTAGCTAAAACATTAAAATATCCTAAATTATAATTTTCATAGCCACAATAAATGTGTCCTGCGATACCGCCTAAACCAAGAAGAACACCTACATGTTGAATACTTCTTTCTGGATATAAAAGTTTAGCTCCAACGCAACCAATATCTTCTTGCATTGCGTAACCTACCATATCAGTAAGCCAATTTTCACTAATAACTTCAATATCATTGTTTAAAAGAACTAGATATTCACCTGTAGCTTCTTTAGCTCCGATATTATTAATTCTTGAATAATTAAATTCTTCATCAATACGAACAACTTTAAAATTATCATATTTATTTTTATACTTATCAAACATTTTTAACGTTTCTTTTTTAACAGAACCATTATCAAGTAAAACTATTTCAAAGTTCTTATAATTTGTCCTTTTATAAATTGATTTAAGACATCTTTCTGTAATCTTTTTAAGATCTCTTGTTGGTATTAAAATACTAATCTTAGGTTCTTTTTTTACTACATAATTAACATAGTACATATTACTATCTGGCATAAATGTAATAGTAGCATCTTTACCAATTCTTTTAAAATGCGCTTCTAGAGCTTTTACACTAGCCTCAACTGCGTAATTTTTACTACATAAATTAGCTGCTGTTGAAGTTTCACTCATACGCCAGTGATATAAAACTCTTGGTATATGATAAATATTTTTAGTTTTTTCTATTATTCTTAAGAATAAATCATAATCTTGAGCACCATTATATTTACTATCAAAGCCACCAACTTCATCAACAAGACTTTTTCGAATAGTTGTAAAATGACAAATATAATTTGCTCCTGTAAATGTTTCATGAGCATAGTCTGGTTTAAAATAAGGATCTTTAAATAAACCATTAAAATCTAATTTGTCTTCATCAGTATAAATTAAATCTAATTTTTTATTATTATTTAATTCTTTTACTACATAATATAATGCATCTTTATCAAGAACATCATCATTATCAAGAAGTGAAATAAATTCACCTTTTGCTATTTCAATAGCGCTATTACTAGCTTCTGATATATGACCATTTTTCTTGCGATAAACTACTTTAATACGTTTATCTTTCTTTTCATATTCTTTTAATGTTTTAATAGTATCTTTGTTTGTTGAATGATCATCAGCAATACATATTTCAAAGTTAGTGTATGTTTGTTCTAAAACACTATCTAAACAATCTTCTAAATAGCTAGGATCAACATTATATACTGGAATAATAATTGAAATTAAAGGATTATATTTAAACTTCTCATATTTAACTACTTCTTTATTTTCATCTAACCACTTATTATAATCATCTTGATTTAAAGGATTATAAAACTCTGTAGCGGTCATTCCTTTATCTACTTTAAATTTATTTAGGAATGAAATAAAATATCTTTTTAATAGATATGGAGGAATAAAACCACCATGTCTTTTAAATACTTTAATAATCTTTTTACCAATCATTCCTACTCTTTCAACTGATTTCTTAAACATTAAGAAACTAGTTTTAAAATAATTAGTTTGGTATTCATATACTAATTCATCATTAAAATATAATTTAATATTACGACTACTTCTTTTTAAATAAGCTATCGCTGTAAAAAACTTAACTGTATCTTTTTTAGCAAATATTGAATTATGATTTAATTGTTCTTCAACATTTAATTTTACTTCTTTATTATCGACTAAAAGGGAAAGAGTATCATTGTCTTTCTTCTTTCCCTTTATACATAAATATATTCTTTTATAACCGCTTAAAGTCACTTCAAAGTTGTTTTTCATACTAAACCTCTTCTGCGAATCCCTTTTGTAATTTTTCAAATATTCTATAGCCGATAAAGAATATACCAATACTTACTAGTAAGACTGCTGCTAAACTAATAAATTCTGGTGTACGTTGATAATAAAATATATCACGATATGCATTAATTATATGAGCCATCGGATTTAAAGTTAATACCCACTGCATCTTTGCTGGGAAGATATCTGGTTTATATAATATTGGTGTTGCATAAAATAACATATTTATTAAGAACATCATTATATTTTCTATATCTCTTGAGTAGATATCAATTGCACTTAAGATAAATGTAATACCAAGTAATAAAATGTATTGAATAACTACTATAATTGGTAAATAGATTAAATAAATACTAAATCCCATACCACTAAATAGAATAAATATACAAATGATAATACATGATATTAAGAAGTTTACTAAAGCACTTGTAACACTAGATATTGGTAAAATAATTCTTGGAAAATATACCTTTTTAATAATATTAGCATTAACAAGAACTGAAATCATTGCTGTATTAATACTTGTTGTAAAGAAAGTCCATGGAATAATACCTGTAATTAAGTAGATTAGATAGTGGTCCATACTCATACGCATAATATATGGGAATATAATTGCATATACTACTACTTGAAGTAATGGATTAATAAAACTCCATAATACTCCTAAGAATGAACCTTTATATTTACCTCTTATTTCTTTTTTTACATTAGATTTTAAGAATTCTCTATATTGTTTTAAATCTTTAAATAATTGCATCTTATCACCTACTTACATACTTCCATATAACTATCTATTACTTTATTTGGTTCTCCATCTTCACGTACTTCACCATTGTAAATCCAAATAGCACGAGTACATAATTCTTTAACACGATCTAAATCATGAGTAACCATAACAACAGTTACGTTTTCGTTATCTCTAAGTTCGCCTAAACGTTTATAACATTTATCTTGAAAATGTTGATCACCAACCGCAAGAATTTCATCAATTAATAAGATATCTGCATCTACATTAATCGCAATACTAAATGCTAAACGCATATACATACCTGAAGAATATGTTCTTACAGGATTATCAATAAATTCTCTTAATTCAGAAAATTCAATTATATCTTCTAAACGTTCATCAATTTGTTTTTTAGTTAATCCAAAAATTGATGCATTAAAGTAAATGTTTTCTCTACCTGAGAAATCAGGATGGAATCCTGCTCCTAATTCTAGTAAAGAAGTTAGTTTACCTTTAACTGTTACTTTACCTTTAGTTGGATATATAATCTTTGTAATTAATTTAAGTAGTGTAGATTTACCACTACCGTTAGTACCTATTAAAGCAACAGTTTCACCTTTTTTAATAGTTAAATTAATATCTTTTAAAACCGTCTTTAATTCATTTTGATTTCTCTTCCAAAAGATTAATTTTTCTTTAAGTGTACTAGCTTTATCATAATATAATTTAAATGATTTTGTTAAACCACTTACTACTACTGCATTACTATCATTTTTCATATGTCCACCTCTACAATGTTTCTTTAAGTATTATATCATAATACATAATAAAAAACTAGAAATATACTCTAGTTTTTTACTTTAAGTGTTATATTTTTACCATCTTTTACAATCTCATATACTTTTTGATCTTCAATCTTATTTTCGAATAAATATCCAAAATTATCTTCAAATAATTTATAACTATCACTTACAAATAAATAATCATATTTTAATAAATATTTAGGAAATTCTTCAAGATAATTTTCTTGTTCTAAAAAGTATTTTTCATTACACCATTTTGTTTGTTCAATCTTTAATTCTGGAACATAATATCTTGTATAAGTTGGCGTTTGAATATCGTTTGATATTATTAAAACTTTTTTGCCACTCTCAACATTATTTTTTAGTATTTCAGCATTATTTATAAATTTAGATAATCCTAATGTATTATTGTTATTTGCTCTAAAACTTTGTGGCATAAAATAGAATATTTTAATAGTTGAAGTTGTTATAAATACAATAGTCATTATTAATAATATTGTCTTATATTCAATTTTAATATTCTTTTCTTTACTCTTAATATTTAAATACATAATAAGAATAATAGCGTATATTCCAATTACGAAAGTAGAAAAATATCTTGTATATGAAGCACAGTTATAGCCTTCATCAGCACTAAATACTCCAAACGCGTATAAAATCATAAAAGTAAATGCATATCCTAAGGCTGCTACGACAATACTCCAAAAAATAGATATAAATTTACTATTATCAAATTCTTTTTGATAACGTTTTTTAATAATTACTAAAGCTGCCAATCCTATAAAAATCATTGGAAAATAACTTAAATTAATAAGTGGTGATTCAAAGATATGTGCTTCTGATATCGAAGTAATATATTGACTAATAACAGATCTTGGAAATTCACGATTTGTTCCTTTAATAAAATCTATTATATTATTTAAAATTCCACCTGTTAAAGCAGTACCAGTTCCACTATATTTAAAATTAAGATACATTCCCCATGTCATATTAAACAAGAAAGGAATTATAAACATTAAAGCAAATACTAAAATTGTTTTTTTATTTATTTGTTTTTTATCTATTAATGCTTTTAAGACTAAATAGAATATAATAACAAGATAAAGTGGTAACATTATTTGCTTATTAAGAAGGGCCCCTGATGCTGCTAGAACAAAGATGATTATATTAGACTTATCTTTAAAATCATTCATAAAGATAACAATTCCAAAAATATAAGCAAAATATAGCATCATATATATATCAGTATATGAATTAGTTGCGGTATACGCAATATCCATTTGATATATGATAAGAAATGTTGAAATAACTAAAAGAAAACTCTTAATTATTTTATTTATTAATTTATCTTTTACATTTAAGTAAGAAGCAAATGGTATTAAAATAGTAAATTCAAATAATTGAATAGCGAAAGTAAGAGTTGCTTCACTATATCCTCCACTTAACTTACATATAAAATATTCCCATATTGAAATAAATGGTGGATGGCCAAGATAAACCTCTTTACCATATAAGAATTGATCTATAAAAAGCTTATTGTTAGGAAGCATATGTTTAACTGCATATCCCCAGAAGCCATATTCATCCCACCATGTAAAATGTCTTCCTATATTCATAACAAATACAAGAACATAAATTATCATGAATAAGATAAATCCTAAATCAAAATAATTATCTTTAATAGTTTTTAAATCTTTCTTGATAAACTTATATATAACATACCCTATTCCTATTAACGAATAAAGAATACTAATTATATATCCTGGTATTAAAGAATCAAATATTATACCTGTAAGATACATAATAAGTGTAGGAATAATAAAAGCTAAAGGTATTAATTTACCAAAACTTTTTTTAAATACAACTACATTAGTTAAATTTGTTAGTAATAAAAATATTAAAGGTAGTATAAAACTCATATTATCAACTCCGTTTTTATTATAACATAAAAAAATAAGAGATAACTCTTATTTTTTGTATACTTTTTGATATGCTCCTGATTTAATATCATCAATCCAATCTTGATTATTAACATACCAATCTATTGTTTCTTTAATACCATCTTCAAAATTATAAGTTCTTTCCCAACCTAATTCTGTCTCAGCTTTAGTTGAATCAATAGCGTATCTTAAATCATGTCCTGGGCGATCAGTTACATAAGTAATTAAGTCTTCACTTTTACCAAGTTGTTTAAGAATAGTTTTAACAACCTCTAGATTAGTTCTTTCTGAACGTCCTCCTAAGTTGTAAGTCTCACCAATTCTTCCGTTATGCATAATCATATCAACACCAACATTATGGTCATGTACATGAATCCAATCACGAACATTTTCGCCCTTGCCATAAACTGGTAATTTTTCATCATTAACAGCTTTAGACACCATAAGTGGTATTAATTTTTCAGGGAATTGATATGGTCCATAATTATTTGAACAATTTGAGATTGTTATTGGAAGTCCAAAAGTACGAAAGTAAGCTCTTACTAAGTGATCAGCAGAAGCTTTACTTGCTGAATATGGACTTGATGGTTTTATAGGTGTATCTTCTGTAAATAATAAGTCTGGTCTATCAAGAGGAAGATCACCATATACTTCATCAGTTGATACTTGATGATATCTTTTTACATCATGTCTTCTTGATGCATCAAGTAAATTATATGTTCCCATTACATTTGTCTCAACAAATATACCTGGATTTTTAATTGAATTATCTACATGGCTTTCAGCCGCAAAATTGATTACCCAATCAAATTTTTCATCATCAAATAATTTATCAACTAATTCTTTATCACAAATGTTTCCCTTAACAAATTTAAAATTCTTTTTACCTTCAATAGGTTTTAAATTATTATAATTACCTGCATATGTTAATGCATCTAAACATACGAATTCATATTCAGGATATTTATTTACCATATAGTGTAGGAAATTACTACCGATAAATCCGGCTCCTCCAGTTACTAATACTTTCATTATTTCATCTCCATAGTTTTAACTTTTGCTTTTTCGTTTTCTTTTTCAGCTTCTAACTCTTCAATATAATTATCTACTGCACGATGCCAATGAGATAGTTCATAGAATCCATTTTCAACAAGTGAAGTTTTATCTAATCGCTCATTTCTTGGACGTTCTGCAATATGTAATTCTATACCATCATGTTTAGCTTGACGATATTGAGGAGCATAATATTCTTCTGTTGTTACAGGAATAATTTCGCAGTCTAAATCTTTAATTGCATAAGCTGCAAATTCAGCCCAGCTACAGAAACCTGTATTAGTTGCATGGTATAAACCATATTTTTCAGTATTACTCATATCAACTAATAAGCAAGCTAAATCTTTAGCACTTGTTGGTGACATAATTTGGTCATTAACAACTCGTAATTCCCTATGAGTTTTAGCTAATTCACGCATAGTACGAACAAAGTTCTTACCATTAATACCAAATACTCCACAAGTTCTTACAACAAACGATTTATCATAATTAAGAGTTATATCTTCGCATAAAGCTTTTGTTTTACCATAAACATTTAATGGGTTTACTTTATCTTCTGTTGTATATAAACCTTCTTTAGTTCCGTCAAATACGTAATCACTACTTATTTGAATTACTTTTGATCCTACTTTTCTAGCAGAATCAATTAAGTATTTAGTACCTTTAACATTAACATCATAAGCAAGAGTTGAATCAACTTCTGCTTTATCTACTGCTGTATAAGCAGCACAGTTAAATATTACGTCAGGTTTATAGTCTTCAATAATTTTAGATACTTCTCTTTCATTAGTTAAATCCATTGTATCTGAATCAACAGCGATGATATCGTATATACCACGATTATTTAATTCCTTAACTATTTCATATCCTAATTGACCTTTAACTCCAGTAACTAAGTATCTGTAATGTGTATAGAAATTAGTTTCTAGATCATCAACATGACCTCTAGCCTTATCTTTCTCACTAACAATAGGTTCTACCCCATACTCTTTAATTTCTTCTACTAATTCAGGAATATCGAAAACAGAAAATCCATTTTCAAGTTCTGGGCGATAATCACTATCAACTAGGTATTGAAATAAAGTATTATCTTTTAAAGCTACAAATCCGTGAGCAAATCCTTTAGGAATAAATAATTGTATTCCATTTTCGGGAGTTAATTCAACAGCTACATATTTTTTATATGTAGGTGAATCTTTTCTTAAGTCATAGGCTACATCAAGTACGGCACCAGATAAACATTCAACAAGTTTAGCTTGATCATAAGGTACTTCTTGGAAATGCATTCCTCTAAGTACACCTTTACTACTTTTACTTCTAGCTCCTTGTACTACACCTTTTATACTAGTAGCACCTTCTTTATCTACAAAGAAGGGACTGTAGTATCCTCTTTCATCACCAAACTTATCTGGCACTATGATGTAACAATCTTTTAAACCTGTTCCTACTTTGTCCATATTCTTACTTCCTTATCTTAAATGTTTTTTCTTCTTCTGCTATACGTTTTAAATATGCACCATAATTATTTTTACGAAGCAGATCAGCTCTAGCTAGTAAAGCATCTTTATCTAGCCATCCATTTTGGTAGCCAATTTGTTCTAAACAAGCAATAATTGTATCAAGTTCATTTTGCTCAAATTGAACAAAGTTATTTGCCGCAAGTAAACTATCAGTAGTTCCTGTATCAAACCATTTAAATCCACGATTTAATAATTCAGCTTTTAAGTCACCATTTCTTAAATACATATCATTTAAACTAGTGATTTCAAGTTCTCCTCTTTTCGAAGGAACAACTTTACTTGCCATATCTGCTACCCCTTTTGGATAGAAATATAGTCCTGTAATACAATAATCACTTTTTGGATGTTCTGGTTTTTCTTCAACTCCGATAACATTGTTATCGTCATCTAATTCCATTATTCCAAATCTTTGAGGATCTTTTACACGATACCCAAAAATTGTTGCTTTTCCATGTTCGGCATTTTCTCTTGCGTTATTTAAGATTTTAGTGAAATCACCACCATAGAAGATGTTATCTCCTAGTACCATCGCACATTCGTCATCTCCTATAAAATCTTTTCCTAAAATAAATGCTTGTGCAAGTCCGTCTGGTGATGGTTGAACTATATAATTAAAGTTAACCCCAAACTTACTGCCATCCCCTAATACTCTTTTAAATTGGTTTTGATCTTCAGGTGTTGTGATGATAGCGATATCTTTAATACCAGCTAACATTAATGTAGAAATAGGATAATATACCATAGGTTTATCATAAACTTGTAGTACTTGTTTACTTACACCTTCTGTTATGGGATATAATCTTGTTCCACTTCCTCCTGCTAAAACTATACCTTTCATATTTTCCTCCTTAAAAGTATATGAATTTATTATAACACACATTTATGTCTAATTTGCAAATTTATATGTAAAATGCATATATCTTTAAATAAAATTAAGGTATAATTATACTAGGTGATGATATGGCAAACAAAAAGAAAAATACAAAAAAACAAACTAAAAGTATCGGAGAAAATAAAGAATTAAAAGAATTCTTTGATGAAGTTAAAGAAAAAGAAATAAAAGTTGATGAAGAATTAAAAGAAAGAGAAATAGAAACTTTAGAGAAAAAAGAAGTAAAAAAAGATAAGAATAAAGACTGGGTAATTAAAAATCTAGTCCTACTTATCGCTGTAATATTTGCGATTACTTACTTTATCATCTATATTAAAAATGCTTTTAATGATGCCAATTATTTCTTAAGAATATTAAATGCTTCCTCAATTCTTGGAATAGTTATTCTATCTTATCTAGCGGTAAGTAAAAATAAGAGTTTAAGAAATATATTTGGTACTTTAAGTGCCCTACTTGTTATTGGTATTGTTACTGTTAATGTTTTAAATAATAAAGATATATTAAAATTACCTACTTATCAAGTATTAAAAGATTATAAAAATACTAATATAAGTGAAGTAATGAAATGGGCAAGTAAAAATAAAATAGATATTAATTCTACTTATGAGTATTCTGATAACATCTTAGAAGGTAATATAATTACTCAAGATGTTCTACCAGGAACTCTACTTAAAAAAGTAAAAGAAATTAATTTTGTAGTATCTGATGGACCTAATTATGATAAAGAAGTTATCTTATCTAGTTTAATAGGTTTAAAATTAGATGATGTTTTAAATACAATAAATGAAAAACACTTAAGTAATGTTGAAATTATTTATGAAGTAAGTGATTCCGAAGAAAAAGATGTAGTTATATCTCAATCAATTAAAGGAACAATCTTAAGAAAAGATAAAGTTACATTTTATATATCTTTAGGTAATAAAGATGCTTTAAAAGATATTAAAATTGATAATCTAGTAAATAAAAAAGAATTTGATGCTACTCTATATTTAAAAAGAAATGGTATCAAATATGAATTAAAATATGATTTTAGTGATACAGTTAAAAAAGGATATGTTATCAGTCAAGATAAGAAAGTTGGTTCAACAGTATCTCCTAAGAGTGATACAGTTACCTTAACAATTTCGGAAGGTAAAAAGATTGTTGTTCCTGACTTTAGTAATAAAGATGTTAATGATGTTATTGACTGGGCTAGTAAAAATAATTTAAAACTTTCATTTACGGAAAGTTATGACTTAAAAGTTAAAAATGGTAAATTAATTAATATTAACTATAATAAAGGTGATGTAATTAAAGAAGGTACTAAGATTATTATTAATACATCTAAAGGACCACTTATTTTACCTAAATATAATTCCACAGCTGAACTACTTAGCTGGGCAAATACAAATAATGTTAAACACACTGAACGTTATGAATTTAATAATTCTGTTAAGCGTGGAGAAATAATTAAAGTATCTAAAGAAGTTGGTTGTAAAATAGATCCTGCTAATGATGAAATTGTTATTACATTATCGCAAGGAGCACCTATTACTGTTCCAAACTTTAGAGGTCAAAGTAAAAATACAATTACAAATAATTGTAGAAAATTAGGATTAAGTTGTGGGTTCTACTATACTGGATATAGTGCTACTGCAAAAGATGTTGCTACTACCCAAAATGTTACACAAGGAAGTAAAGTTATTGCTGGTACTTATGTTAGTATTGGTTTAAGTAGCGGACCTGCTCAAACATTCACTGTTTATATTGAAGATACATGGTTAAAGTTTGGTTCTTATAGTGAATCTAGAGCAAGTTTACTTCGTAATCTTCAATCTAGATGTCCGGGAGTTACTTTTAATATTATTAGTAAATCTGATAATTCAAAGAGTTCTGGTATGTTCCATGAAGATTCTCCTATCAAAGGGCAACAAAATTATTTCACTCAAGGTAAAACATATACAATAATTCTTGTAAGTTAAAAAAAGAATAGATTCAAATCTATTCTTTTTTAATCATCACATTTAGCTACATCAAGTTTACCACGTAAACTATAGCTTACAATACAATATTTACCATCAGTTATTTTATCAACTTTAACATTACCATTACTGTCAATAATAAATGTGCCATCATAAACACTATCAGTACTTAATTCAAGTTTATTATAAGGAATATCCATTTCAACATTCTTCTCTAGATTTCTATTTTCTACAACATATCTTTCAAGTTCCGTAACAACATTATTTACTGACGTTTTAAAAGCACTTAATTCTGATTTATCTGTTGAATTATTCATAATTGGTACCGCTATTAAAATAACAATTCCTATTAATATAATAACACCTAGTAATTCTACTAATGTAAAACCCTTTTTCATATCATCACCTATTAAAATTATAGCATAAAAAAAAATTAAGTAAAACTTAATTTTTTGCTTTTTCTAACGCTTGTTTTGTTGCTTCTACTAAAGCATCTACTTTAATAGTACAGCCACTAACTGCATCAGTAGTTGAATCATCTTTTAAAGTAATAAAATCAATACCATTATGCTCAACGATTGCTTTTTCTAATTTTTCTACTTGAACATACCATTCGCCAGAAGCTGAAGGATTTTTAAGCATATTATAATCATCTTTTAAAGTTTTCTTAGTTGTTCCTTGGTATGTTGTATCTAAGTATACTGATTCAATTTCACCTTTCTTGTTAATTACTACTTTAGCTGTAGCAGTATTTAATTCATCACTAGGATTAGCTCGATATTGATCAAGTACTTCAGCTTCATAAGTTCCTTCTTTATAAGTAGCAACTTTTTCGCAGCCTGCTAAAGTAAATACAGCAACTAGTGCCATCATAAAAGTTAAAAGTTTCTTCATTTTTGTATCCTCCCTACTATCTATATATTAACATAGTATTCATCCTATTTTCAATATATTTACATACAAATAGACACTAGTTTTTTACATATTTATCTTTTAAAAATATATATTTTATACTATAATATTATTTAGAGGTGTATTATGAAAAAAGATAATAAGAACTTAGTAAACGAAAAGAATATCAAAAAAAGAAATAAAAAAGAAAGCATTAAAGCTTTCTTCGCTAAACTTGTTGTTATAATTATGTTAATCATGATGATTGGCTTTTATATCATTAGTTTAATAAGAGGTCTATAAAGACCTCTTTTTTATATAATTTCTTTTTCAATATTAGGATTATTTAATACTTCGATTAATTTATCTATTTCTTCTTTTGTATTATAGAAAGATAAACTAATACGAACAGTATTCTTAACACCTAATTCATCAACAAATAATTTAGTACAGTGACTACCAGCACGTACACAAATATTATATTTATCTAAATATACAGCTAAATCTTGACTAAAGATATTATTGTAATTAAATATTACTATTCCTGTATCTGATACTTCGTTATAAATCGTAATATTAGGATTAGTTTTTAATTTACTTATTAAATAATCTCTTAAGTCTTTTTCATATTCTAAAACATTGTTTAATTTATTTATATATTTAATAGCCTCAGCAAATCCAATAACACCTGCGATATTAGGAGTTCCTGCTTCTAATCTTGAAGGTAATGAATTATATGTTACTTCTCTATCGGAAGTAAAGTTAGCATTCATATCTCCCCCATAGATTATAGGAAGTGTATCTTCAAGTAATTCTTTCTTAGCATATAAAACTCCTACTCCTGTAGGTCCTAACATTTTATGAGCTGAGAATGCTAAAAAATCAATATCTAAGTCCTTAATATCTATCTTAATATGACTAACTGCTTGAGCAGCATCTACAATTACTAAAATATTATGTTCATGAGCATATTTAATAATTGCTTTTATATCTCTTATATCACCAACTATATTAGTAACATAAGCTAAAGCTATTACTTTAGTATTAGGCGTAATACTTTTAATTACGTTATCTACTGTTAAATGATAATTATTATCTAGAGGGATATATTTAATCCTTGCTTTAGTATTAAATAAAGGAAGAATTAAAGAAGCATGTTCTGCTTTTGTAGTTAAAACTTCATCTTCTAAAGTTAAATGATCATTAAAATAACCAAAGATAATTTTATTTAAACTATCTGTTGTACCGCTAGTAAAGACAATATTATCTTTATCAGCATTAATAAATTTAGCTACTTCTTCTCTTGCTTCTTCATATTTATTTGATGCTTTTAAACTAATATCATAATCTCCTCTATGTATATTAGCTGGATAATTATTATAATAATCATTCATTGCATCAATAACACTATTAGGTTTTAATGAAGTAGCAGCATTATCAAAATATATAATATTACTACTTAGTATATTAAAATCTTCTCTATTCATTTTAATCACCCTCTATATTTAATTAAATTGCGCTTAATTCGGTTAATAAAGTATTCTGGCATATCTTTTATCATATAACCATTTATAAGCATATTTACAGCGTTTTCTCTCGAAATTCCTCTACTCATTAAATAGAAGATATCGCTTTCATCAAATGTTCCAATGTTGGCTGCATGATTAGCATTAACATTATATTCATCAATAAATAAATTTGGATATATTTGGCATTTATTTTCGGTTAAATTAATAATACGACTATTTTGGTAAACATCACATTCTTTATTACCCTCATTAACAAATGAAGATATACTAAAGCTTAAATTACCATTTAAAACATTAACACCACCATTATTTATATTACTATTTGTATTTGGGGCATTATGATATATACGCATACTATATTTTTCACAACCTGTTGCAATTGTCTTAAAGAAATAATCAATATTAGCATTCTTTTCTTGTAAATATATGATACTCATTTCTTTAATACCAGATACATCATAAAATTTATATACCTTTGAATTAGAATTTTCTTTTAGATAATATAAGTATTGTACTTTAAAGTTAGTACCATAACGGTATTCTTTTAAAGTAAAATTAACATCTTTATCTACTTCAATTTTTATATTTAATTTAACTGGTCTTTTAGTATTATATTCAAGTAATAATTCTGTATCCTTTACTATTTTTAGATTGATTGTTGTTACATCAAAGAATTCATTTCTTGGTATAACATCTAATATAATTGAATCATCTATATTTGTACTTCGAATTTGATCACGAAATAACTTTATTCTATTCATTATTAGCTGAGTTTACTACTTCAGTATAACCTTTTTCTTCAATCTCTTTAACTAAAGAAAAATCACCAGTTTTAATTATTTTTCCTTCATACATAACATGTACAAAATTTGGTTTTATATAATCAAGTAATCTTTCGTAATGTGTGATAAGTAGAATACCTGGATTCTTTTCTTCATAATAACGCATTACTGATTCTCCTACTATTCTTAAACTATCTACATCTAGTCCTGAATCTATTTCATCAAGCATTACTAAACTAGGTTCTAACATATACATTTGAAGAATTTCATTTTTCTTTCTTTCTCCTCCTGAAAAACCTAAATTAATACTACGATGAATCATTTCAGGATTCATACTTAAATCTTTAGTAATTTTATTAATCTTTTTAATGAAAGGCATTAATTTAAAATTAGTACCTTCTTTGGTGCTAACGGCATTTCTTAAAAAGTCAGCATTAGTAACTCCTTCTATTTCAGGAGGTAGTTGCATACCTAAAAAAATACCTAAACGCGCTCTTTCATCAACAGTCATTTTAGTTATATCTTTATCATTAAATACGATTGTTCCTTTTGTTATTTTATAATTATCGTCACCCATAATAACTTTAGTTAATGTAGATTTACCTGTTCCATTAGGCCCCATAATTGTATGGATTTCACCTTCATTTATGGTTAAACTAAAATCTTTTAGAATATGTTTTCCATCCACCATAACATTTAAATTATCTATTTTTAAAGTACTCATAGTATCCCTTCATTTCTAGTAATATTATACATTATTTATTAGTTCATTAAAAGAAAAAAAGTATTATTTTTAATACTCTTTTTCGTAATTTTCAATTAAAGAATCATATTCTTCTCTTAATTCATCATAAGCATCTTGATAGTCTTCATAAGAAATATAATTATCTGGTAAATAATATATATCATACGCTACCCCATATATTTCTGTTAAAAGAGTTTTAAGAGGGCTATCATTCATACGATATATCATTGTATAGAATTCATCCGCTTTGTCAGTTATAAGTTGCCGATTAGTATAATTTAATTCTTTAACACAACTAATTAAATTATTTTCTTCAGGATATAAATCATATAACAAACATGAAGTTCCTATTTCATCATCTGAATTTAAGCTTTCTTTAATGTATGCTGAATCACCGATTTCACCATTATTAAATTCTTCTAGCATGTCTAACATAGCTTCATTATAACGAATAATTCCACTTGTATAATTTTCAATTTGTATTTTATCACTATTTTTATTCGTTACAACATTAGAGATTCCTGTTATAAAAGAAATAAATAATGGGATTACAAAACATATAATTGATGCAACAATAGCTGCTTTAGGATTATTCTTCGTATTTAAATTTACATTTTTACCATGATAATTCTTTGTTGTAGCAAAATTAGTTACTCTTTTTCCATATATATCACGAACTGTAGATACTCCACATCGTGGACATACTAAATCAGTTTTCTTTAATTCTTTATTACATCTTGAACATATTCTCATCTTATCACCTATTTAATTATAACATATCTTAGTCAAAAGAAAAAGTATAGCACGCTATACTTTAGAAACTTCTATTTCTTAAACTTGAGAAAATATATCCATCATCATCATCGTCGCCACCAGTAACATCATCTTCTGTTAAAGTTTCGATTTTTGTATGACTTGGAGCTACTTCTTTATCTTTTTCGTTCTTTTCAAATCCTGTTGCAATAACTGTAACGATAATTTCATCAGTTAAATTTTCATTAATAACAGCTCCAAAGATTGTATTAATATCATTTCCTGATGCAGCTCTAATAACTTCATTTGCTTCTTCAACTTCAAATAAAGCTAAGTTAGATCCACCTGTTACGTTAACAATTGCATCTGTAGCACCTTGAATACTTGTTTCAAGAAGTGGAGATGTAACAGCTTGACGAGCAGCTTCAGCAGCTCTTCCTTCACCTACACCAATACCAATACCAATTAAGGCATTACCACGTTTTTCCATAACTGTTTTAACATCGGCAAAGTCTAGATTAATTAATCCTGCTACGGCAATTAAATCAGATATGGATTGAACACCACGACGTAATACATTGTCTACTTCTTTAAATGACTCTAAAAGTGGTGTAGTCTTATCAATAATTTCTCTTAAACGATCGTTAGGTATAACAATTAATGTATCTACATGTTTTTTAAGTTCTGCTAAACCTTCTTCAGCATGAAGCATTCTCTTTTTACCTTCAAATGAGAATGGTTTAGTAACGATACCTACTGTTAAAGCACCCATTTGTTGAGCAATATCAGCGATAACTGGAGCAGCACCTGTACCAGTTCCTCCACCCATACCACAAGTAACAAATACCATGTCAGCGCCTTCAATAGCGTTTTCAATATCTTGTTTTGACTCTAAAGCAGCTTGTTTTCCAATATCTGGATTAGCTCCTGCTCCTAGTCCATTAGTTAGTTTTTGTCCTATTTGAATTTTAACTGGGGCTTTTGAAGCATTAAGTACTTGTAAATCAGTATTTGCTACGATAAATTCAACACCTTGTACTCCTGATTCAATCATTCGGTTAACAGCGTTATTTCCGCCTCCACCTACACCAATTACTTTAATTTTTGCTAATTGATCCATTTCTAAATCAAACATATTTTGTCCTCCTTATTCGCCGAAAAAGTAATCAGCTAACTTGCCAAGCATACTATCACTTGCAATAGTCGCTCCACTTTTACGCGATGATAAATCTTCCATATCACTTGAACTAACCATTGAGTAGTTCTTCCCCTTTAATTTCAATTTATTTATAAAATATATAATATTACCTACGCTTGATGAGAACATATTGTTTCTAACTCCAATTATTTTAACTTGTCCAACTTCAGCTGTTTCACCAATAAAGTTTTTAATTAAATAATCAAAGTGTGACATCATTGTAATACCTCCAGTAAAGATAATATAATCAAGATCTCTACCAGATAACATTCTAGTTTCTTTAACACCTAAATCTATAAGTTCTTCTAATTTATTCATACATAGTTCAGATACATCATATTGATTAATTTTTATATCCTCATTATATATATTAGTAACATCATAGAAAGTATCAACACTAGCTTTCTTTTTATGTGCGTAAGCAAATTTCTCTTTTATCTTTCTTGCTTCTTGTAATTCTATTTTATAAGTACTAGAAATAACTTTATCAACTTCTTTACTTCCAATACCTATTGTCGAATTTTTAACTATGACATTCTTATTAAATAAAGCCACATTCATAGTTTCAGCACCTATATTTATTATAGCACCAATTTTATTATCTGTCCTCATATTTTTAAGAGAATTAATATCCCCAATACCATTTAGCATAATATCAATTACTTGGACACCTACATCTTCAAGAACACTTAACACAGAATATACATTCTTTTTAGGTGTTGTAGCCATAATAGCTCTAGTTTGAAGAGAATGGGCTTTCATACCTATAGGATTACTTACAATTTCTTCATCATTAACTTTAAAATTGATAGGAATAATTGTAATCATTTCTTTATCTGGAGTAATTTTTTCTTCCATTGCATTTTGCATAACTAAAGCAATATCACTACCACTAACAATACCTGTTTCATTAGTAAGTTCAACACTACCTTTAATAAATTCAAATTCTGCAAAATTACTAGGTACAGTTGCTAAAACTTTTTTAATTTGAATACCTAGTTGACTTTCAACTTCATCTAAACATCTTCTTATTGATAAAGATGCTTCTTGAGGATTAACAATCATCCCAAGTTTTACTCCTTTTGACTTCATAGAAGATGCTGCTAGTAAATTTAATTTATTATTATATAGTTCACATGTAACTACTTTAATGTTATCTGAACCAATATCAATACTAGTAAATATATTCTTCAAATATATCATCTCCTACAATCTATAACAATTATACTATAAAATAAGTAAAAGTAAAAGACTAAAAGAAAAAAAGTTCATTAAGAACTTAATTTTCAATTATTTTAAAATAACCACCAGAATTTAAGTATAAGACACCCTTCTTCGTACCAAATTCCTTTACATAACTATTATAATCATTAATTAAATAAAACTTCTTAAGAGTTAAATAAACATAATTACCATCTGTCATTAATAAATAGAATCTTTCATCATCAACAGAATCCGGAAAATATGTTATCTCAGATATCTTAGTTAAAATATCTTTATTTACTAAAGCCATCTTTTTAATTAATGTTTTATACATAGTAGAACCTACTGTATTAGTTAAATAGGTTGTACTTTCTTTTTCAGGGATTATAGTTCCGTCTTTTAAAACTGTTGTACTACTCGTTAAATCATAAAATATAGGATAATTCTCATCAATATTTATAGTTATTTTAGATATAAAATTACTTTTTACTGTTGCGCTTATAATGTAATTATTCTTTTCTAAACGTTTTTTTATCTTACTTGGATTAACCGTAAGAATAGATGGATAATTATCTAATTTAGCTAATTTAATAACTTCCCAATCAGATAAATAATCTACTCCTTTTACTTCGATATTCTTTATCGGCATATCTAGTAAACTATAAATAATATATCCTATTAAGGCAAGGCTTAAGATAAAAATTAAAACTCTTTTAATCTTAAGTTTGCCTCTTTTTTTCTTCATACGAGTTTCTCTCAACTTAACCACCTATTATTCTACGAATTCTTGTTCAATCTTTAAATCAATATTATATTTTTCTTTAACTTTATCTTTTATTTCTAAGATTAATTTCTTTATATCTTCACCTTTAGCATGTCCAGCATTTACAATGAAATTAGCATGTTTTAAACTAACCATTGCGCCACCTATTTTTTTGCCTTTGTAGCCTAATTCTTCAATTAATCTACCAGCAAAATCTCCTTCAGGATTTCTAAATACAGATCCTGCTGAAGGATATTCTAAAGGTTGACTTTCAATTCTTCTTAATTTACGATCACGAATTACTTCTAAAATAGCATCACGATTACCACGACGTAGTTTAATTGTTGCTTCTAAACAAATATAGTCTTTATTTTTTTGTAAAAAAGAAGAACGATAATGGAAATCCATTTCTTTATTTGAAAGTTCTTTAACTTCATAGTCCGGAGTTAAAACTTTAACACTTTCAACAATATATCCCATATCACTCTTGTAAGCTCCCGCATTCATATAGACTGCTCCACCTAAACTTCCTGGGATACCACTAGCAAATTCTAAACCTGCTAAGGAATTTCTAGCTGCTATTAAACTAAGTTTGATTAATGGGAAACCTGCTCCAACAACAATCTTAGTTCCATTAATATTCATATCATTAAAGCAATCTAATTTAATTAATACTCCTTCATAAATACCGTCATTAAATATTAAATTAGATCCATTACCTAAAATCATATGTTTAATATTATTATCTTTTAAATATTTAACTAATTCTTTTAGTTTATCAATACTTTCAGGATATACAATAGCTTTAGCGTGTCCTCCTGCTTTATATGTTGTATAGTCTTTTAAGTTAGCATTTTCTACAACACGACCAAATTTTTTCTTTTTAATTTCACTTACATTAATCATCTTATCTACCTACTAATTCTTTTAACAAATTATATATTTTAGTTGCACTATCTTTTACGCTTAATTTTTCAAGTGATTCTTTCATTTTTTCTCTTACTTCTTCATCATTAAGAAGTAAATCAATATCTTTAAGTACTAATTCATCATTTAAATCTTTTTCTTCAATCACTAAACAAGCACCATTTTCTTTAAAGTCCATTGCGTTAATATATTGATGGTTATTAGCTACATAAGGACTTGGTACTAAGATAGATGGAAGATTTAAAGTAGTTAATTCACTTAAAGTAGATGCTCCAGCACGAGATACTATAACGTCTGTCTTCTTCATTAATCTTACTAAATTATCAATATATGGGAAAACAAATACATTCTTGGGAATATTCTTTAAATCAATATCTTTATATAAATTTTCACCTGTTACAATAACAACTTCATAATCTTTATCCTTAAATTTAGGAACTAATTTAAAAAGATAATCATTAACTTTAGAAGATCCTAAAGATCCCATAACAAATAATACTAATTTTTTATTATCCGATAAACCAAATTCTTTCTTAGATGCTGCTTTTTCTTTTAAAGAATTTTCACTACAAGGATTACCTGTAAATTCTACTTTATTAGTCTTAAAGTATTTCTTTGATGATTCAAAAGAAACACCAATTATATCAGCATATTTTTCCATATAAGCATTTGCTTTACCTGGAATACTATTTTGTTCATGAATAAAAGTTTTATAACCCATTTTTTTAGCTTCCGTTATAACAGGATAAGTGACATATCCTCCTACCCCAATAACAACATCAGGATTAAAGTCTTTAATAATTTTACGTACATCTTTTTTAGCTTTAATTAAGCATTTTAAAACATTAAAGTTTTTTAATAAATGCTTACGATTAAAACCATATATCTCAATAGATTTATATGGTATTCCTTTTTTAGGAACAATATCTTTTTCCATACGATTATGTGTTCCTATATATAAAAATTCTGAATTAGGTTCTTTTTCTTTAATTTTATCAATTATTGCTAAAGCTGGATAGATATGTCCTCCAGTTCCACCTGCTGAAATTATTACTCTCACTTTATTCACATCCTATATAAATTATAGCATACTATCCCTTTATTATAAAGTTTTAATAATGTAAATAATGTAAAAAAGATAGCCGAAGCTATCTTATAAAAATATCACTACAAGAATACCTACTATTAAACAGTAGATAGAAAAATATGCAAGTTTTCCTTGTTTAACAACTTTATTAAACCAAGCTGTTGCTAAATAAGTAAAAATAAATGCCATAAATGTTGCAAGTAAATAATAGATTACTTCACTAACAGATAGATTTAACTCCATTAAATCTAGTACTCCAAGTAGGCCTGTTGCAATAGATACTGGCAAATATAACATAAATGAGAAATTAAATGCTGTTTCTCTATTTAAGCCACGATACATACTACCAACAATTGTAGCTCCACTTCTACTTATACCAGGTATTAAAGCTATTACTTGTGCAAAACCAATTAATAAAGCATCTTTAAAAGTAATATCAGCTTTATCTTTAAATCCTTTAAAATCTTTAATTAAATATAAGAATAATGATGTAACTACAAGCATTAATCCTACAAATTTAATATTTTCTTCTAGGAAATCAAAAATATCAAGTTTTTCAACTAATAATCCTAGTATACCTACTGGAATTGATCCTACTACAATATACCAACAATATTTATAATTAATCTTTGTATTTTCATCTTTTCTTTTACGTTTATTAAATATAAAAGTAAAGAAAGCCCCTACTAAACGAATTATGTCTTTTCTAAAGAATAACAATATCGCAATAAAACTACCAAAATTAGTTAAAGTAGCTAAAACTTCATAGTCTATTTTTATATTACCAAATACATTACCAAGTAAAGCTTTAAATATAAGAATATGACCACTACTTGATACAGGTATTGGTTCAGTTATTCCTTGTATGAATCCTAGTATTAAATATTCTATTATTTTCATATTATCACCTATAATATTATATCATAGATGACATAAAAAAAGATATATCAATTGATATATCTTATTTTACTTTTGTCTCAGTTACTTCTTCAGTAGCTTCTACTTCGCCTGTATAAGCACAACCATCAATAATTGTCATAATATTAGATACAACATCTTTATTAAAACTAAGCGCTTCTAGATCTTTACCAACTTTCGTACCATCAGTATAGTTTCTTAATACATCATCACCAATTAAAATACCAGTAATGATAGCATCAGTTATAAAGTCAGCACCATCTTCTTGTGATAATTTAGTTGAAGATCCATCAGCTAATTCATAACCATTTGTTTTATCTAAATTTGGTTGAATAAAGTTTTCGTTAATGTTTTCTCTAATCTTTTCACCTTTTTCTTCATCTGTTAATTCTTTATCTGCGGCGATTTCTTTAGATCCTTCAATAACATCTTTGATATTGTCTTGTGCAATTTCTCTATCAGTATCATCCATAAAAGCAATTGTCCAATCAACTTGTTCATCTTTAGCAATGTTTTCTAAATTACCAATTTGGCCAATTATATGACCACATTTAGCTAATACTTCTTCAGATACAGGTTCATCACCTAAAACATTACTTAATAACTCTGGATTAGTATGTTCTAAATGTGTAATATTAGCTACAGCTACGAATGTTACTGCATCTTCACCTTTAATTTCAATACCATGTTCAGCATACTCATTAATTAAAGCTTCAACTCTTTTAGTAAAATCCTCTTCAGTTATTTCAGTATATCTACTATCGTTTTTAAAATCTTCTAAAGTTGGCCCTTCAACAGTTTCCTCAACTTCTGTAACAATTGCTGTTGGTTCAACAGTAGGAATTTCTTCTGTTTTACCACAACCTTTTAAGCATGCCATAACAATCATACCAATTGTAAATCCACCTGCTAAAGTTGCAATCGCATGTTTTAATTTTTTATTATCTTTTTCTTCTTTTTCTTCTTTAATTTTATGTTTACCAACTAATTTGTTGTCTTCTTTTACTACTTCTTCATTTTCTTCAATTTCAACAGGTTCTGCTTTAGCAGCTTCTTGTCTAGCTTCTTCTTTAACTTCTTCAGCGTAATCGTTAATTCCACGAGCAGCTCTATCCATATCAAAGTTATCTTCACGAGCCGCCATTTTCTTTTCTTCAACTGCTAGTGCTAAGTCATCTTTAATTAATTGATAAAGTTCTGGATTACGACGACCTTTTTCTAAAAGAACTGGTAATTCTCTTACTACTTTCTTACCTGTTACAGTATCAATACATACTCTTGTATATATGTTACCTTTAACGCTTTCACTTACTTTTTTTAACATATTATCCCTCCATTAGGTTTTAATACAAAGATTTAGATGCATTCACATCTAAACCTTATGCACATTTTTTATTTCCTGTTAATTTGTATCCTTGACTAATTAAATAAGTATCGTTTTGTGATTTACTCCATTCAACTAATCTTGTACCAGAAATATAAGTTCTAGTTTTATATCTATAATATTTAACATTTTCATATTTTGTTACCCATTCAGAAGTTTGTACAGTTCTTGTACATTTGTTTCCACTTAATGTGTAACCTTCTTTACATGAGTATGAAGTTGTAGTTACAAGATTTGTAGTTACAGTTTTAGTTCCATAACATCTATTACCAGTTAAGTTAAATCCAGTTGGACATGTTGCAGATACAACATTAACTCTTGAACCTGATACATAACATATATCACCAGATAAGTAACCACCATTATTACATGTAGCTGCTACACTATCAGTTGATGATGTAGTTTTATAACATCTACCATTTGTTGGACCATTATATCCTGATGGACATGTTGGATTAGCAGTTTGTGTAGTTGTAGATGCTCCTGTTGTTGTACAGTTTGCTTTATATTTTCTATATATATATTCCCATCTAAATGCACATTCATCATTACATTTATAAACATAATCACTTGATACAGTTTCATAGATATAACTGTTATTATTAGCTGGAACAGTAGTTCCTGTTAATGTTGTTATATATGCACCTTTTGTACAAGTAGTAGTACCACCTGTTGTTGATGATTTAACACAAGTTGAGCCACTTAAAGTATATCCTGATGGACATGTTGCAGCAACGGAAATACTTGATGAGTTAACTTTATAACAAGTTGCTCCACTTCTTGTATATCCTGATGGACATGATGGACTATATTTAGTTGTTGTTGAAACAGTTCCTGAACAAGTTCCATCTCCATTTAATGTATATCCTACTGGACATTTAGCATTGTAATATCCTGTTGCAACTCTTGAACAAGTTGAACCATTCTTAGTATATCCTGATGGACAGTATGATGAAGTTGTTGCTGTAGCATCTACAGTTTCAACTTTAGATCCTTTAACTTCTTCTTTACCTGTTGCAACTTTTTCAGTCTTCATTTCTACTCTACGGTAATCTGTTTCATCAGCTTTTGTAGTTGACCATGAAGACCATTCACCAAATTCACCCCATTTACCATCTGTTACTTTTAAATATTCATATTGGCAAGTAACAACTGGTGTTGGTTTTGGTGTAGGTGTAGGTTTATTTTCTACAACTTTAACTTTTTCTTCTTTTGTACAAACACCTGAAGCTTTACAATAATCATAACATCCTAAATGAACGATTATGTATGCATCATTGTCTGAACAAGATAAATTTACTTTCATTTGATATTCGTCATCTAATTTGATAACTTCTACATATGAAGCTGTAGCATCACACGCTTTACCATTACCATCAACAAAGTCAACTAATAATTTCTTATCTAACATTTGTTGTAATGTCATTTTTTCAACATCGTTAACAGCTTTTGGTAATCTTTCTGTTGTGTAATATGAAACTGCTGCAGTTTTCATATTTTGGATATTTGTATTAAAGATAGTACCAGTTAATATATCTAATTTATCAGATAATAAATTGATACTTGATTTAGTTGGAAATAACCAAACCATAATAAATACAAATAAAATGATAAATAATAATTGAATTAAAATATCTTTGGCTGTGAAGCCTTTTCTTTCGTCGTTATACATATACTTTCCCCTTTCAAATTGGAACATATTATATCATTATTTTCCCATTTGTCAAATTCGTACTATTACAAATAAATTGTACCATTATTTATATGTTTTGTAAATATTAAAACATTATTTTACATAAATAAAAAAACCGGTAAAACCGGCTTGTAATTAACAATTAAAAAAATAAATATATGGGCATTATTTGTGTGGGCAAACACAATATTAATTGATGGGCAAATCAATCACATATTCATTATAGCACATTATTTATTTAAGGCAAGTTAGTTTTCTTCTAAATCTTTAAAATCTTCTAACTCTCCATTTTCTGTTACTAACTTAGTAATCTTTTCTTCAGCTTTCTTTAAGGTACTATCGCACTCTTTTATTAATTTCATAGCTTCCGTATATTTATTGATTGAATCATCTAAATTTACTTCATCTTTTTCAAGCTCAGTAATGATTTCATCAATTTTATTAATCTTTTCTTCAAATTTCATTATTTCACCTCATTAATAGTAGCTTTAATACTACCATCACTTAATCTAATACTTACTTCATCATTAACTTTTACCTTTTTAATGCTTGTAAGTGTCTTATCATTATAATAAGTAATTGAATATCCTCTTTTTAATGTATTAAGAGGATTTAATAGTTCTAATTTATCTATTAAATTTAAATATTCTTTTTTAGCTATTTCAAGTTTATGTTTAATAAGCATATTTAATTTTTCTCTAGCTTGATCAAGTTGTACTTTCTTATTTTCATAAATTATTTCTGGATTTGTAATAATATATGACTTTTTATACTTATCTAAAATCAATCTACTATATTTAACTCTCTTTATAATAGCTTCGTTTAATCTAATATTTAATTGTTTTAAATTATTTAATATATCATTAATACTTGGTACAGCAATTTCAGCTGCTCCGGTAGGAGTTGCTGCTCTTTTATCAGCAACAAAATCTGCGATAGTAAAATCAGTTTCATGACCCACAGCACTAATAATTGGAATATTAGAAGCATATATTACTCGGGCAACTATTTCTTCATTAAAAGCCCATAAGTCTTCTATTGATCCACCACCACGACCAACGATTAACACATCTAAGTCATAGTCTTCTGCTTTTTTAATATTATTAACGATATTACTAGCTGCGCCATCTCCTTGTACTAAACTTGGAAATAATAATATTTCGCAGATAGGATATCTTCTTTTAATAGTAGATATGATATCACGAATAGCAGCTCCGGTAGGTGCTGTTATAACTCCTACTCTTTTAGGATATTTAGGAATTGGTTTTTTATGTTCTTCTTTAAATAAACCTTCTTTTTCTAAATCCTTTTTTAATTTCTCATACATGGCATATAAATTACCTACACCATCTTCTTGCATTTCATCAACATAAATTTGATATGTTCCTCTTGCTTCATAAACAGTTACACGTCCATGAACTAATACTTTGGTACCTTCAACAGGCTCAAAGTTTAGTTTCTTAGCATCTCTATCCCACATCATTGCATTTATAACACTACCTTCATCTTTGATAGAGAAATATAAATGTCCTGATGAATGCTTTTTAAAATTAGAAATCTCGCCTTTTAGATACATATTCTGAAATGCATGTGATGCATCAAAGAATCCCTTAAGACGAGATGTAAATTCCGATATTGTTAAATATCTAGCTTCTTGCATATTATCACTACCTTTTATTTATTATGATAAACTTTGTCTAATACTCCATTAATCATTTTTCTTACATCGTCATCGCTATAAGCTTTAGCTAATTCTATAGCTTCGTTAATAGCAACAACTTCAGGTGTTTTTGTATACATAAGTTCATAGATACCCATTCTTATAATTGCTTGATCAGTATTACCTAAACGCGTAATTTTCCAACCATTTAAATATTTATTTGCTAACTCATCTATTTCGTTTTTATATGTTATTACTCCATAAACTACTTCTTTAACAAATTCATTATCTATTTCAACTACTTCTTTAATTACTTTATCAATGTCATAAGCCATATTATTATTCTCATAAACATTAATTTGATAAAGAATAGTCATTATATCTTTTCTTAATTCGCTTCTACTTTTTGTTTCCATCAAAATCACCAATATAATTATAGCATATCTACCCATTAAAAAAAAGTAATATTTAAATTACTTTTTAATATTTTAAATAATATCTTCTGTATCGTTTTCTGTAGGTAAAAACATACCTAAAATATCATTAAGCGCTTCTTTATTTCCTAAATTTGCGATTATTGTAAGAATGTCTTCTTCTGTTAAATCTTTATAATTAACAGCTTCATCTGTTTTAAAAGTATGTGAATCCTTCTTATTATAAATAGTTGTTACACTATAATCAAAACTCATATTAATAAGATCATTAGTAATTGTAACTTTATATTCTTTTAAAGAGTCACTTGTTTTCACATCTATATTAACTATAGATTTAGTATTATTATAGTCAAATTCTGCTTTAATATTTTCTTCATCTAACATAAGAGTAACCTTATTGCCGCTTGCTTTAGATACAGCTTCAATTTTTTCTAAATCATGAAAGAAACCTTTTGTATAGATTGCAATCATATAAGTATTTATAGGAAGTTCTTCCTTTAAATACATTTTCTTTTCATTACGATACTCTCCTATTTTAGAATTTATAAGTGTTTTTAAAACACTTGTACTAATCTTAGTTTTATCAGCTAAAGTATCCATAAATGCTTTATTACTATATAAAACAGTTAAAACATCTATTTTTAAGTCTGTAAATTGAACACTATTCAAAGTTAATTTAGCACAGTTATTAAACCCATGACTTGTCTTAGTACTAAAGTATTCATCTTTTAATGATACTTGAATAGCTTCAAGTATTGGATCTATTAAATTAGTATCATTAGTTGGTTTAAATGTATCAAAAATATTCCCATCATATTCAATATCATTAACAATCTTTTTATCAAATAAATCATCTAAGTCAACATATAATTTATCTTCTAAGACTAAAGAACTCAATTTTAATAAATTCTTTTTATTATATTTAGTGTCAACATCAAAATAAGCTTTCTTATTTTCAAAATCAATAAAACTATTTAAATTAAAATCTAATTTGTTTAGGAAATCAGCAAAAACATTTTCTTCTTTTGATTCAACATTAAATTTTAACTTATAGTTATTTTCAACGGTTGTATAATTAGTCTCTATATTATTTGCTAAATAAGTAGAAGCCATTTTTAAAACATTACTATAAATATTTTTAGATCTTGAAAAGTAATAATATGTTCCTAAAATAGAACCTAACACTATATCAAGAACACAAATTAATATAGCAACTATCTTTAATACATTCTTTTCTTTCTTAGTTGGTGTTATATCACTATTTTTTACTTTTAAAGATGGCTCTGGTAAATCTATAACACTAGTTCTATCTAAGCTTGCCATTTCATTTTGTTCATCCATTATATCCCTCTATTCTATATAAATATATTATATTATTATTTATTTAAAATCAATTTATCTTTTTAATTTTCTTAAATATTCTTTTTGTTCATCAGTAATTCTAAAACTTTCGCATGCTTTAGTAATTGTCTTATTATGAATCCAAGTATCTAACTTATTATTTTCTAAATAATAAACAGCATCATCCCATCTTTTAGCAAGAGCCGTTGCAAAATACCAAGCAACCATCATCTTAAGATAATACTCATCTGTTTTTACTTTACTTACCATATTTAGATACTTCTTATCATAATTATCATCTAAATAAAGACGCATTAACATACTTATCGCAAATCTAACTGTATAGATATGTTTATCTTTAATCCATATATTTATTTTTTCTATTAATTTATCCGTATTCTTCTTAAATACTTTAGGAAGTAATGTATCACATACTGCCCAGTTATCAATATATGGTAAAAACTTATCTATATATTCTATACATTTATCATAATCTTTTATCTCACTAAGAAGTGATCCATGAAGAATATTTTCATCATAATACTTATGAGGTAAATTATTTAAAAATAATTCTGCCTCTTTAGTATTAACACTTTCTTTGGCAAGTTTTCTAGTTTCTGGGATTCTTACACCAATGATAGAATCCATACTAATATTAGGCGTTAGTTTACTAACAAGTTTCTTATATTCTAAATCTTCTAAAGCATATAGTTTCTCTAGCATATTATCACCTATTTAATTATACAATAAAAAATACAAATCTTATAGTGATTTGTATTTTTTTATTTCTGCAAGTGTTTTATCATCCCAACTTGAAGCTTGTACTTCCGCAATATGGGCTTTTTTCAAAAACAGTAATAGTATTCTTGAAATTCCAATTCCCCCACCGATAGTAAGAGGAAGTTTATCTTCTAAAATCATTTTATGATATGGAAGAGTTACTTTATCAAGAGTTTTTGTTTTAGTAAGTTGAGTATATAAAGAATCTTTATCTACCCTAATACCCATTGAACTAATTTCAATAGCACAGTCTAATATTTTATCATAAACAAGGATATCACCATCTAAACTCCAATCATCATAATCAGGGCTTCTTAAGTCATGAACTTTACCTGATTTTAATTTATCACCAATACCAATTATAAAGACAGCCTTCTTATCTTTAACTATCTTTTCTTCTCTTTCTTTAGGTGTTAAAGATGGATACATATCTTCTAATTCCTGTGTAGTTATAAAAGTAATAGTTTTAGGTAAAGTAGTATCCAAATAATGATACTTATCTTTTAAATAGATCCCTGTTTGGCGTAAAGCTTTATAAATACTTTTAACAGTTTCTTCTAAGTACTCTACAGTACGGTCTTCCTTACTAATAACTTTTTCCCAGTCATATTGTTCAACATATAAAGAGTGAAGATAATCTACTTCTTCATCTTTTCTAATTGCACGCATTTCGGTATATAGACCTGTATGCATAGGAAAATCATATTTACCTAAAGCAAATCTTTTCCATTTAGCAAGCGAATGCACTATTTCAAAATCAACTCCATCTTTTTTAAAACCTACACCCTTTTCTTTTAATGATAAATAATCTTGTAACCCTGAATCCTTTCTTACAAATAAAGGGGCTTCTACTTTAGTAAGAGATAATCTTACTTCTAATTGTTTCTCAAAATACTTTTTAATTTCTGATATTAATTTTACTGTTTCTAAATAACTTAATTCTTTCATTTTTAAACCTTCTTTCTTAATCTTTTAAAATTAAGATAGATTGTAGGAACTATCAAATATAAATACTTGTATTTCTTTTATTATCACTTTCCATAACATCACTTCCTTCTACTAAAAAACCCGTATCATCCTACAATAAGGACGAATACGGGTATCCGTGGTGCCACCTTAATTTATTACAAAAAAACTACTAAAAATAGTAGTTTGTTATTCTGTAATCTTTTTTCAGTTCTAACAAACCTAGTAGTATGATAACGGACTACATACCCGGACTAGTCTACTCAGCAATCTTTTCGGTAGTCAGCTCAGGAGTGTTCTTTCGTCAAATGTTATTATTAGTTTCCACTATACCTAACTCACTTGAATAACTTATTTGAGTACTTTTCTCCCTCAAAGCACCTTTAATTTAACATAAGATCAAATATATGTCAAATTAAAAAGAAGACAAAGTCTTCTTATATTTTTTCAATACGCATAAAGTTAGTTGGAGATACTTCTTTTTGATCTAATAAGTTAAATCCACCTGTGATAATAATATGATCTCCTTCTTTTAAATCTGTAAATTCCTTAGCTTCTTTAATAGATTCTTTAATTATTTCATCTAAATCATTCCAGTAATTTACAACTTTACTTGATACACCATAATTTAATGATAAACTATTACCTATTTCCTCATCACTTACAAGCGCTAAAATAGGACATTTTGGTTCAAGGTTAGATATTAATCTAGCACTTGTTCCACTCATTGTTGGAACTACTATTAATTTAGCATCTAATGAGTTTGCTGCTTCCGCTACTGATTTAATAATAGCGTCTGTTAAATTATTAACATTAAATTCAGCATAAATATTCTTATATGTAATAGATTTTTCAATATCTTCAGCAATATCAGCCATTGCTTTAACTGTAACAGCAGGATATTCTCCTGTTGTAGTTTCTCCTGATAACATAACTGCATCTGTACCATTATATACAGCATTAGCTACGTCTGTAACTTCTGCTCTTGTTGGACGTGGGTTATGTTTCATAGATTCTAACATTTCAGTTGCAACGATACATGTCTTTTTATTTTTACGACAAGTTGCTACTATTTTCTTTTGATAAATAGGTAATAATGACATAGGTACTTCAACACCTAAGTCTCCTCTTGCTACCATAGCTCCGTCAGAAACTTCAATAATTTCTTCCATATTATCAATTCCTCTTTGAGATTCAATTTTAGAAATTATTTTCATATCTTCTCTATTTTCTTCTTTTAGAATTTTTCTAATAGCTAAAACATCTTCCTTGCATTGAACAAATGATGCAGCTAAATAATTACCATCATGACGACATGCATAACGAATATCTTCTTCATCAGTCTTTGAAATAAATTCAATATTTAAATCAACACCTGGAGCAGCTAAACTTTTTCTTGAATATAAAGTTCCTCCATTAATAACTTTACAAGTTAATGAATCACTATCTTTTTCAACAACTTCAATAGACATAAGTCCATTTTCAAGTAAGATAGTATTTCCTACTTCTAAAGCATCAATAGCTTCTGGATGATTTAAAGAAAATCTTTCTTGGTTACCAATAACATCTTCTTTAACTACTTTAATTAATTTTCCAGGTTCTAATTTAATACCTTCTTCTACTACTTCACCATTTCTAAATTCAGGTCCTTTAGTATCATATAAGATACCGATAGCCTTATTTAAATTCTTTCTTACTTCTTTAACAACTTTAACTACATTTTCTCTTTCTTCTAAAGTTGCATGTGAAAAGTTTATACGAGCAACATTTGCTCCATTTTCTACCATCTTAGTAAATACTTCTACCGAAGTACTTGCTGGTCCCATACTTGTTACTATTTTTGTCTTTTTCATAATAATCCTCCTTTTTAAACGCAAACGAGCAAAATTATACTAGATTTTTACTTTTTTTGCAACCCTATAAAATTAAAATAAAAAAGATTAGAAATTCTAATCTTTTTATAATGTCTTTTGTCCTAGTTTTTTGTTTTGTTCTTTTTTAAGATCAGAGATTCTTATATCCTCACGAACCTTATAAGATTCCATAATATCTTCTAAAGATTCGTTAGTTACATAAATAGATGCTCCACCCTTAATTCTACCAAGTTTTTCTTCGGTAAGTTCAGGTATTTTATCATCATTTCTTAATCTATTCCATCTATCAATATACATACCATTAATTAAATAAATGTAATCACCATCAAATACAACACTAAGTTTAGCATCTTTAAGTAATTCTTTAATATTACCTCTATTTTTATCATATGCTTCATCATCTACAGAATATACTAAGTATTGTCCTGCTTGTAAAGCAAGCACATCATAAATAGTACCAGAGATACCTTTATCACTAATAGCTCTTTTAAGTTTCTTACGAGGCATATTAAGCAAGAACTCTGTATTTTCTTCAATCTTTGCTTCAAGTAATTCAAATTCTGCTAAGTTATCATTAAATTCTCTTTCTTTATCTTCTATTTGTTCTTCAATATCAAATGAGAATGGTAAATAAGCCCAAGATTCTTTTCTTAAACGATCATTTTTATAATCTTTATCTTTCAGTGCTTCTTCTTTAGTATCAAATACTTTATCAATAGTAGTATAGTTATTACAAGAATAATCATAATAAGTTGGTATATTATATTCCCAGTCTATTTCTCCTTGTACATAAGGAAATACAACCTTACATTTTTGTTTTTCTTTACCATCGGCATCATAGACTTTTTCTTCACCAACGACAAAACATTTAGAAACAATATAACAAATTAATTCATTGTTTCCCCATCTACCAGAATCTCTTACAGGCATCGCTGCATATTTAATTGGATAATTTAATTTCATATTATCTCCCCCATTATTTAAATTATAACATAAGGAATAAAAAAAGATTAGAATTTCTAATCTTTTTTACTATCATATTCTTCTAAGAAAGAATGTTTATCATTACCCTTTTTCCATCCTAAAATACAGTTCATATTAACATTACCTAAAGAAGTAAATAAATTATGTTCAATATTAGGATTAGTCTTCTTTATCTCTTTAATTAAATTTTTTATTTCTTTTCTTTTACTTAAACTTTCATCATGTGAACTTTCTTCTGTAAACTTACAAGCACAATTTAAGAAAGTTAATTTATTATAGTTTTTAAAAGATATGATATCGTCTTCTCTTACTAAATAGAGAGGTCTAATTAATTCTAGTCCTTCAAAGTTATCACTATGTAGTTTAGGCATCATTGTTTTTACTTCTGATCCATAAAACATCGATAATAAAGATGTTTCAATAACATCATTAAAATGATGACCTAACGCTATTTTATTACAGCCTAGTTCTTTAGCTTTACTATATAAGAAACCCCTACGCATTCTTGCGCATAAATAACATGGGCTTTCCTTAACATTAGTTACAATATCAAAGATATCACTTTCAAATATCTCGATAGGAATATTCATTGTTTTAGCATTTTCAATTATTAAATCTCTATTTATTTTATTATATCCTGGATCCATTACAACATAATGGGCCTCAAATTTAAATTTGCCGTGACGGATTAATTCTTGAATACATTTAGCTAATACAAAAGAATCTTTACCACCAGAAATACAAACCATAACATTATCATTTTCTTTTATAAGTTCATATTCAGCGACTGCTTTAACAAACTTTGACCAAATATCTTTACGATATTTAGTAATTAAACTTCTTTCTATTTCTTCATATCTTTCCATAATAACTCCTCAAATACGCATTAATTATATCACAAATAGAAAAATAGATTAATTACTAATCTATTTTTTTATTAACTTGATCTATTAGTTTTTTTACTTTTGCTTGTTCTTCTTCATCTAGATAACTTGTATCTGGTATATCATATTCCTCACATCTAGAAAAATGTTCCGCTAAACATAAACGACAATCACAGCCAAAGAAATCACAGTGTGATTTTTCAAGTATTCCTCCTTGATTAGCTGGTGCACATATATCTAATGCTCTACAGTAATCTACCATATCAACATTAGCAAATTTACCTCTTTTATGAATTTCTTCTAATTTATCCTTATCCATTTTAGCATAAGCATCAATCGTTTGATTCTTAATTATAATTTGCTTACATAAATCCTTAATCGCAACTACTTGTCCCTTTTTCCCTCTTGTATAGATAGCTAAATCAATAAGACTATCCTCAACATTATCAAAAAACATTTTGAAGAATCGACGATATTCATCATGATTTTCAAACACATATACTTCATTAGGTCTAATTGTTGAAACATACATTCTTTTTTTATTTTTAACAAGTGTTACTGGCATATGTTCTACTTTCTTTGCCTTAGTCATATATAAGAAGAAATTTGTTTTAAAATCTAATTTAGTTATTTTACCCATAAGTACCTCCAAAATTAGTGCTATTATATAACAAAAAAGAAGGAATATCAACCTTCTTTTAAGCAACTATATTTTTAAATACGCTATCAATAAAGCTAGTATCATTAATTTTACTTTCTAAATATTTATTGAAATTATCTTTATTGATTGTCTTATCTTTTATATCTTTGTAGTTAGGAAAATTATTCTCGATTTTGTCTCTTGTAACGGTATAACTTTTACCACTAAAATTATATTTAATGTATTCAACATTATCTATTAAAGCAAATATTGAAACTGAGTTATATACTATACTCTTTTCAAGATAATAATTTTCATTAATATACCAATCAGTAATATGATAATCAATTGTAAGACCTAGATTTTTAGGATCTATTTCAAATACATAACCATATTCTGAAAGTGGTAATAATGATATTAAATAACTATCATTACTATTATCTCCTACATACTTACTTGCACACTTGATAATATTATCAATGCCTGCTTTATTACGATTAAATGGTACGATAGGAAGAGTATCTTCCTTATACTCTTTTTTAGTATCAATAATTACATATTCATTAGGTGTATCAGGATTAATACGATATACATTATAGAATGTATTTTTACATACTACTCCATTTTCAAAATATTCTTTAACATAACAAAATCTAGGTAATTGTTTTAAACTAACTACACTCATATAATCAATTGTAAATAATACTAAGTTATATAAAACAAAATAACTAAGACATATTAATAATCTTTTAGTGTATTTAAATTTTCTTGTTAACTTACATACTCCTATTAAAGAGATAATAGCTCCAAATACAGCATAGATACTTCCCCAAGAACTATCTGAAGCAAATATAGACATTGCTGTTAAAGAGATTAATACTCCAGCAACTATTAATACTACTCCTACTAAGTTACTACTTAAGTTTATCTTCTTAGTTGAATAATCAATTGTATTAACAATATTCTCTTCAAACTTTTCTTGATACTTATCTTCGCTTATTCTTTCTCCAGATAATAAATCATTAATACTTATACCTAGTTCATCACATAGAGGCTTAAATAAAGATAAGTCTGGCATATTACGGCCATTTTCCCAGTTACCAATAGATTTATCAGTAACTCCTAATTTTTCAGCTAAATCGCTTTGCGTTAGCTTTTTTTCTTTGCGACATTTCGCAATAAATTTTCCAATTTTTTCTTGATTCATAATAAATCTCCCTTTCTTGCTTTAATCATAGTACATCTGTATGATTTTTTACAGGAAATATCACTAGGGTTATCCTAAATAAGGAATTCTTAATATAAATGCAAATATTAACGCAATTAATAAACTTATCCCTGATATTTTAAGATTTTTATATATTACGAAATTTACCCCTAGAAAAACTAGGGTATCTAAAATATTATTAAATGAGAAATACCACATCCCCATACTAAAAGATGTTTTTAACATTACAAATAAAATAATACTATTTAAGATAATAACTATCTTATTACTACTTTTACTATACCAAGTTATATACGCTATTAAAGGAGATATAAGTGTTAATGTATACCATCCTAACATATAATATTTAGGATTAAATCCCCCTACATAAATTGTATATAAATGATAACTTACATTCATTCCTAGAAAGAATAAAAATACTTTAATACTAGCTTCAATGGGATTCTTACTATAAATAGATAAAGTAAGTGCAATAAATAACCATATTCCTAAATTAGAAAAGAAGTTTCCTAAATCAAGAATGCCTATTACTTTTTGCCACCAAATACTATCATTAATAGCTAGTTCATCTAACCATTTGGAAAATACTCCTAAAATTACTCCTAGTAATAATACTAGAAGTAATTTAATCCATTCTTTTTTTAATACAAATTTGGCTTCCTTTTTACGAATATTATCCATAATTCACCTATATAAGTTTCTTAATATCTTCTTCCATATCTTCTGGTAAATAAGTTGGCGAATATCTTCCTACTACATTACCTTCTCTATCTACTAAGAATTTAGTAAAATTCCATTTAATATCTTCTTCATTCTTCGCAGTTTTACTAATTTATTTAATAGCTTTCATTGCTAGTTTATTCTTTAACCCTTTTATTTTGTCATCCTTAATCTCATTTTTAATAATTTTAAATAATTCTATTTCGTCTTCTCCGTTTACATCTACCTTCATAAATTGATCAAACGTTGTATCATATTTAAAAGTACAAAACTCATGGATTTCTTCATCACTACCGGGAGCTTGATTACCAAATTGGTTACACGGAAAATCTAGTATTTCAAGTCCTTTATCATGATATTTTTTATATAACTTTTCAAGTCCCTCGTATTGAGGAGTAAAACCACAGCCGGTTGCAGTATTAACGATAATAAGCACTTTATCTTTAAAATCTTTTAAAGATACTTCTTTACCATCTCTTTTTTTTACTTTGCAATCATATATATTCATAAAATCCTCCTAATCACTTATATCTAAATCTAATGCAATATTAATTTCATAGTCTTTATATTTATTTTCAATTTCTTTAGCTATTTTCTTATATAAAGCATTTATATCTTTTACTTTAAAATCAATTATAATATCAAAACTAATTGTTTTACTTTCTTTATCTAAATAGAAACCATGCATTTGTAAAACACCATCATGTTTAAATACTATATCGTGAATATCTTTTCTTATTTCTTCTATTTCTTTATCTTTAGTGTTAACTGAGTAAACACCTATTGTATGAAGTACTACCCCATATTTATCTAAAATCTTTTCTGATATATCACGTGATATACGGTCAATGTCACTCGCTGTTAAAGTATCTTTAACTTCGATATGAACAGAACCTAAATATCTATTAGGGCCATAATCATTTAAAATTAAATCAAATGCTCCATCTACATCATCAAAAGCGATTATATCTTTTTTAATACTATGTGCTAAATCACTTTCAATTCTAGTTCCAAGCATATTATCAACAGATTCTTTGATAAGCTCAAATCCAGCTTTAATAATAAAGATTGAAAGAACTGCACCTACATAAGCTTCAATATTTATCTTAAATATTAAATATATAATAGCTGATACTAATACAGAAATTGATAATATAGCATCATTAAAAGCATCTAAGCCACTTGCTACTAGAGAATCAGAATTAATATGTTTACCTTTATTCTTAACGTATGTTCCTAAAATAAATTTAACAATAATAGCAGCTACTAAAATAACTAATGTAACAACATTATAATCTACTTCACCCGGATTAATTATTTTTTAACTGATTCAACTAAAGCAGTGATACCAGCATATAAAACAATTCCTGATACTGTTAAAGAAGTAATATATTCTATTCTTCCATAACCATAAGGATGTTTTTTATTAGGAGCTTTACCAGCAAGTTTAGTCCCTATTATCGTAATGATACCCGATAAAGCATCACTTAAATTATTAACTGCATCGGAAATAATTGCTATAGAATTAGCAAGTAATCCAACAAATGCTTTAAATCCTGCTAATAAAATATTAGTTATAATACTAATAATACTTGTTCTAATTATTATTTTCTCTCTTTTATTTTTCATGTTATTTCCTCATTTCTATTAGAATAACTAATATTATTATAACAAAAAACTAGAGATTACTCTAGTTTTTATTAATGATGATGATGGTGGTGTACACCACTCTTAATCTCAATATGACATTCTTTATCATCACATACTTCTTCTTCCGTTTCTAAAATAGCATGGCCTATATTATGTTCTTCTAATTCTTCACGAATTTCTTTTTTTATTTTAGCTATATCTTTAACTTTAGAAACAATATGCATAGTTGCATAATTATTATATCCATCAATACTCCATACATGAATATGATGAATATCATCAACACCTTTTATTTCTAATAAGTGTTCTTTTAATTTTTCAATATCAATATCGTTTGGTGTTTTCTCTAAGAATAAATCTAGTACTTGTTTTAAATTCTTTAATGAATTAATTAAGATAAATATTGCTACACCTATACACATAATAGAATCTAAAATTCTAATATCTGTAAATTTCATAACAATAGCACCTATAAATACTACAACCCATCCTAGAACATCTTCAAGCATATGAAGATTAACAGATTTCTGATTAATCGAATCCCCTTCACGCGTAACAAATGCTGCTAGCGAATTTAAAACAATACCAATAATAGCAAATATAATCATCCCACTATAATTTACTTCTACCGGATTAAATAATCGTTTAATAGCTCCATAAATTACTAAAAGAGAACCAACTAATAAAATAGTTGTTGTAATTACTCCTCCTAATACAGAATATCTTACATATCCGTAAGTATACTTATTATTAGCTTTCTTCTTACTTTTTCTTTCCATAAAATAAGAAATACCAATTGAAATAGCATCTCCTAAATCATGTATTGCATCTGATAAGATAGCTACTGAATTAGTAAATATTCCACCAAAAAATTCTAATATAGAAAATGATATATTTAATAAAAATGCCACTAATATATTTTTATCAGTCTTCATTTTTTTACCTCCCATATATATTATAACACAAAAAAGAGATTAGAAATCTAATCTCTTTTTGTTCCTAGAGTCTTTACTTTAGGCATTGGCTTAAATTCATCACCTTTAAATTTTTTGACATATCTCTTTAATATATCTTTTTTATCAATACTCTTATCAATTTCTTTTTCCGTAAACGTAACTGCGTCTTCTAAAGAATAAAAATTAAGTGTTAAATCAGTTTTTCCATTACTATATACATCCAAATGGTAAAAAATAAAATTATCATTTCTACTTATTCTTATATCAACATAAAAACGCATTAGAGATATTGACATACCATGTTCATTAACAAACCAATAATTTTTTTCGATTCTACTCATACTCACCTCTATATTTTAAAATACTTTAGGATAAATTTAGTTTCATTATCATTTGACTCTACAGAAATATTACCATTATCTTCTTCAACTATTGATTTAGCTAGAGCAAGACCAATACCAATGCTATCAGCTTTAGCATTCTTCCCTTTATAAAATCTTTCAAATATATGTTTTAAATCTTTCTTATCAATTACTTTGCCATAATTAATAATTTCAACTAAACTATATACATTATTACTATCAATATTAATTGTTACTTTATTATTTTCTAAAGAATGATCAACAGCATTCTTTAAGATATTTGTGATTGCTTCTACTTGCCATCTAAAGTCTGATAAAATAACTGAATCATTTAAAACATTTAAATCAATATCGATATTCTTTAAATCACATAAAGGTAAGACATTTTTAATTGCTTCATCAACAATATCTTTAACTTTATTTTCTTCTTTTATAAAATTAATTGTATTGGAATCAAACTTCGATAATTTTAATATTGCTTGTACTAAGAAATTTATATTTACGACATTTCTTTTTATATCAATAATAAAATCTTTTTTAACTTCCTCATCCATATCTGGATCTTCAATAATATTATCAAGCATTACAAGAACACTAGTTAAAGGTGTTTTTAATTGATGGGATATATCCTCTAATGATTTTTTAAGATTAATCTTATCTTTATTAGAATTATCAGCTGCCTCTTTTAGCATAATTGTTGTTTTATATATTTCATTTTTAAGAATAGATAATTCATCTTCAGAATTAGAATCAATTTTTAATTCGTAATTTCTTTTATTAATTTGTTCAATTTGTTTTATAATGTCCTCAATATCTTTTTCTTTTTTATGATTATATTTTATAAAGATTAAAATTAAAATTATAATAGCTCCTAATAAATAAATTAAATTAATAATTAAGAAAGTATGAAACTTATTCTCGTTAGCTAAAATAACAGTATCTTTTTCAATATCGATTCCATACTTTTTAAAAAAATCACTATCTCCTTTTTTATCATTATTTAATATTTCAATTATTTCTTTATCACTTACTTGAGGATATTTATTTTTAACTATACTAGTTATCATAGATATCTTATTATTAAAATTTTTTGTATAAATTTTATATTCATAAATATTTAAAAATAGAAACATAATGGATAAACAAATTGTTGCGAGTAATACCGCAACACAAAACTTCTTTAAAGAAACTTTATTCTTCATCGATACGATAACCCATTCCCTTAATAGTAATAATAATATCTGTTTCTATTTTTTCTCTTATTCTTTTAAAATAAACTGTTACTGTATGGTCATCAACATAATTACCAGTCCATTCCCATATCTTATCTAAAATAATATCTCTACTTACTACTTTATTAATATTTGTAAAAAGTAAATTTACTAATTTTAATTCTAGAGCTGATAAGTCTACTTGCTTACCATCTTTAAGTAGTATTTGTTTATCAACGTCAAAAGATATATTTTTTACTTTAATAACACTATTTTTCTTAGATCTTAATAATATTCTATTTACTCTTGCTAGTAATTCTTTAGTACTAAAAGGTTTAGTTATATAATCTTCTGCTCCTACTTCTAAACCTCTTACAATATCATCTTCTTCATCTTTAGCAGTAAGAAAAATAGTTGGAATATTTAAACTTTTAATTTCTTTTTCAAATAAATCGAAACCATCACCATCAGGTAAAGTTACATCTAAAATTATTAAATCTATTTGAGAATTATTTAATAAATATTTTTTAGTATCTAAAATATTAGTCTTAACTTCTAATTTATACCCTTCTTTAGTAAAAGAATAAGTTAGACCTTTAATGATAGATTCTGTATCCTCAACTAATAAGATATTCATAAATATTCTCCTCTCTAGTCTCATTATAACACAAAATAAGGAGCTAGGCTCCTTATCTTATATATTTTCATTTCTTATTGTTTCAATTGTATTTTGTTTATTTATTTTATTAATTGAATATTTCATAATTAGTGAAATAAGAATAAATACGGCTAAAATAGCAATTATTATTGAAGTTGTTGGGAAAATAAAATCAATTCCATCTTCAAGGAAACTATACATAAGGAATGATAAACCAATTCCTATAGGAATACCAAAAATTAAAGCTTTAAGACCCATAAAGATTGTTTCTAAACGAATCATTCTTGAGAATTCTTTTTTTGTCATTCCTATCGATTTTAACATAGCAAATTCTGGCTTTCTAAGTTCCATATTTGTTGTGATTGTATTAAAGATATTTGTAATACCAATTAATGAAATTACAATAATAAATCCGTATAAGAAGATTCCTACTAAAGTAAATAAATTATTAATCATTCGGTAATCCTCATCAACATTACGAACACGATAATCTTCATTTTTTAAAACATCATCAATTTGTTTTTGTAATTTATCAGCATTGCTAGAAGCAAAGACAAGTTCAATACGTTCTGGAAGAATATTATCTACCATTTTATTGTAAGTTTCTTCACTTAAGACAAAATATTCACTATCAATATCTTTTAATCCAAAAGGTTTAATATTTGTTACATATCCAATTTCAAGAGATTTATTATCTACACTAGTTAATACATCTCCTACTTTATAATCATAAAGACGTAACTCTTTATTTTCAACTTTATTAGTTTTAGGATTAGTACGACTAACAGTAGAGTAATCCATAAGAATAGCTTTATCTTTCATTTCGTTATAATCTAGTCCTAAAATTTTTAAATATTTACGATATTGACTATCACCTAAAGCATAGATACTTGCGTAATTACCTCTTCCATCTATCATATAATCTTCATATTTAAGATTTAACCATTTAAAATATTCTAAATTATATTTAATATTTTTAAATTCACTATTTTCACTTCTTAATAAAGTATAGTCATCAATATTATCTAAAGTAAGAATAGATAAATACTTATTATATGTTTCCTTATCTTTTTTAATAGTACCTGATACAGAAATATTATAATCAGATCTTTTAAATTGTGAATCAACTTCCGTAAATAACATTGTCATAAAACTAGAAGAAGCAATAAAGATAAATACTGATACTACTATTGAAATAACTGTTGTACGATATTTTTTACGATTTCTCTTTAAATTTTTATAAGAGATATCTCCACCAACACCAAATAATTTTTTTATGTATTTTGGAGATTTTATTTTTTTAGAATTAATCTTAATATTAGCACTATTTCTTATTGAGTCAATTGGTGAAACTTTAGAAGCACGTCTTGCACTACTAAAGGCAGAAAAATAGATAGTTATTATACCTAGAATAGTAGCTATAATAATAGCAATTAAAGATGTTGAATATACTAATCTTATACCACTAGCAAATGCATCTACTAATAAATAATTACTTAACATAATTAGAATAAATGTTGCTATACATCCTAATAATATACCTAAAGGAATACCAATTAATCCTAGGATAGTTGCTTCAAAGAATACATTCTTCTTAATTTGTTTTTTAGTGGCTCCAATACTTCTTAGCATTCCGTATTGTTTAATTTTTTCAGTAATAGAAATATCAAAACTATTTTTAATACAGAATACAGAAGTAAAGACAATTATGGCAAGAACAACACAAACAACACCACCTAATCCTCCAACTCCGGCAGTTCTTATAGGATCTGTTTCTAAACCAATTAAATAAATATTTGTTCCAATTTGATATTTGGCACTATTTAATTCTTTATCTAACTCATCAAGTTCTTTACTACTCATATTTTCACTACTTACACTCTTAGCAAGAAGTTTTTTATTTACATGAATAATATCACCTGTTACATCAGTCCAGTTTTTAAGTCCTTTACTTGTATAAAGTGAGTATACATCTACTAAACCAGAAATATTATTTTCATCTAAACGTGTAATAAATGTATATCCTGGAGCATAAAATGGTTCAATACCAGAAGCAGGTCTTTCCATAACTCCTACTACTTTATAAGTTTGTTTTGAAGTATTTACTATTTTCTCATCTTCAGTCAAACCATCTTCTTGAGTTAAAACCATTTCTCCACTCATTCTACTACCTACATCTAAAGTAATAGTGTCTCCTAATTTAAGATTATTTCTTCCATTAGTATTTAAATGTGTAGGAATAATTACTTCTTTATCATTTTTAGGTAAACGACCTTTAGTTATATTGATTGCTAAATTTTCTAAAGCATCTTTACTAAAACCTTTTACAAAAACGTAAGGTTTATACTCATTAATAGATTCAATATTAGCATAACCTATATTTTTAACTACATTAATCTTTTCAATTTTGCGGTTATTTTTAAATGTTTCAATTTCATTACTTGGAACATCAATGTAAGCAACATGATAATTTCCTTTTTCATGTTTTTCAAAAACGATTAATGAATTAATTCCACTTGCATACATTGATGCGACAGCAGTAATTAAAGCAACTGATAGTATTATACCTATAATGGTTACTATTGTTCTTTTCTTATTTAATTTTAAATTTTTTGTTGTTAATTTGTTAAGTAAGTTCATAATTATACCTCCTCAACAATTTTTCCATCTTCAATTTTAATAATACGATCTGCTACTTTAGCTATTTCCATATTGTGTGTAATCATAATAATAGTTTGTTTAAGTTCTTTATTAGATTTCTTAAGTAAAGCGACTATTTCATCACTAGCTTTAGAATCTAGATTTCCTGTAGGCTCATCAGCAAGAATAATAGTTGGATTAGTAATTAAAGCTCTACCAATACTTGTTCTTTGTTGTTGACCACCAGATAATTCATTAGGTAAGTGATTTTTTCGGTTACTTAAGCCTAATAATTTTAACAATTCATTTAAATCTTCTTTAGCTACTTCACGATTATCAAGAGCTAAAGGAAGTGTAACATTTTCTTCAACATTTAAAATTGGTATTAAATTATAAAATTGATATATTAAACCAATTTGTCTTCTTCGAAAGATTGCTAATTTATCATCATTAAGACTAAATATATCCTTTCCATCAATATATACTTTACCTGATGTAGGACGATCAACACCACCTATTAAATGAAGTAAAGTTGATTTACCTGATCCTGATGCTCCTACTATCGCTACAAATTCTCCTTTATTAACTGAGAATGATACATTATCTAAAGCTACAACCTTAGTTGTATCTTTTCCATAAACTTTTGTTAAGTTTTCTACTCTTAAAATTTCCATAGTTTCCTCCCTTTCATGATTCCATTATATAATCCCAAAGTTACAACTAAGTTACAAAATCAAAATTTTTTAAAAAAAATAAAAAAACTAGTTTTACCTAGTTTTTCTTTTTAATTAATTGTTTTGGCATTTCTTTAGCCATATTATGATTACGATATTTTTCATTATATGTTACTTCCCTAGCAACTTTAATGAAAGGTGGTATTTCTACTTTAGTGTCTTCACTACTAAGTTCTACCTCCATAATAGCTTGTCTATCCCATTCAGGATATATATCTATTTCAAAGTATTGATTTGCTTCTGATAAGCAATATCTAGTTTTATGAATTGTACGTAATTTATTATCCGCATCCATTAATAGTTTTAAATATTCATCTTGTGTTAATCTTTTTTCAACTTCTACTCTTGTTAAATCAGATATTTCTCTTTTTTCTGTTAGATAATACATATAGTCACCATCAATACCACGCGCTCTAACTCTTCTTTCAACGTCATCAATACTCTTTAAATAAGTTTGAGCTATTTCAACCTTAGTACAATTAGGCATATTTTCTAACTCTTTAATATTAGGATAATATATTACATATTTTCTTTCTATTTCAAATGGTTCTGGTTCACCTAAGAAGGAAGCTATCTCTTTTAATAAACGCTCTAATTTTTCTTCAAATTCTGTACTATTATCAATTATTCTAAAATGTGGATGCCCTGTCCAAGCAGATATAATCTTATCATCTAACACTCTTGCTTGTTCTTTAGTTTCTGTACGAGCATTGTTGTTATCTAAAGTATAGAAGTCTTCTTTCCCTTTTGCCGCTGTTACTAAATGAAATACAGCATCATATGAATCTCTTTCTTTTACTTCGTTAGTAGCCATATTCTTTAATAGATTTTTAAATTCATGGTTAGTCATATAAGCTTTACCATCAAGTAATCCTCGATCACAAACGATTAAAATCTTTTCTGAATCCATTCCTTTAGCAACTTCTTCAAATACTTTTTCTTTAGTTTTTTGAAGTGTTGCAACAGCATTTTGAAAATCATAATTTGATTTACATACCCAAGGAGCTACTCCGTTAGGTATTAACTCAGTTGCAGTTTCAGGAACAAACAAAACTGTATAACCTCTATCTCTAAAATATTTATCTATCCAAGATAAAGCTGTTGTTTTACCAGCGCAAGGCCCACCTGTTAAAACAATCTTAGATATTTTTACATCTTTCGTATCTTCAATATTATCAATTAAATCATTAATTGACACATCATATAAATCCGCAAGTTTTTTAAGTTCATCTATATTAGGTTTAGATTTACCATTTTCCCATTTACTTACCGCTTTATCTGTAACTTGTAATTCATAAGCTACATATCTTTGCGTTAAACCATTTTCTTTTCTTAAATCTGTTAAATAATTACCAAACTTTATATTTTCCATAAAACCTCCAAATACATTACTAATTATTATACACTATATATTCTTATTTTTTAATTTTTCTTTTGCTTTTTTTGTCTCATTATCAAGAGCTTCACTAACCATTTCTATAATTATTTTATCAGACACACCTTTATTGCGTCTACGAAATGAACTGTATAGCACGCGTGCTCTTTCAAAATTTTCATAGGTATCAATATATAACTTTGTATTATTGACACCCGGAAAGCCAAATTTACAATGTTTCTTTATATAATCATTATTAGCTTTTTCTTCAATACTCGAAATAAAATCACCATCTAGCAAATATGTATTTAAGCCACATTTTAAACAACCATATCGATAATGATGTCTCCCTTCATAATAATCATAATCATCTTCAAACGAAACTGATAAATGCTTACATGATGCATATTCTTCTAATTTGCAAGCATAAAGTAATTCGTCATAAGCTCGATTAGTGTCAGCTAATAGCTTATTTAATTCAAGATACTTTTTAACATTATCTTCTTCTTCTAAATCCGCTATTTTAAGTAAAAGATTTTTCTTAGACGTCTTTATCTTCGCTAAAGCTTCTTTCTTTGTTTCCATATACCCTCCTTACATCTTAATTATACTATCTAGTTATCTACTTTAAGATAATATCCACTCTACTTTTGGTAGAACTTTAAAATAAAAAAACTAGGTTACCCTAGTTCTCTTTCTTTAATATTTTTTTTACTTTTGTTCTTACGATACTCGGAACAACTAATTTTGTATATAACCCTGTATCAATAAACATTTTTTCTTTCATGCTTATCTTTCTTGTCTCAATAACTTTACCATCTACTTTAAGACGATAATCACAGTATATTTTATTGTATGGATGAACATCCTCTTCAACTCTATGCCCCTTTAAAAAACATAATGGAGTTGCATGTAAGATAACTGGAGACTTTTTAGCCTCAGCCATTTTTTGTTCATCTTCTCTTGTTTCCATTCTATTTTTTCGATCATATAACTTCATAGCTAGCATACTCTTATAATATGTATCAATCGAAAATAAATTATATTTAGGATGTAATAATTCAATCTCATCTCTCAAAGATATATTAATAATATCTTGATCAGGATAACTATAACTAGTACTTTTGTGACTTAAAGTATCAACTAGTAATTTATCACAATCATCACGATACCATTTATCCATATTAATATAGAATACTCCAGAATTACAATAATTCTTAATTGGAATCCCTAACTCATTAACCTTTTCTCTTGGAAGTAAATCTTTAACCATATTAACTGCTCCATCAGCATTTAATAATTCTTTTAAAGAACCTACTACTAAAGTATCAGAGTCTAAATATAACATATTCTTTTCATCTTTAAAGATAGAACTAAAAAATATTCTGGCATTTGCTATCTTTGTATCGCGCCAATTTGGAATATTATATTTTTCAATTTCTTTTCTTGTCTTATCAAATGGATGATATATTACTCTACTATTAGGAAAAGAAGCAATTATACGATTAGTTAAGTTAAATTCTTCCTCCGTAAATCCTTCATAGATAATATGAATATTTAATTTTAAATCCATATTATTTTCAAGCAAGGAATATAAAGACGTTATCATATACTTAAAATAATTTCGATCAGTTGTATATAAGACATTAAGTTCTTCCATTTAAATCACCGATTGCTATTATAACATAAAAAAACTAGATTGCTCTAGTTTTATTTATTTATGTTATTCATTTTCTTATTAATGAAATTAATAGCCCATACAGAATTTAATTTATATAAGAATTTTAAAAATTTAGAATCACTTCCTAAGAATAATTTAAATTTATTCTTTTTAATGCCTTCGATAACTTGTTTAGCTCCATCTACAGGACTTAACATTTTAAATGATGCATTATCACTAGATGCTTCCATTTTAACGTTAGAATTCTCTGTGATATTAGTATTCATAGCCCCTGGTAATACTATCATTACTTTAACCTTAGTACTCGCTAATTCAGCATATAGACCCTCAGTAAAAATCTTCAAAGCTGCTTTAGAAGCACCATAAATAGTTTGTCCAGGGAATGGGAAGAAACCACCCATACTTGCGACATTAACAATATATTTGTCTTTATCATCTTTCTTAATTTCAGGCATAAAGTTTCTAATTAAATTAAGTGGTCCAAAGAAATTAATATTCATAACCCTATTAATAGTATTATCATCTAATTCATCTACTTTAACGAATGGTTGAATAATACCAGCATTATTGATAATAATATCAACTGTTTTATTGTCTTTAATATATTTATCTTTAAAGTCTTTAATAGATTTACTATCTCCCATATCTACAACATATGTTTTAAGATTTTTTGAATTAATTTCTTTTTCTATTTTTTCTAAATTATTCTTATTTATATCAACAGCTGCTACATTAGCTCCGGCACTTATTAATTGTTTTGTTAGTTCAAGCCCTAATCCACTAGCTGCTCCTGTGACTATTACATTTTGTTCTTTAATTTCCATATCTGTTTCTCTCCTAACATTACAATTATAGCACAAAAAAACTAGATTACTCTAGTTTTTTACATACATTTACTTAGCTTATGCTTTGTAAATGTATGACAAACTAATATAAAAATCAGACTTGTAGGTATAGGAAACATAAATATATCTACATAAATCGAAAAATTCATTATTTTAACATCCGCTTTTACCAATAATTAAATAAAATTTACCGGGATAAAAGTGACAATCTTTAAATATTTTTAATTCTTTCTTCTTTGTTTCTTCAGTTTTAAAATATTACTTACTTATATCTTTATATAAAAAGAAACTATTTCTAGTTTCTCTTTTTGTAAAAGAAATCAACATTCGAACTATCGCCTAATAATCTAGTTGCGTTAAGTACTGGATCACTTACTGAAATATCAGTAAAGTTTCTAGCTCGACACTCTTCATCAGATACATCACCAGCACAACCATAAGCCGAAGACCCCATTTCCCATTCAGAATCTTTATCTACAAATGTAGCAGTTTTTAAACTAGTTCTATAAAAGGACCCTCTAATTTGAGTTACACTAGCCGGGATAGTAACATCAGTTAAAGCACTACATTCCACAAAAGAATAGTCCCCTATTGTTTTAATACCTTCTCCAAAAGTAATTGAAGATAATTTAATACATCCTTCAAACGAATGACTGCCAACAGTATCTACCTTACCAGATATATATAAATTCTCTAAGTTATAGTTATATAAGAACATATATTTAGGCATTTCTATATTACTAAGAATTTTTATTGTTTTATAACCTGACTCATCAAAGGCCGCAAAACCAATTTCTCCTACATTATCACCTATTATTAATTCATCAATATTCCTAATATCTAAAAACGCTTCTAATGGTATACTTTCTAAATCTTTAATGATTAATTTCTTAGCATTAGGAAATTTAGATATTACTACGTTTGGTTGATATGAATCTATATCTTCATAATTAACTTTAGTATATACATTATTACCATTACTATCTGCTGTTACATGATACCAACCTTCCTGAGTTATAGTATCACCAATTCCTTCTAACGATATAATGGTTGCATCATAATATTGATAAAAGCCTGTAGTAGTTACAGTAGCACGCCAATTCATATTCATATGATATGTATTAATTAAATCATCCATACTTACAATTAATTCATTATGTTCATCATATAAACCTGCTACTTTTTGAACATTACAATAGTCATTATCTGTTCCTTTAGTTTTTGTACCATCATAAATAAAGCTATATTTATTCATACAAAAATGTCCTTCACTAACAGCTCCATCTTCATATTCTAAATATACATAACTTGGAGTTTTTCCTCGTACTTTAATTTTAGCTAGTTCACCATCATCTATTCCTGTTTCATAAGATCCAGTAAAACTAGTCTTATTTTCTAACATATCTAAAGCTGCTATACTATCTGCCGATTTAACATAATTATCTACACTTGAAAGTGCACTATTAAATTTAGCATCTTCAATAATATTATTAATAGTTGGCACAGCAATTAAAGCTATTACTCCTAAGATCAAAATGACAGCAAGTAATTCAATTAATGTAAATCCTTTCTTCATGTTTACCCTCCTATCATGTACTTTTATTTTATCATAAAATAAAGCTAAGATTATACTTAGCTTTATTTATTTACATATTATTACATTATATGAGATTTCATCATGTTTAAATCTTCTGTTACTGGTTCAGTATATGTATCAGGCCAGTAAAATAATTGGGTTGTACGAAGAGAAGCAATTATCTCTTCTTCTTTTTCGTGTGAGATTTGCATTTGTTTTAATTTACCTTCACTTGAATTATATAAATATACAGGATAATCTATACCACTCATACTTTCAATACATTTTTTAGCAACATAAATCATTTGTAATAATCTTTCTTGTAATGGACATTCATTAATAAATAATCCTACTACAGAATCAATATTAGTATTTATATTTACTTCATTTAAATCTGTGCTATTATTTTCTTTAATATAATTTGCTAGTTCACTAATAGTTTCAAAATCAGCTTTATTAGCATGGAAATCACCATTTTCCATATCACCACTACTTCCACTATCTGATGTAGCAATATGAAAGCAATTAGCCTTATCAGAATTTATCAAAAATCCAATATTCTTATATGTAGATACCCCTACTCCTGGGACTAATAAAGTTGATGAAGCACTAGATAGCATACTATTCATCATCATATCAAACTCGTTTGCCCAAGACGTACAATCATATTGTAATCCATCTGATCCTCTACTTATTTGAGGCCAGTCCATTGCTCGTACTAATAATTTATCTTGATTATATAAAGATATTGCATCTTCCATTAGTATCACTCCTATTTTCATTATACTACAAAAAAACTAAGTTAACTAGTAACTTAGTTTTATAATTCTTTCAAAACTGAACGTCTTTTATTTAAACGCATTAATGTAAAACCAATTAGATATGTTATTACAAATATTAATGGAAGAATGATTATAATTTTAAATACTCCCTTTTGAACAAACCAGTACCAATCATATACTGGTGATACATGATTATTTTCTACATGTATTAAGATATTTGTAACATAATAAATAGCGTATAAACAAACCGGTAGCATTGACATAAAAGTATGTCTCATCCATAACTTATTTGTTTTCTCATATAAAACAAAATTGATCATACTTAATAATGGTATTAATCCATGAAAGAATAAATTTTGGTTCATATATATAGAGAAAAATCCGTTAGGAGTAATTCTACCTAAATAGAAAAATACAATCATAAAAGTTAATCCAACAGCACAAGTAGCCATTAATTTATAAACGTAAAATCTTCTATTAATTTCTTTTTGTCTACCCGTTAATACTTTCCACTCTTGAATAGCAAATATTAACGCTGTTATTCCCATTAAAAGATTAGAGTCAATAGTAAAGAATCTAAATCTACCTACTGTACTAGAAGCAATAGTAGTTTCTGGTCCAGACATAAACTTGAATCCTGTAAACATCATTACAAATGAAAATATTGTCATTAATATAATTATAATATTTAAAATAAATGCTATCTTCATTTTAGATTTATTCATACTATTCCTCCTTTTCGCCTTTCCTATTATAACATATAATATTAATAATTTATATAAATATGAACATATTGTAAGATACAAAAAAGTTCAAACTTAATTGAACTTTTTCATTTTCAATTTCATACCCATGAATTTCTTTTCAACTTCAACATTATATTTTAGTTCATAAGAAGGTGTGTCAGAAATTAACGCTTCTTTTATAGCCATAATTTCTTTTGATATTTGTTCTTTATCTTCATACCAACCTAAAAAAGTGTTTTTCGTAGAAAAAGCAGTAGAATTAGTATCATCACATCCAAACAATGCATATTTTGGTGAATCTTTACCACCTTTATACTTACTTGATGATTGGATTTTATTACAAGTTACTATAACATTTTCAATTGGCGAGATTATAGTAATCTTTTTATCACTACTCGTTTCACCTAAGCATTCAAATGCTGAATCACCAGCTAAATCATCTAAACTTACATTAAATATTTTAGATAATTCTCTACCTTGTTTTAAATCTGGAGTAGATTCATCTAATTCCCAGTTGCTTATTGTTTGTCTTGTTACTCCCATTTTTTCAGCAAGTTGTTCTTGTGAAAGATTAGCACTTTTTCTTAAATTTAAAATATTTTGACCAATATTCATATAATCATCCCTTTCACTAAACATTCTAATTTTTATTATTCATTTAATCTACCAATTTTTTTTGGAAGTTTCGCAAATATTTTTAACATTTATATCATATATCTATTTTATCATATAAAAAGAGAATTTTTACATTCTCCTAATATCTTAATCTTCCAATCATTCTAGAACAATGATATTTGTTCATTATCCTTTATTTCTCTTTTATATGCTTTAATAATATCTTTCATATCATAAAGTATTCCATATTTATCACATTCGCTAGTAAACACTTTATATAGTCTTTTATAATTAGGAAC
>JAEEJY010000036.1 GCA_016282155.1 Caryophanales bacterium | reverse complement strand
ATGGTAAGTGCTAATAGAGGACAATCTCAAGGAACTCAAGTTTATAATATTTACTTAGATGAAAATCATAAGATTGGCACATATACATTAGAACAATTACAAGGTATGGCTAAATCTAACGGTAGACCAATAACGATAGGAGGTTAAAATATGTATATATTATCAACAACAACAAAATATAAAGAAAGAACTAAATACTACACAAAAAGTGGAGATACATATACATTATTAGTAGAAGGAACTGACTATTCAATAGGTGATAACATTACAGGTACAGTATATGAAAAATGTGAATACGATAGATTATATATAAGAGTATGGGGAAGTGGAAGTAATTATAAAACTTTCCCATACGAAATTGGTGGTGTTAACACATTACCTGAACACGATGCTAGTGCAAATGATGTTGATTTAGATGCTTATACAAACACAGCAGGTTATACAATAAGAAATAGAGTTAGACACGATGTAGCAACATTAGAGTTTGATGTTCCTACAATGACAGGTAAAGAATTACACGATTTTTTTTATATGACTAAAGACGTGTGGTTAGATTGCCATTTCTTTTATGAACCTGAATGGCAATTTGTAAGCAAAAAAATGTATAGAAATGCTACGGTTAAATATCATAAATATTATATAGATAGAACAGATCCTAACAACAATATTTATACTGATGTTAATTTTGGATTTGTAGAGGAGTAGTGATAATATGGCATATATTACTTCAAATGATTATAAAAATGTAATTTATAGTGGGGATGCAAGACATAAAGTAAAGATAATATTTAATGGTGTTGAACTAGAAGACGCTGATAGATATTGTGAAAAAATAACTAGACAAGCAAGAATTTTGCCAAATGATGGTTCAAAAAGATTTTCTATAGACAATTTTATGTCACAAGAAATAGAATTAATCTTACATAAAATTGATACATCAATAATACAAGACCAAGTAGAAATTTCAATAGGAACATTAGTAGATAGTGAAAATGACACTTACGAATATGTTCCTCTTGGAATATTCAATATACAAGACACACCAACAACTGATAAAGATAAAATAACAATCAAATTAAGAGATAATCGTGTTAAATTCGATTTTGGATATAATGCTGAGCCATTAATAGAAGAAAACGGTGGTACTGCTACAAAATTACAAATATTAAATAATATTTGTTCACAAGCAGGAGTTACAAATAATGTAACAAGTTTTTTAGGACAAAGTGATGAAATAGGAATAAGCGACAACACTATAACAGCAACAATGTATATAGCATATATAGCGTCACAAGCGGGTGCTATTGCAACAATCAATAGAAATGGTGAATTAGACTTTATATACTTAAATAATTTAAGTACAATAAAAATACCTTTATATATAGTAGAAAAATATGAATTAGGTGAACCATATACAATAGAAAGAGTTGTATATGAAGATGGCATAAGGAAATATCAATCTAGTAATGATGAAACATTATCAACACTCTATATAGCGAGTGATAACCCATATATTAGCAATCAAGAGCAAATTGATGCTATATACGATATATTAAAGAATTTTACCATAGATAGTTGTACTACGGGAAAAATATATGGTGATCCTGCTATAGACCCTTATGATATAATAGAAGTATATGGATATTATCAAGAATTGCCTAATGGTAATAAACAATTTGTAGATGATGAAGATACGGTTGTATTTAGAACATTAGCAAACCATACTATGACATATACAGGCAAAATAATTAGTATATATGATACAAAAATAGGCAAAGAAGCAAGAAATGAAAATGTTTCTAAAATTGGAGAAGCAAGTTTTAGACAATATGCTAAAACTGCTATAAACAATATAAATTACAATATTGATTTAATAGTAGGAGAACAAAATGAACAAAGTGAAAGAATAACCGACTTACAAATTGATATTAATTCAATTCAAAGTTTATTTCAAATAACAGGCGGAACTAACTTAATTAAAAATAGTCAATTCTTATTACCTGATGAAGTTTGGGATATAGTAATTTCAAATAATGGATATTGTACTGAATTAGGTCAAGGATATAATGCTAACTTAATAGGTAGAACAACTGCTATTGCAAATATTGTAATGAAAGATGCTTCAATAACAACTAAAGAAAATAATATTGTAGGTCTTAAAGTAGGACAACAATATACATTAAATTATTATTACACATTAGATAATAATGCAACTGCTACTGTTACATTAACGGGTGCTAATAGTGGTAATACTATATTTACTAAAACATATAATACATCTCAATCTAATTTAGAGAGAGAAATTGCAACATTTACCGCTAATGAAACAAGTTACATTTTATCAATTACTACTTCAACTACATTAGACGGATATTTTACAATATATGATTTAATGTTGAATAGTGGAGATATAAAAAATTGGGAACCTTCAATTAGCGAAGTTTATTCAACAGTATTAAAGATGTCACAACTTGGTTTACAAGTATATGCAGTTGGTTCTCAAACAGTAACATTATTAACATCTATGGGCTTTGCAATTTATACTTCAAGTAATGGTGAAATAGGACAATTAGTAACTAATTTTACAAATTCAGGTATAGAAACAATAGATATTATAGCAAGTGGTAAAATAAAAAATGGTAAATGGATACAAAAAGATATAACTATAAATAGTTATAATCATCATATAGAGTATATGGAGAGTGATTAATTATGGCAACATTATGGACAGGTTCGTTAACGACAAAAGCACAAGATTACAATGTTGATGCGTATGTCTTTGACGCTGAAATAATAGAAAACAGCGTAGATAATGCAAATAACAAAAGTAATGTTACTGTTAATATGTATGCTAAAGGTATAGCAGGATATAACTATAGTATATCAGGACCAACAGCATATATTAATATTGATGGAGATAGAAAAGTAACAAGTAATGTAACATACATCAACAGTACTAGAAGATTAATAAGTACTTGGACAGGCGATATTATACATAATGACGATGGTACAAAAACAATAAGAGTTACATTTAACTATAGTCCTAATTCAGGTGCAAGTTATCTTCCGCAATCATCTAAATTAACTGCTGATGCAGTAGCGTTAACTAGCATACCTAGATATGCGACTATCAACAGTTTTACAGTTGCGCAAAGAGATGAAACAAGTTTTACATTTAGTTTTACAGCAAATGCTATTTGTGATTATATTTGGTATAGTACAAATAACGGAAATAATTGGACAGGATTAGATATAACTGATGGAACAAGTGCTACATTCAATGTAACGGGTTTAAGTGCTAATACTTCATATAATTGTAAACTAAGAGTAAGAAGAAAAGATAGTCAGTTAAATACTGATAGTAGCGTTGTTGCAAAATCAACTTATGATTATCCTAAAGTAGCGTATGTTGGTTCTAGCGAATTAACAATAGGAAACGAACAAACATTGACTATTTATAACCCTTTAGGAAGAAATATTACTATAAAAATGAATAAAACAAATGTTAGTGGTACTCAATTATATAGTGGTACTTCAAGCACTGCAGGTCAATCAGTATTGTTTAAGTTCACGCCTAACGCAACGACTATGTATAATAGTATTCCTAATGATGCTAGTGCTAGTTGTGTATATAGTGTTGTATATAGTAATATTAGTACTAAAACAACTACAGGAAATTACACATATAAAATTAAAGGCAACGAATATCCTACATTTGCTGACGCGAATTGGTCATATAGTGCTAATTTAACTTCATTAACTAATGATAATCAAGTAGCAATAGATAATCAATCAACAATAACAGTTACAATAGATAATGTCGCTACAAGTTCTTACGGTGCAAACATTGATAAATACGCAATTAAATGGGGAACAGGAGAAACTAAATACATACAAGCAGGTAGTACAAGTACAACTGTTACAGGAAATGGTAATTCATTAATAGTAACAGTTTATGATAAAAGAGGTTTACCTAAAGAAACGATAAAAACAATAAATAACATCTCCTATATTAATATTTCAATTAATAATGATATTAACACTGAAAGAACAAATGGTGTTGAAGCAGGAACAAAATTAAATTTAAGTGGAACATTCTATAATGCTAAATTTGGAACAAACGGTGTTCAAAATACATTATATAGTGCAAAATATTATGTTTCAACAAATGGAACAACTTGGTCAAGTGCATATCCTAGTGGCGACGCTATGAAAAATGCAATTACTGTTAATGGTAATAATTTTGCATTAGATGATTTTGACATCCACGCAAACGGTTCTAGTGGTGGTTTCACAATAGGTACTAGATATTATGTAAAAGTTGAAATAAAAGATGCTCAAGGATTATTAAGTATGGCAACAGCAACAACAACTGTTACCGATGGTAAGATTGGTAGAGATGTTTACCAAGATAGCAATGGTGACTATCACACAGGTATAAATGGACTTGCTGATAGTAATTATAATGAAAAGGTATATGGAGATTTTAATGCAACTAATGATATAAACGCATCAAACCATCTTAAAGAAAAAGGTTATCAAATAACTCAAATTGATATTACAGGAACTTCAACGAGTTTATTAAATAGAACAAAAGATTTAGCAAATAACAGTATATATCAAGCAGTATGGTTTAGTAGAACTGATGGTGGAACAAGTAATATAATTGATAAGCCTACAGGAAACACAAATACAGGATTTATATGTTATGCTAATTGTAATAGATGGGTAAGTACAAGTGATTGGAGATATATACTAACTGCCTATGCAGGAACTTCAAGCGATGTGTATGTTGCTGTTGTAACACAAGGCTCTACAGGCATTGATTGGAAAAGACCAACAAATAAAGTTCCAACAAATCACGCTAGTTCAGCAACAACTTATGGTGTTGGTACAGGTTCTAACTATGGTCATTGTAAGACTATAAATAATTTAACTACAAGTTCATACAGTGATGGTAATGCTTTATCCGCTTATCAAGGATATGTATTAAATCAAAAATTTAATTATTCTACAACTGAAAAAGAGATAGGAACTTGGATAGATGGCTCTACAGTGTATGCAAGAACGATAAGTTTAAACTTCGTAGATACAATATCACAATCTTGGACAACTGTTGCAAGTGTGTCAGGTTGGAATATAAAATACATAGTAGATAGTGTATTATTAGCAAACACAGGAATTGCTTGGACAGGATATTTTTTAAGAGTAAATAATAATAATTTACAAGTTTGGAATGGTATGCCATCTAACTGGCCCGTACAATGGGTTGTATTATATTACACAAAGAATTAGTAGCGATTTGCTACTTTTTTCTTGATTTGATATAATATTATAAAGGAGGAATAGATATGGAACAATTTATAACTTGGGATGTTCTAACTACCTATGCTTCATTTGTAACTATCGTATTTATGGTAGTAGAATTCACAAAAGAACTTCCAATAATTAAAAGAATACCAACAAAATATTGGAGTTTTATAATATGCTTAATTTTATTATTAGCAACTAATTTAGTTTTAGGAACTTATAAAGCACAAGATATTATTTTATATGTGTTAAGTGCCGTTTCAATTTCATTAGGTGCTAATGGATTAAGCAATTTTGGGAAAGGAGAATAAAATATGGAATTATGGATTAGGTCACAAGATAAACTTAAACTTGTACAAGTCAATTTCATTTATGTAGTAGAAGAAGAAAAAGGTTATGTTATATATGGTGGCGGTCCTGAAATAGGATGTTATGAAACAAAACAAAGAGTATTACAAATATTAGATGATATACAACAATTTAAAGATACTAGCAGTGATGAAAAAATGACATACATAATGCCACAAGAATAGGAGGTGATAATATGGATAGAATTGTACCTAATAGCACTAAAAGAATTACAGGTGCTTATGGGTGGATTACTTTGCCGAATGGTAAGCCATATAATCACAAAGGAATAGATTTAGGTTTTGACTTATATGATGAAAACAAAAATATTATATTTTGTAATTGCTATGGTGTTGTAGAATATTTATTAGATGGATTAAATAAAGGTGATAAAACAGGTGGTGGTTGGGGAAATTATGTATTAGTAAGACACCCTAACGGAATGTATAGTAAATATTGCCATTTAAGAAAAGGATTACCTGTTCACATAGGACAAGAAGTAGATGAAACAAATATGCTAGGTGTTATAGGAGAAAGTGGAGATACAATGGGAAGGCATTTACATTTTGAAGTACAAACAAATAAAAGTGCTGATAGTAGAATAGACCCTACACCTTATTTAAGTGAACCTATATGGAAACCCGAGCCACAATCAAATTTAAAATATCGTGCTTCAACAAAAGAAGAAGGTTGGGGAGATTGGAAAAACGCAGGAGATACAGCAGGTTCAGTAGGCTTTGGTTATGGAATAGATTTATTACAAATAGATAGTATAGAGCCAATGAAAGTTCAAGCGAGTATAGAAGATACAGGTTGGGTAGATTTTGGTGAAATAAATAAAGATACAATAATAGGTATCAAAGGTAAAGCAATAGAATGCTTATTAATAGATGGAAACTATACAATAAGAATATTAGCAAGAAAATGGAGTAATAATACAATAACTGATGGTAAAGTAACAGTAGGTTCAGTTGGTGAAGGAATACCTATTGAAGCAATTAAAATGGTAACAGGACACACAAGAGAACCATTATAGACCATTTAAGCCATTTTAAATGAAAGTAGTATATTTATACTACTTTTTATGTTTCGTTGAAATATAGGGTATTTGTATAAGGAAAATGGGTATATTTATAAAAAACTACAACTTTAATTAAATTTACTGTAAAAATTCAAAATAAAAATATATCAAAAAAGTATTGACAAGTATATTTTCTTTTGATAAAATGAAGAAGAAAGGTAGAGGTGAGATAAAAAAATGAGAACATTATATGTGATTAAAAACAAAAAATACGGCAACTATTATAGTAACTATGTTTTTGCTAAACAATATCATTTTGTAAAAGACATACAAGATGCTAAATATTATTCTTCAAAAAGTGATGCACAAAAAATGTTAAGAAACTTCGTAGAAGGAGATTTCGAGATAGTAGGTGTTAAAAAATGAATAATGATGTAGATTTTTATAAAATGTTAAAGAAAGATGTTAAATTACAAGATGCTATTAAAAAACATAATAGATATTGTAAGCATTGTGGTCATACAATGACTTTATTAAACACTGATAGAGTTTTATGTACTTGGTGTGGTCATTGGATATATTATGATGAAAAAACTGAATTCAAGTATAAAATGTTAGAAAAAATGAGAAAAAGTAAATAGGAGGATATATGGCTGTTATAAGAGTAAATAAATCAAAAAACTATGTTACAATGAGTAATTATCATTTTAAAGAAAAAGATATGAGTTTAAAAGCAAAAGGATTATTAAGTGAAATGTTATCTTTGCCTGATGATTGGAATTATTCAATAGCAGGTTTAGTTTCGCTTAATAAAGAAAATGAAACATCAATTAAAACAACATTAGATGAATTAAAACAATTTGGCTATTTAAAAGTAACTAAATTAATGCCTAATGAAACTAATTCAGGTAGAATAGAATATATATATGATGTCTTTGAAGAAAAACAAGAGGGTGAAAAACAAGACCTAGAAATTCTAGGGGTTGAATTTCTACCCCTAGAAAATCAAGGGCTATATAATATTAATAATCTAACAATTAAAGATAATACAAAAGAAGAAGAAAATACTATGTATAATAGTAATTCTATTAATAATATTAATATATATACATATATAGAAGAAAACTTTGGAAGAACATTAAGTCCTATTGAATATGAAGAAGTAAGTATGTGGGAAGATAATGAACTTACAAGATATGCAATAAAACAAGCAATATTATTAATGAAATGTAATATAAAGTATATTTCAAGAATATTAGATAATTATAAAAATAATTCAATAAAGACAGTACAACAAGCACAAGAATACGAACAACAATTTAAAAATCAAAAAACATCTAGTTTGTCAGCGAGAGAAAAAAGAGATTTAGAATTTAAAAAGTTAGAGGAGAAATATAAAGATGAAAATTAATGAAACAAGAGAATTTATGGAAAGAGTAAAAGTTCATTATCCATCATTTATAATTGATACTTATACAATAGAAGAATGGCACAATCAATTAAAAGATTATTCTTACGAAGATATTAATAAAAGATTAAATGAGCATTTACAAAGTGAACAATATGGAGATTACATACCTAAAATATGGTTTTTAACAAAAAATCTAATTAAAGAAGATGACAAAGAAAGAGCAACAAGTGATAAAGTAAAGTTTACTTGTAATATATGTGGGGAAGAAGTTACATTAATTAATTGGAACTCACATTATGATAGATGTATTGTAGAAGAATACATCATTAAACAAGCAAAAAAATATAGAAATAAAGAAATACCTAGAGAAGATATAAAGGCATTATCTCAAGAAAAATTAGATGATTTATACGAAAAAATAATAAATATTGTTTATGAACAAGGAAACGAAAACGATAAATATTACATAGATGGATATAGAAATTGTAAACAACGAGGATTTTTAGATTAAGTATAGATAAGTATTGACAATATCGTTTAGTTATGATAATATTATATTAGAGAGAGGTGATATAAATGAACGATAAGAAAATTAAAACTTACATTAAAAGGGCTGACTTAGCATTGAACAAAATAATCATTCCAAAAATTGTTATAGATAATTTTGGTAGAGAATTTTTAATGAAAGTTGATATTGAAACAGGTGTTATGACATTAACGCCAACTAATCAAGAAGAAAAGGAGAATTAATGTGCCTGATGGAGATAGTTTTGCAGGTGGAACATATCCTTGCCCACCTGAAGAAAAATTAAAAAGAGTAAAAGGATATGCTGTTGTAACTTACGAATTTGATGATGAATTTCCAATAACATACAGTGATGAAGAAATTTATGATTATATAGAAAACAATATAAATGATTATAAGGAAACTTATGTTTCTATTGAAGATATAACAATAGAAGAAGAATAGGAGGAATACAAAATATGAATAATGAATTAATTACATTAGAACAATTACCGATTATAAAATATCATTTAGAACAATTATCGGTAGAAATAAAAGATAAAGTTGCTCGAGCAACATCGTTAGTTGTAAATGATGATACAGTTAAGGATGTTAAACAAGTAAGGGCTGAATTAAATAAAGAGTTTAATGAACTAGAAACTCAAAGAAAACAAGTAAAGTCAGCAATTATGTCAAAATATGATGAGTTTGAAGAAATTTATAAAGAAAATGTCAGTGAACTATATAAACAAGCCGATGCTGAACTTAAAGAAAAAATTGATAATGTAGAAAATCAATTAAAGCAAGAAAAAGAAGATGAATTAAGAGAATTTGCTAATCAATATATTGAAACTTATAGTTTAGGCGATATTCTATCCTTTGAAGATATTCCGTTGAATATTACATTAAGTGTTAGTATGAAGTCTTTAAAGGAACAAATAAAAACGTATGTCGAAGATATTTCCAAAGATATTGATTTGATTAATTTAGAAGAATATAAAGAAGAAATTTTATTAGAGTATAAAAAGACATTTGATTTTGCTAAATCTAAATTAGATGTAATTACTAGACATAAACAATTAGAAGAATTACAACAAAAACAAAAAGAAATAATATCAAAATTTGATGAAGAATTAAAGGCTTCTAAAATTGTAGAAGAAATAACTGTAGGAGAAATAACTGCACCTAAAGAAATTATTGAAGATAATGAATTATTAACTGCTACTTTTACAATTACAACAACAAAAGAAAATATAATTAAAGTTAGAGAATTTTTAAAGAAAGAAGGTATAGAATATGATTAAAATTAAAGCAAAATTTAATAGCAAAGATGAAACTTTTAAATGTAATTATAAAATCAATAAATCTAATACAATAGAACATTTAGCAGTAATATGGAGATTAATTGATAGTATTATTGATAATGATGAAAACATAGATGAAGCGACAATAATTAAAATGATTAAAGATAGAAAAAAATATATGGAAAGAATAGGAGAATAATATGAGTAACGAAGTAACAAAAACTGCAAGTAATAAAGTTGGATTTACTAGTTATATAACTAGTACAGTAGTTCAAAAGAAAATTAACGAGATTATTGGCGATGAAAAGAAAGGTGCTAGATTTATTTCTAGTATAGTATCAGCAGTTACAAACAATCCTGCATTAAAAGAATGTGATTATCAAAGTATTATAAGTTGTGCATTACTTGGAGAAAGTTTAAACTTAAGTCCATCACCACAACTAGGAAATTATTATTTAGTACCATTTGAGATGAAGAAAAAAGATGCTGATGGTAAAGAATATAAAGTAAAAGTTGCTCAATTTCAATTAGGATATAAAGGTTATATTCAATTAGCAATTCGTTCAGGACAATATAAAAAATTAAATGTACTTGCTATTAAAGAAGGAGAATTAATTAAATACGACCCATTGAATGAAGAAATTGAAGTAGAACTAATAGATGATGAAGAAAAAAGAGAAAATGCTAAAACTATTGGTTATTATGCAATGTTTGAATACAATAATGGTTTTAGGAAAACTATGTATTGGTCTAAAGCAAAAATGGAAAAACACGCTTTACAATATTCAAAAGGTTATCAAGCAAAAAAAGGATATACTTTTTGGGAAAAAGAATTTGACGGTATGGCATACAAAACTATGTTAAGACAACTTATTAGTAAGTGGGGAATTATGAGTATTGATATGCAAAATGCTTATGAAAGCGATATGGCATACATTAAAGAAGATGGTACAAAAGAATATGTAGATAATGAAGAAGAATTTGAACCTAGCGTGCCTGTTGCTGAAGTTGTAGAAAAAGAAGAACCTAAAAAGGTTAATTTAGATGAGATTTAATTATGCAAGAAAGTATATTTGATGTATTATATCCTAAATTTAAAATAACAAAACCAATAAGACTTATAGAATTTTTTGCAGGTTATGGATCACAAGCACTTGCATTAAAATATTTAGGAGTACCATTTGAACATTGGAAAATTTGTGAGTGGGCAGTAAAAAGTATTCAAGCATACAAAGATATTCATTTTACTAATAAAGAAAGCCACTTAGGTGATTGTTTAACCAAAGAAGATTTAATTTATATATTGTATCAATTAGGAATATCAAGTAATTATAATGAGCCAATGTCTAAAGAACAAATTAGTAGATTAAGTGAAGAACAATTACATAGCATATACAACAATATAGTAATCACAAATAATTTAGTAAATATACAACAAGTTAAAGGTAAAGATTTAGAAATAGTAGATACTGATAAATATGATTACATATTTACATATTCATTTCCTTGCCAAGATTTGAGTTTAGCCGGTAAAGGAAAAGGAATGAGTGATACATCAACTAGATCAGGAATGTTATGGGAAGTTGAAAGAATATTAGGCGAATGCAAAGAATTAGGAACATTACCACAAATACTTTTAATGGAAAATGTGCCACAAGTTCACGGTGCTGATAATGTTAAAGATTTTAATAAATGGCAATTAAGATTAGAAGAATTAGGATATAAGAATTATTTTCAAGATTTAATAGCAACTGATTATGGAATACCACAAACAAGGAATAGAACTTTTATGATTAGTATTTTGGGAGATTATAGTTATACTTTTCCTAAACCAATACCGCTTGAATTAAAATTGAAGGATATGTTAGAAAAAGATGTAGATGAAAAATATTTTTTAAGTGACAAACAAATTAAGGATATTCAAAATTGGAATGCTTATGAAAAACCACTTGAAAATATGGAAAAAACTGACAAAGCAAACATATCACCAACATTAACAACTAGATCTGGTGCTTATGCTGCTGGAATGATACTAATTAAGAATGCCACTTTAAAAGGCTATTTAGAGGCTGAAGACGGTGATGGAATAGACATATCAAGTAGAATGGAATATCATCGTGGAACTGTTCAAAAAGGGAAAACACAAACAATTACAACAAAAGGTGGAGAAAATAATGGGGTAGTTGTTAATATGAAAACACAACTTTGTAATGATTTGATAGAAAGTGGTAAAATTAAAGAAAACGATGTTATAAGACATAGTTATACTACTTCAAGATTAAATGGAGATATGAAAGATTTAAAACAAAATAATTTATCTCCAACATTAGATACAAGATGTGATTGTTTAGGAGTATGTGTAGGAACATATCAATATGCTAAAAGTGATAATTTTATGCAAGGTAAAGATAGATTACAAATTGGTAAAGAAGTAAGTGATACATTACAAACAACTCAAAAAGAAGGAATAGTTTATAATAATTTAAGAATACGTAAACTTACACCATACGAATGCTTTGCTCTTATGGGTGTAAAAAGAGAAGATTTTGAAAATTGTGCAAAAAATCAATCTGATGCTAGTCTTTATCATCTTGCAGGAGATAGTATAGTGGTAAATGTTCTTATGGCTATATTTAAGGAGTTACTATGAATTGTGAAATAATAGGTAGTTCAAGTAAAGGAAATTGTATAGTAGTAGAAGATGTGTTAATGTTAGATTGTGGAGTAAGATATTATAAGATAAAAAAATACTTACCAAAAGTAAAATTAATCTTTATAAGTCACGACCATCTTGACCATCTTCTACCTACTACGATTAAGAAGATAGCATATAACTATCCTACAATTAAGTTTCTAACAGGTAGTGAAGAAGTTGTTAAAAAACTAGTAGATTGTAATATTAATGTAAAAAACATATATGTTTTGCCATCAAAAAGAGATTATAGTTATTTTGATAGTTATAACACAAAGTGGTACGATTTAGGTTTATTAAAAGTTCAATTACAAGGACTATATCACGATACACAAAATTATGCTCTTAAATGGGAATTAAATGGTAAAAAAGGCATATATATAATAGATACAGCAAGAGTTGACCATATTAAAGCAAAAAATTATGATTTATATTTGATTGAAAGCAACTACAATGAAGAATTATTAAATCAACATATACAAGAATGTATAGATAATGGAGATAATGAAAATAAGTTGTATTACTTACATAGAGTACCTAGAGTACACTTAAGCGATACGCAATGTAACGATTTTCTCATTGAAAATATGGGAAGTAATAGTGAATATATTAAATTACATCAAAGTTCATACAATTATAAAGAAATAGATTAGGAGGAAATAAAATGAAATTAAAAACTAAAAAATATTATAAAAATTTATACGAAGTAGAACTTGAAAATAGAAAAAAATTAATGAAACAAGTTAGTGATTTAAGTGCTGAGAATGTAGATTATCAAAAAGAAAGAAATCTATACAAGGAAAAATGTGCAAGATTAACTGTCGATTTAGAAGATATAGATTACACATTAGAAAAAACAACAAGAGAATTACTTGCTGTTAAGAAAGAAAAAGCAAATCTTAAGAGAAAATTAACTAATCTTGGAAAGGAGTTAAATAAAGATGAATAATAATAACAATGGTGGAATAGGATTTGTAGGATTATTGACTATAGTATTCATAGTATTAAAATTAACAGGAATTATTAAGTGGAGTTGGCTATGGGTATTAAGTCCAATTTGGATTAGTGTTCTTTTTGTAATATTAGTAATTTCTATAATAGCACTAAAAAATAGTAAGTAGGAGGAAATTATGGAAAATAAGAAATATTATACAAATAGTTCAGGAGAATTAATTGATATATCAACTCTACACGATGAACATTTACTAAATGCTTTAAACAAAAAACAAAAAGATGTGTTTTATAGTGAAAACAAAGATGATATTGCTAAAGGATTAGAAGAAATCAAAAATCTAAAGGAAGAAGTACATCGTAGGTTTAATGAAAAATATGACAAACTTGAAAGATAAATATATAATTCTTTTAAAATTTTACAATAATAATTGGAAACCTTATTTTCGAGATGCAGGTTGGACTGACACAAATCCTAGTAAATTTCACTGTTTTGATTATGAATATGCAAATAATTTATACGATAAGTTATGTAAAACCTTTAATACTAGTCAATGGATGCTTGTAAAGTTAGAAGAATTACACAATGCACCATTAGATGAGTTTAAATACATAAAGGAGGATGACTAGATGGAAGAAAATAAAATATTTCACAAACTAGAAGCAGGTAAAAAATATCGCGTATGGAAAAAAACATATAATGATAAAGATTTCTATAGTATTCAAGTAACTCAAAAGAATTATGATAATCAAGTGGATAAATATTATATAGACCTACAATTTAAAAAAGGTGTAAGTTTACCTAATCAAACTGATATTATAATTAAAGAAGCCTATGAAAATTATAGAAAGAATAAGGCTGACGAATATCATCCAATAATTTATTATATGGTTACTGACTTTGAGATAGTTGAAAACGAAGAGAGATTAAAACAAAACGCTTACGATGAATTTAGAGATAATCTTGATGAAAATGTAGTAGAAATTGATGAAAATTTTTTAGATTAGGAGGTGAAAAATAAATGTTAGAATTTTTATGGTATGCATTAAAAGTATTATTAACTGTGGGGGCAATAATTATAGTGTTATCAATTATGATAAAAATTGTTGCTAGTCCTTTTATAAAAGCAAGAAAGAAAAAAGAATTAAACAAAGCATTTGAAGAATTAAATAATGCTATTGAAGAAGCAGTAGAAGAACTTAAAAAACAAGAAAAACAAAAGAAAAATACAAAGAAAAGCAAAGAAAATTAAAAACTTTGCTTTTTTTGATATAAAAGTATTGACATTATATAATATATTTGATATACTTTATATAGTTAGAGAGGTGAAATAGATAAAATGAATAGAATAGAATTAGAATTTGTTATCGACCCACATAAAGGCAATTCAATTAAAATAAGTAACGATGTAAAAGGTCTTATTCATTATTGTATAGGTGGAACAATAATAAAAAGCAGAAAAAGTCTTAATTTTGACGATGGTGCAACTGATTTATTTATGCTTTTAACTAACGTTGACTATACAAAACTAGATAATTATATGTCTTATGGTGTTAGAGTTTTTGTTAAAGGCAAATATAATGATGATATTTTTAAAGAAGAATATTATAAGAGATTATTAGATTATTGTACAAATAAAGGATACAATATAGAATTTTTAAATGGAAGCGGTGATGAATAATGAATAATGTAATTTTAAAAGAAAATGAGAGTATATTAACACTATCTACCCTACAAGGGTTTCAAGAAAGTTTTATAGACTATCTTGATGTAGATGATAAAACATTAAAGGCTTACAAATGTGGAATTGATTGTTTAATGAATTATCTAAAAGATAACGATATTAAACAACCCACTAGGAATGATTTAATAGCATTTAGAAATTATTTAAGATCAAACTATAGTAGTAATACTACAAACGCCTATATGGTCGCTGTAAAGGCTTTATTTAAGTATTTAGAGTTACATAATTTATATGATAATATAGCAGTTGATTTAAAAGGTGCTAAATATGACACAACACCGAAGAAAGAAGTGTTGTCATTAGAACAAATGCAAACAATTTACAACAACTTAACTGATACTAGAGAAAGAGCATTGTTTGGTCTTATGATTACAACGGGATTAAGAGTATGTGAAATATCAACAGCGTTGATAGAAGATATTAGACTATACAATAATGAAGTAGTGTTATTTGTATTAGGTAAGAAAAGAGATAGTAAATGTGAGTATGTCAAATTATCTAATCAAGTGCTAGAAGATTTAAAAGAGTATATAGGAGATAGAATGAGTGGTCATATATTTGTATCTACAAGTCCTGAAAACTATGGTCAAGGGTTATCTACTGTATCTTTAAGAAAGATAATCAAGAACATCTTTAAAAGATTTGGATTAGAAAGAGATACATTATCTTGCCATAGTTTAAGAAGAAGTTTTGCAGTAGTAAGTTATGAAACGGGTAGTAGCATTTACGATATACAACAAGTATTACACCATTCAAGCATTAACACTACTACTAGGTATTTAAAACAAGTTGATAGAGATAACAACAAAACTGAATATAATGTAGCAAATAAAATTTTAGGAGGAATGTAGAATGATATATCAATGTAGAAATAATTTTGAATATTTATATAAAACTGCTACACCTTTTCAAAAAATGCAAATCGAAATGATAGAAGAATATTATATGAAATTAGAAAAAGGATATATAGAAAGCATTAAGAAAATAGGTGAATTGGAAAATGAAATAAAATTATTAAAAAAAGGGATAAATACTTTATCTAGCAAAAAGAAGTATTGGAAAGATAAGTATATCGAATTAGGAGAAATGTAAAAATGAAGCATTTAGATCGTATAAAAAGACATTTATTAGATTATGGTAGTATAACTCAAGTTGAGTGTGCTAAAGAGTATGGAAATTATAGATTAAGCGAATATATACGACAATTAAGAGAATTAAATTGGGCAATAGCAAGTCAATGGTGTAAAGGAAAAAATAGATATGATGAAGATACGCATTATGTTAGATATATATTAGTGAAAGAAGGAGATGATGAATAATGAATAAATATAATGTATGTTTAGCAAGAACAATATGTATAGACTATGAGGTAATAGCAAACGATGAAGAAGAAGCAATAAGTTTTGCAGAAAATTTATGTGATGATAGTGATAACATAATACACGGGTTTGAAACATATACTGATGAAGGAAATACAAGAGTTGAATTGTTAGAAGAAAATGTCGAACAAGAAGATGAAGATTAAAAAGATTTAAGGAGGAAATATGAAAATAATATTAAACAAGTGTTATGGGGGATTTGACGTTTCAAAAGAAGCATATATGTTATATGCAAAGAAAAAGGGATTAGAATTATATCAATATGCAAGTGATTTTGTTGATATTAAAAAATGTATTTATAAAAAGACTAATGATGAAACATTATTTAAGAATTATTTTATTAAAGATATGGGAGATAACATTGAAATAAGCAACGAAGATTATACAAAATATAACTTATATCTTGATGATGAACATAGACAAGACCCTATATTAATTGAAGTAGTAGAAGAATTAGGAGATAAAGCAAGTGGTAGATTTGGGAAATTAGAAGTATTTGAAATACCTGATAATTGTTATTACGAAATTGATGAATATGATGGTATAGAAACAATTTATTATTCAAATAGCAAAATATATGAGAAATAGTAAATTTAAAAAAGGAAGTGTTGCAAATTGAAAAATAAAGAATTGTTAAATGTTTTAATTAAAAAGTTAGAAAAAGAAATTGATAGTATGCATTATGACTATTATAGTCAAGAAGGGCATTTAAAAGAATGTATAGAACAACTTTTAAATATTATAAAAGTTATGAATGGTGAAACACCTTTTGAAGATTGGTATATAGAAGAATTAAAGGATGAGGTGGAGTAAATGAATAAATATAAAATAAATACAGATATTATTTCTACAACAGGAATAACTACTGATAGCAGAAATATTTCAAAGTCTACTGGCAAAGTAGTTGTAAACAATGTAGAAGTAACTGACATAGATAGTTGGAATAAAGCAATTAGTACATTTAGTGAATTAGAAAATAAAATAAACAATTTACAATCTAAAATAAACAAGGCTATTGAAATATTAAATGATGGATTAAAACAATTAGATGAAAGAAATAGATGTGAAGTATATAGTGAAGAATATTTAGAAAATGCAAGAGATATTTTAAAGGAGGATTAATGTGAAACAAATAATAAAAAGAAAAGACGGAATAACTTACGAAAGAAAAGTTAAAAGTCCTAGTAAATTAACTAGATGTCTATGTATAAGAATAGACGATGAAAGATTTGAAAAATTAAAACAATATGGTAATGCTTGTACTATTATAAGAGATCTAATAGATAATTATTTAGATGATTATATAGAAAGAATAAAATATGAGCAAACAAGATAATATCTTAAAAGATTTTGAAATATACTATGCAATAAAACTTCTAACAGGCAAAATAAAATTAGAATACCCAAAAGAAGATTATGAATTGCTAGGTATATATAGAGTAGATGAAAGGTTAAATGTGAAAGTAAAAAAATGAAAATAATAACAATGTATGAATTATTAGGAATGGTTAAAGATGGCAAAGCACCAAAGAAAATAAAATATGAAGATGATATATATGAATTAACAAGCAATAAAAATGATTATTATAATGAAAGTAATAATTATTGGTTTACATGTCAAATATGTTCTTTAGGAGCATTAAATGATGAAGTAGAAATCCTAGAAGAAGAAAAGAAAATACCTGAAAAATTAATACCAACATCATTAAAAGGTATAGATAATCTAGATGAAAAAATAGAAATAGCACATATTGATACTATTAGTGTTATTGAAACAGTAAATCAATT
>JAEEJY010000005.1 GCA_016282155.1 Caryophanales bacterium | reverse complement strand
TTGGTATTAAAGGAAGAGTTCAGTCAAATATCTATGAAGTCGATGAAAAGAAACGTTATGATGTAGAAGTAATTGCAGAAAAAGTTACTTTTTTATCTAGTAAACCTAAAGATGAAAACCCTAATAATGAAGAAGCCCCTAAAAAACATAAGAAAGCAGATTAATAATCTGCTTTTGTTTTGCAAAGTATGTTATAATTATATTGGTGATAGTATGGAAATAAATATTTCTAATTACAAAGATACTGACTATAAACAAGTTTTTAATATAATTAAAGAAGCATTTAATTATGAGAAAGAATTAGTAGAAAATCCAAATGTATTTGAATTTGTGGCTAAGATAGATGATGTTATTGTAGGATATTTTAATATTCATGAAGAATTAGATGTTGTTCGTAATATCAAGATATATCATCTAGGATATGTTTGTGTTAAAGCTGAATATCGTTCTCAAGGAATAGGCCGTAAAATGGTTGAATACGCTATTAATTTTAGTAAAGAAAATAACGCTACTAGAATTGAACTTACTTCATGTAACAATAGAGAAGTAGCACATAAATTATATCTATCTTTAGGATTTGAAAAACGCGATTCCGCAATTTTTAGAAAGGAATTATAAGGGTGATAGAATGAAGATTTTATATTTCATAGGTTCTGTGTTACTTTTAGGTGGAAGTGGTTATTGCTTTTATAATGCCTATAAAGAAATAACAACAATAAAGGAATTAATCTTTTCTAGACCTCTTGCTTTAGGAATGCTTCTATTTGCTCTTGCATATATCTTGTTTGAAGCTTCTAGATCGGAACATAAGCTTTCAAAAAACAAATGACATTTATTGTCATTTTTATTTACAGTTGATATTTTAAAAACATTTGATTTTTGTTAAAATATATATGGAAAGTAGGAGAGATAAAAATGGCATCATCGATGATACACTTAGCTGTTGCTCATGAAATAAATAAAAAAATTAATAGGGACAATGCTCAATTATTAATTGGGTCAATTGCACCTGATATATCAAAACTTGTAGGAGAAAATAAAATAAAAAGTCATTTTTTAAATAGTATTGATGACGAAATTCCAGATATGGATAGATTCTTAGCAAAATATCAAAAACATTTAGACGATGATTTTGTAATGGGATACTTCATTCATTTATATACTGATTATTTATGGTATAAATATTTTATGACTCAAATATATAACGAAAATACAATTACTAAATTAGATGGTAGTGTATTTAAAGTAACCCCAGAAACATATAAGTTGTATATGTATAATGATTATACTAACTTAAACATTATTTTACTTGATAAACATGATATGGATTTGAGTATATTCTATAATGAAATACCAGATTTAAAAGATATAATTGAAGAAATCCCAATGTCGAGAATTAACTTAATATTAGAAAGTGCTGGCGTTATAATTGAAAACACAAAGGTACGTAAAGACTTTATGTTTAATATAGATAATGTTGAACATTTTATTAAATTAGCAACAGATATTATAATTCCAGAAATAGAAAAATTAACTTTACATGAAAGTAAATAAGTGACTGTCAAATAGTCGCTTTTTTATTTATTTATGAGTATTTATTGTTATAATTAAAATAGGTGATAGTATGAACATAGTTGATATTATAAATAAAAAAAGACTTAATAAAGAGCTTACTCCAGAAGAAATAACTTTTTTTGTAGATGGTTATGTTCAAGAAACAATTAATGACTATCAAATGAGTAGTTTACTTATGGCAATCTGTATAAATGGAATGTCTTATGAGGAAACTAGTAATCTAACAGAAGTTATGCTTCATAGTGGGGATACTATCGATTTAAGTATGTTAAAAGGTATAAAAGTAGATAAGCATTCAACTGGTGGTGTAGGAGATAAAACTACCATGATACTACTTCCACTTGTAGCGGCTTGCGGAGTAATTGCTCCTAAAATGAGTGGCCGAGGATTAGGATTTACTGGTGGAACAATTGACAAATTAGAATCTATCCCAGGCTTTAAAACTAATCTAACTAATGAAGAATTTATAAATCAAGTAGAGAAAATAGGATGTTCTGTTGTTAGTCAAACAGGGAATTTAGTACCTGCAGATAAAAAAATATATGCCTTACGTGATGTAACGGGAACAGTAGAATCAATTCCTTTAATCGCATCAAGTATTATGAGTAAAAAACTAGCTAGTGGTGCTGATAAGATTGTTATCGATTTAAAGGTTGGTAATGGTGCTTTAATGAAAAATTTGGAAGATGCTAGAACACTTGCGACTACAATGGTTGAAATTGGTAAAAGACACAATAAAGAAGTTGTATGTTTACTTACAGATATGAATCAACCTTTAGGTAATGCTATCGGTAATGCTTTAGAAGTTAAAGAAAGTATTGATGTGCTTGATGGTAAAGGACCTAAAGATATTCGTAACTTAGTTATTGTTTTAGCAACTATAATGGTGTCTTTAGGATTAAATATTTCGACTGAGGAAGCAAATAAATTAGTTCTTGAAAAGCTAAGTAATAAAGAAGGACTTAAGAAATTTAGAGAAATGGTTGCTATGCAAGGTGGAGATATTGATGCTATCAAAGTATCCGATAAAGTTGTCTCTATAAAAAGTAAGAAGACAGGTTTTGTTAAAAGTATAAATACCGATATGTTAGGTGAAATTGTTCGTAAATTAGGTGGCGGACGCTATAATAAAGAAGATAATATTGATTCATCTGTAGGTATAGTTTTATCAATTAAACAAGGTGACTATATTTTAGAAGATGAAGAAATATTAAAAGTATATATTAATGAAAAAGATATTAAAGTTGAAGAAATACTAGAATGCTTTGAAATTGATAATACTTCCGGTGGTGTTTTACCATTAGTATATGAATTAATTAAATAAAAAAGGAAATCTAAAATATTTAGAGTATATATATAATAGGATTGTGTAAATAAATGTCTAAAATATTGAAAAGAAAAAATATTTATTATATGCTAAATATAGATAGTAAGGAGTGATATAGTGATACATCCATCAATAGATAAATTATTAACAAAAGTAGAATCTAAGTTTTTACTTGTAAATCTTGTTTCAAAAAGAGTAGCGGAGATTGAGGAAACTGGATTATACCAAATGAAAGAAAATGAGTATAAATCAGCTAAACCAATCGGTCGTGCTTTAGAAGAAATAGCTAATGATCTAATTCATATTAAAGAATAGAATTAGATTTTTTTCTTATATGAAAATTAACAAAATTAAAAAACTAAGTACCAATAAATATGAATTAGTATTTGAAACAGGGGAAAAGCTTAAAACTTATGATGAAGTGATTTTAAAATATAATTTACTTTATAAAAAAGATATTGATAAAGATACATATCAAGAATTAATGAGGGCAAATGATTATTATTCCATTTATAATAATTCGATAAAATATTTAACAAAGAAAATGCATAGTAAAAAAGATTTTTTCAAATTTATTGATAAATATGAAATGAGTAATAGTGATAAAACAAGGATGGTTAAAGAACTAGAAAGCCTTAAATTAATTGATGATGATGCTTATTTAAAAGCGTATATTAATGACCGTTTCTATCTTTCAAGTGATGGTCCAAATAAAATAAAAGATTCTTTAATTAAAGAGGGAATTAAAGAAGAAAAAATAAATATAGAACTTTCTAAAATAGATGAAGAAGAACTTAATAGTAAGATTGCTAAAATAGTTTCTAAGAAGTTAAAAACTAGTAAGGGTTCAAATTATCAAATACGTGAAAAGATACTGCTTGATATGCGTAATTTAGGATATAACAAAGAAGACGTCGAACCATTTATCGAAAATGTGGATGAAAGTTCAAGTTTAGAAAAAGACTATAATAAAATATATAATAGTCTTAAAAATAAAGAGAAAGATTTAAATAAATTAGAATATAAAATAAAAAGTAAGTTATACCAAAAAGGGTATAATCTAACTTCTATAGATGAAATAATTGCAAAAAAAAGAATTGATTAAATCAATTCTTTTTATTTTATAGATTTGTTATAAGCTTCTCTGACTTCTGAATCAATGATATCTAAGTTGTATGATTTACGTATTTTAACCCAAGCTTCTTCAACGATGTCAGGAACATTATTAGAATCTTCATCTGTTTTTTCTTTTTCATTTAATAATGCAGTTAAGATTTCTTCTTTCTTATCTTCAATACTTGGTTTTTTATCTTGTTTAATTCTATAGATTACGAAATATCCATAACTTGATTCAACAGGAGTAGTAGTATATTTACCATCTTTTAAGTTAACTGCTGCATTCCAGAATTCTTCAACAACGTCATTTTTACTAAATCCATCAAATAAACCACCTTCGCTAGCAGTAGAACTATCATCTGAATGTTCGTTTGCTAAGTCAGCAAAGTTTTCTCCTTTTTTAAGTGCAGCAATAACTTCATTGGCTTCAGCTAATGCTTTAGCTTCAGCTTCTTTCTTTTCCTCGTCTGACATATCATCTTTTACTTCTGGAGTAATTAAGATATATCTAACATGCATTTCTCCTTCAATATTTTCATTCCAATAATCTTTAATTTCTTTATCAGTAATCATATTTTCTTTAATATATTTTTCAGCTGTTAAAGTGTGCATCTTATCTTTAATGACTACTTTTAAGAAAGCATCTTCGTTTTCATATCCAGCATTCTTTATATCAGCTTGTAGATCACCACCATATTGTTCATATTGTGCTTTTAAATCTTCTAAATAACTTTTAGCTGCTGTTTCAGCATCAGTTTTATCAGTTATTTCTTTGCTTGCAATATATTCATCAATTAAATTGATTAATATTTGTGATCCTCCTTGTTTTTTTAATTCAGCATATAAATCGTTAGCAGTAAATTTTTTACCATCGATTTTAGCTAAAACCTCTTTTCCATCTTTTAATTTTGGTATTGTTTTTGGTCTAGCAACAACAAGGCCAATTCCAAGTCCTACTAAAGCAGTAAGACAAATAATTAGTGACTGTCTAATACGTTCATCTTTGATTTTTTTCATAAAAATCTCCTTTCTTAAGTAAGTATAATTGTCACATCATACGTATATTATTTTAACAAACAAAACTAATATAATCAATATTTTTCACAAGTTTTTCATACTCTAGAATAGAATTTGATTAGAATGTTATTAAAGATGGAAAAAAGAGGGGTAGAAAAAAAGTTTGTGAAAACCCAACTTTTTTTCTGTAAACTTTCGAAAAAAGTGTAAAATTTGTCTTTACAAAGACCCTATATATTGCTAAAATATTCTTATCAAGTGGGAAACAGTGGGGAAAAGTGGGTGATTATTATGTTCATGGGTGAATATCATCATACTATTGACGATAAAGGAAGATTAACAATTCCTTCTAAAATTCGTTATGAATTAGGGGAAGAGTTTGTCGTAACTCGCGGACTAGATAACTGCTTATTTATCTACCCAAAAGATGCTTGGAACGAAATAATTCTTAAGTATAAGGATTTACCTAATACTAAAGATGCTCGTAATTTTATGCGTTTCTTCTTATCAGGAGCCACACTCACTACTTTTGATAAGCAAGGAAGAATTAATATACCAAGCCCACTTACTGCGTATGCTGACCTTATAAAAGAATGTGTAATCATAGGGGTTGATGATCGTTTAGAGGTTTGGAGCAAAGATCGTTTTGAAAGCTTTATGGAAACAAATGAAGCTAATATGACAGAGATCGCAGAAAATTTATTTGCACCAAAGTTTAATGTGTAGGAGGATATATGCATATTAGTGTACTTTTGGAAGAGTGCATCAACTATCTAAATCTTAGAGATGACAGCATTATAGTTGACTGCACATTAGGTTATGGTGGCCATAGTAGCGAAATACTAAAAAGAATAAAGAATGGTTATCTATATTCTTTTGATCAAGATTTAGAAGCTATCGAAAGTAGTCGTAAAAGACTTTCTAGTATTGGGGATAATTATGAAATTATCTATAGTAATTTTGTAAACCTATACGAAGAAATGAAAAAAAGAGGTACTAAGATAGATGGTATTTTATATGACTTAGGAGTATCAAGCCCACAATTAGATGAGGACGAAAGAGGATTTAGTTTTCATAATGATGCTCGTCTTGATATGCGTATGGATAAAAATAATAAGTTATCCGCATATGAAGTAGTTAATAATTATACTAAAGAAGAATTAACTAGTATTTTGTATAAATATGGTGAAGAAAAATTTGCTCCAAGTATAGCGAGCAAGATAGTTAGTTATCGTGCAAATAAAAAAATTGAAACAACACTAGAACTTGTTGAGATTATTAAAAGCGCGGTGCCAGAAAAGTATCGTCGTGATAAACATCCAGCTAGAAAAACATTTCAAGCAATTCGTATTGAAGTAAATAAAGAGTTAGATGTATTTGAAAGTAGTTTAAGACAAGCTTTAGATTTAATAGATGTTAATGGGAGAATATGTGTAATAACATTCCACTCGTTAGAAGATAAAATATGTAAAAATATTTTTAAAGAAGTAAGTAGTGTGGATGAGACATTAAAAAGAATGCCAATCATCCCTGAAAATATGCTTCCTAAGTTTAAGGTGATTGCAAATATTAGCCCAAGCGATAAAGAAGTAGAAAGTAATATGCGCAGTCGTAGCGCAAGACTAAGAGTAATAGAAAGGATAAGATAATATGAAAAAGCAAAAAGCAGTTAAAATCAGATTAACTAAAGGTGAAAAATTCTTATTAACTAGTGGATTTATCTGCGTTTTTGCTCTTATTCTTGTTCAAGTATTCTGCGGAGCTACACAGGGAAACTTAAGTATTGATGTAGAAAAATTAAAATATGAAATTAGTAAACAGGAGAAAACAAACGAAAGTCTAGTAATGCAAGTTAATGAATTAACTTCTTACGATACAATTAAAGATGTTGTAAAAGACATGGGATTGGCGTATAATAATGAAAATATAATTGTTATAAGCAAATAGACGAGGTGACATTATGAAAAGTAAAAATAATAAAAAAGTGAAATCTTTTCCAAGACTTTTTATTAATTTTACTTTTTTTTGTTTGCTTATAATTATAGTTCAACTTTCTTATGTCTCATTATTTCCTAATTTATACGGAAAAAATATGAAAGAACTTGCTAAATCAAGAAATACTTATGAAGCAACTTTGTATGCCAAAAGGGGAACAATTTATGATAATGAAAATAATGCTTTAGCTTTAAATGTTGCTAGTTATACAGTTATAGCTTATTTAAATCCAAGAAGAACAGGCTCATCAAAAGTAGCAAAACATGTTACTGATCCTAAGAAAACAGCGGAAGCTTTATCACCACTTATTAATATGTCGGTAGATACTTTATATGAATTATTAACGAGAAAAAAAGCCGATGGTGAATTACAATATCAGGTAGAATTAGGCCCTGGTGGTAGAGGTATTACTGAACTTGTAAAAAAAGAAATAGAAAATTTGAATTTACCAGGTATTGAATTTATTGAAAATTATAAAAGATATTATCCTAACGGAGATTTTGCTTCTTATATTTTAGGTTATGCTAAAAATAAGGAAGAGAAGGATAAGGAAGGAAAAACTGTTTCAACAATAGTTGGTGAATTAGGTCTTGAATCTAAATACAATAATATCTTAACTGGTAAAAATGGATACTTATCATATCAAAGAGATAGATATGGTTATAAGATCCCAGACACTAAAGAAGAGAGAGTAGAAGCTTTAGATGGTTCGGATATTTATTTAACGCTTGACTCTAATATTCAAAGATTTGCTGAAAATGCTATTCGAAACTTAGAAGCAGCCTATAGACCTAAGTGGGGTGTAATAGCAGTAATGGATGCTAGAACTGGTGCTATACTTGCATCTAGTTCAATTCCAACATTTGATCCAAACGTAAGAAATATAACAAATTATCAAAGCCCTTTTGTAACATATACATATGAACCAGGAAGTGTTATGAAGGTATATTCTTATTCTTGCGCTGTTGATTCAGGTAAATATAATCCAAATCAAATCGTAAAATCAGGAAGTATCAAAATTGGTGATGATGAAGTAAGAGACTGGTTACGTGTAGGTTGGGGAAACATTACTTTAGATAAAGGTTTTGCTTATTCTTCTAACGTAGCAGCTTCAACTATTATGCAAACGACAATTAATAAGACAGAATTACGTAATTGTTTAGAAAAATTTGGCTTTGGAGATACTACCGGAGTTGAACTTGCTAATGAATCAAGCGGAGATATAAGTTTTGTATATCCAATTGAAGTTGCAACAGCTGCTTTTGGACAAGGTATTACAACTACTGTTATGCAACAGCTTCAAGCAATGAGTATGTTTGCTAATGATGGGAAAACAGTTACTCCACGTATTGTTTCAAAGATAATTGATCCAAATACAGGTAAAGTAACATATGAATCAAAAGTTACTAAGTCAGAAAAATTAATTCAAACTTCAACTGTAACTAAAATGAAAGAACTTATGTATGAAGTAGTTAATGGAAGTGATCCTAATGCTTCCGGACTTGCTTACCATACTAATTCTACAGCTCTAATAGGAAAAACAGGAACAGCGCAAATTGCTTCCGGTTCGGGAGGATATTTAAGAGGAGCTACTGATTATATCTATTCATTCTCAGGAGTATTTCCTAAAGACAACCCTGAAATAGTTATATACGGAGCTATCCAACAACCTATTGTTAATGGTTATCGTCCACTATCTAATGCAATTAAAGATGTTGTTAATAATATAGCTAAATATCGCAATATGAATGGCTCAGCAACTGTTATATCTAATGTAAGTGAATATAAATTAAGTTCATATTTAAATAAAAACATTAATACAACTCTTCAAACTTTAAATAGTGTAGGTATTAATCCAACTATTATAGGTAAAGGGACAAAAATAATTAAACAATATCCAAGTAGTGGAACAAATATCTTAACGCATGATAAAGTTATTTTAATTACTGATGATATTAATTACTTAATGCCTAACTTAGTAGGTTGGAGTAGAAAAGAAGCAGAAACACTTCTAGAAATGCTTAAAATCCCTTATGAAATAAGCGGAAATGGCATAGTCGTTTCGCAAGATGTTAAAGAAGGAACAGTTATTAATCAAGATACGAAATTAACCTTAACTTTAGCAAATAAATATAATATGGAAGAAATTAAATAAATTTGTTCACAAAAACTTCACAAAACGGCTATTTTTGCCGTTTTTTTCTTGACATTTCTATGTATTTTAGTAAAATAATAACTGTATTTTGAGATTTATGTTATTAAATACGGATTGGTGGTGATAATATGGCAAACAAAGTAGAAAAAACTGAAACAAAAAAGGTAGTTGCTTCAAAGAATACTGCTAAGAAAGCTCCTAAGAAAGTAGAAGCTAAAAAACCAACTAAGAAAGTAGAAACTAAAAAGGTAGAAACTAAGAAAGTAGAAGTTAAAAAAGAGGTTAAAAAACAACCTAAAAAAGTAGAAGCTAAGAAAACAGTCAAAGAACCTGTTATGGCTAATATTATGGAAGATGAAAAGAAGGAGAAGAAAGTTAATTTCCAAACTATCAAATTCATCGGTAGTGCAATCTTCTGGATTGTTCTAGGAGGATTAGCTCTAGTATGGGTTACTGATTTTGTTCGTGTAGCTCGTGAAGAAAAACCAATTTTCTGTGTTAAAACTGTTGAACATAAATATGACGATGGTAAAGTAACAGAATGTATTGGTTTAGGTTATAAAGTTTATAATTATGACCGTAAATCTTTTGATAAAGGAGTAGAATTTGGTCCTCTATTCACTAAAGAAAGAGTATCAAAATAACACCAATTAATATTTAATGCATAAATTGCAAAGGGGAGGAAAATTATGATAAGTAAAAAGAAAATAGTTGCTATTGTATTATTTATACTTATGGGTTTCATAATGTTTACTTTCGCTAATCCTAGTGATGGAATTCGTCCAACTAAAGGAAACGAAACTAAACCTGAAGAAAAAGAAACTAAAACTAATGAAGATACACCATTAGTTGTAGACTTAGCACCTACTATAAATATAGATGGCATGGCTAATGATTCAGTAGTTTATGATGAATTACCAGAATTAAAAGCAATTTGTAGAGATGATCATGATGGTGTTCTTACAGGAGATAGATGTAAGGTAACTCATGACATTGATAACAAGAAAGTAGGTAAATATACAGTTACTGTTACTGCAACAGATTCAGTAAATCATAAAACTGTAAAAACTTATGAATACGAAGTTAAGAAAAGAGAAGTTGAATTAGTTATTGATGATGTAACTATTACTTATGGTGAAAAAGCAGAATTAACTTATTCAATTAAAGATGCAAAAGATACATACTTAGAAGAATATCCTTTAAATGTAGTTTTAACTGCTGAAGGATGTGAAGAAGAAGTATGTAATGCAGGAACTTACGATATTACATATGTTTCATCTGATGATGACAACTATGAAATCGTAGAAAAAAATACTGGTAAATTAACAATTGAAAAAGCAGATTTTGTACCAGCAGAACATGGTGTAACTTTTAAAGGATACAAAGGAGTTTATGATAATAAAACTCATTATGTAAGAGTTAAAGGTTTACCAAAGAAAATTTTCGTTCAATATGAAAATAATCACAAAAGAGAAGTAGGAACAAGAACTGCTACTGCAACATTTACTTATAGTGAAAACTATAATCCAACTACTATGACTGCAGAAATTGAAATTACTCCTAAGAAAGTTAAAGTAGTTATTGATAATAAAGCAAGTAAATATGGAGAAAAAATTGTTAAATTAACTCATCAAACAGTAAAAGGTGTTTATAGTAATGATAACTTAAATATTAAATTATCAACTACAGCTACTGAAAAAAGTAATGTAGGTAAATACCCAATAACTGGTACTTATAATAATAAGAACTATGATGTAGAATTTGTTAATGGTACTTATACTATTAATAAAGCAAAATTTGATCCATGTAAATTTGGTGTAACTTTTGAACCATACTTTGGTACATACGATGGAAAAACTCATACTATTTTAGTAAAAGGTTTACCAAGTAATGTAGAAGTTACATATAAAAATAACACTAAGAAAAATGTTGGTTTCAAAGCTGCAACAGCAACATTTACATATAGTAAAAATTATGAAACATATACTATGCATTCAGGATTAACTGTTTTTGCTAGATTAGCAACAGTAATAGTTGATGATAAAACTAGTGTATATGGTGAAGAATTAAAAGAATTAACATACAAAGCTTACAATGTTGTAAATAATGATAATTTAAATGTTAATTTATTTACTACAATTGGAAAAAATAAAAATGCTGGTACTTATGTAATTGGCGCTACAGCACTTAACTCAAATTATATAATTACTGTTATTCCTGGAAAATATGTTATTGAAAAAGCAACATTAAATCCAGAATTATTAGGAATTAAATTTAATGATGTAACAGTTACTTATGATGGAAGAAATCATGCAAGTGATTTAAAAGTAACTGGTGTAAATTCTAGAAATGTAAGTATTAATGTTAAGAATGCTGTTAATGCTGGTACTTATAATGCAACTGCTACAGTAACAGTTGATAATTATAAACCTGCTACATTAACTGCAACATTAACAATTAATAAGAAAGATGTAACAGTAACAGCTAATAACAAGCAAATTGAATATGGTAAAACTGTTGCATTAGATGGAACTAATACAGCTTTAGTTGGTCGTGATAAAGTTAACGTAACTTATGCTGTAGAAGGAACAACTCCAATTAATGAATTAGTTGTTGGTACATATAATATTATTCCAACAGTAACTAATGAAAGTTCATTAAATAACTACAATATTATTAAAGTAAATGGAACACTTACTGTAACAAGTGCTGCTGTTTCATTACAATTTAATGATGTAACTGCAACTTATGATGGAGAAAGTCATAGCTTAGCAGTAGAAGGAATTTTACCTTTAGGTGTAACAGTAGCTTACGAATACAATAACGAAACTACAAATAGTTTTGCTAAAGTAGATGCTGGTACATATAATGTAACTGCTAAATTTACAGTAGATACTACTAGATATAGTGCTATCGAAGATATGACTGCAACTTTAACAATTAATAGAGCACAAATCAATGTAGCAAATGTTACATTTGAAGATAAGACTGTTACTTACAATGGAAATAGTGTAAGCGTAACTGCTAATAATATTCCAGTTTTAGTAACTGCAGCTTATACAAATAATACTCATACTGATGCTGGAGTATATACTGCTACTTTAGTATTAAATACTGATGATAATCATGAATTAGTAGGAAACTATGATAATACTGCAATCCTTACAATTAATAAAGCTACTTTAGTAGCTCCAGAAGTTGGTACATTAACTGCTACTGAAGGAGATAATTTAAGTGATGTAGAATTACCAGAAGGATTCACTTTAGTAACAGAAGATAAAGAATTAACTGTACCTAGTGATCAAATTACAGCTACAGAAGAAGTTGTATTAAATTACTGCCCAGTAGGAACTGATACAAATAACTATGTATGTCCAAATGTTGACGCTACAGTAGTTGTTAATGCTTTAACTTATAGAGTTAACTTCTATGATGCAGTTGATAGTACAGAAGCAAGTTCATATATTGATGTTAGAAGAGGTTCTAAAGTTACATTACCAGAAGAACCAACTAAGAAAAACTACACATTTAGTAAATGGGTAGATGTAAATGGTAACGAAGTTACTAATAATACAGTTGTAAATAGTAATATGGATGTATATGCTACATATACTGCTAATGTAATTGGTATAACTGTCGAAGAAGCTCCAAATGCTCAATTCAGATATACTAGAAGTGATACTCCATCACAAGCTATTAAAGAACAATTAGTAGTTAAAGCAATTTATGCTGATCAAACTAATAAAACTTTAACTGCTGATGAGTATACTACAGACTTTGATATTACTCATGTAGCAACTGATAAAGTATTAACAGTATCTTATAAAACATTTACCGATAAAACTATTAAATATACTGTAACTGAAAAAGTTGAATTCCAACATAAAGTTAGAGTAACTTGGAAAGAAAACACATATAGAAAAACAAAAAAGAATGGTTCTTGTAAAGAAAACTGTGATTCTATCCAAAATACAGAAGTTGTAAATGCTAAAGGTAAATTCTTAGAAATTACTGAAGCATACATAGAATTTATTAAAGTTACAAAAGTTAATGTTGTATATACTAATAATAAATCTAACGATTTAGAAATTTCTAAACGTGTAAGATATTCTTATGCAATGAGTGATGGATATGTTAATCCAGTATATCTTGCTGCTAAAGATATTAAAGGTAGAAACGATGAAAAACCAACTGTAAAAGAAAATGTAGCAAACAATATTAATGAAATTAAAACAATTGATGTTTACTATACTCGTACATTTACAAAGACTGTTCCACATCATTTCATAGTATCTTGGGAAACTGAAGAAACATATACAAATGACTTTGTTGTAAGATTTGAAGGTTATAAAGAAGAAAATGGTGAATTAGTATTCAAACCAGTTTCTGAAACTCAATTAACATTCAATAAATAATAATTAAGCTTATGCAAAATGCATAAGCTTTTTTATTTGCATTTTTTAAAAATATGTTATAATGAAAATAGGTGATAGCATGCTAAAAGCAATTATTATATTTTTTGTATTTGTTATAGGTATTCTTAATGTAATTATGATGCTTTCTCGTAAGAAAATAGCTTCTTCAATACGTAAGAGTATTAGGGAGGAAGAAGAAAGGGAAAGAAATACACCTAAATTACTATATGGAATGGAAACTAAGGTTCTCCCAATAATTGAAAAAGATTATCCTAATATAGATATTAAAGATTTAAAAGTTAAATGTGGTTCTAATATTATTTATTATCTTCAAAGAGAATATGATAATATTGAAGCTATCACAGATACTTATAAAGAAAAATTAAATAATAAGAGAATTAGTAATTATGAATACAAAAATATAAATATTCATCGTGTAATAATAAAAAAATATGATAAAACAGCAATTACTTTTCAAATGGCAGTTGAATATATTTTAGTAGATGATAAAAATACAGAAGATAAAGTACAGGATCGTTTTGAACAAGTATATGTTATTGAAGACGATATTTGGAAATTAGATAGTATTAAAAGTGTTTAAAATATGCTATACTTAAATAGTAGGTAGGAGGGATATGATGAGTTCTTATCTGATATATTTCTTAATAGTTATTTTGGTTATTCTTCTTGCTTTTGTAATAGTAAGATTATTAAGTCAAGGCTTTAAAATTGTTTATGAGAAACCTACTTATCGTAGTTTTAATGTAGTTAAACAAAGTTTAAAGAGACTTGCGGATACTAGTGTTGATGTAAAAGTAAGTAAAAAAGGTATTGAGTTTAATGCATTTACTAATATTACCGAAAGAATAGAAAAAGAAAATAAAGATTTAAATTTTTCTGAAATGCGTAAAAAAATACGTACTTATGTAGTAGCAAGTATTAGGGATGGGGAAGATTTAGATAATCTTAAAAAAACTAATAGTTATGTTAATAATGTAGCTGTTGACTATAAAGGTAGAACAGTAGATAAAAATACAGTTCTAGTTAGAAATATAATTCCGAAAACTTATGATCGTAAAAATGATCGTACTATTGTAAAAATAGATGTTAGTTTAGAGTATCAATATCGTTATGAGGCGGGTTCACAACGTAATGTTGAAAAAACATATACGCTAGAATTCATTGTACCTTTAAAATCTATAACGGTAGATGAAAAAGTTTTAAAACCAAACGAATGGTATTTAAATAAATTTAATTAGAGAAAGAGGGAAAGAATATGGGTTTAATTAAAGCAGCATTAGTATCTGCATCTTCTAGTTTAGGAGATCAATTTAAAGAGTTTGTTACTTGTCCAGAAATGGAAGGTAAAGTACTTATTCAAAGAGGAGAAGTATCACACGGTTCTGGTAATAGGAATGCTAGTGAAGGAGTAATCACTAATGGTAGTGGAATTGTGGTACCTGCTGGTATGGCAATGATGATTGTTGAAAATGGAGCAATCACAGAATTCACAGCTGAATCAGGAACATACAAATATGATACAAGTAGTGAACCTTCAGTATTTACTGGTGGATTCGGTAAAGGTATTATTGATACTATTAAAACTATTGGTAGTCGTATTACTTACGGTGGAGCTACTGCTAAAGATCAAAGAGTTTACTATGTAAATATTAAAAATATTCCAGGTAATTTATTTGGTTCACCAAATCCTAAAAAAATTACTGACGAAAAGTATGGTATGTTAGAAGTAACATTTAATGGCGAATATGTTGTTAAATGTGTAGACCCAGCTAAATTAGTAGCTAGTGTTATAGGAGCAAATGCTAAAGATACAGTTACATATGATGAAGCTGTAGGTTCAATTATTAAAGGTAAATTTATTGAAAAATTAACTTATGCTTTAACAGTTGTTATGCGTAAACATAAAGTATCATTTGGTGATATTGGAATGTATGGTTCAGATATCTCAACTGAAATGAATACTTGTCTAGATGAAGATTTAAAAGAAACTTATGGAATGGAAATTGTTGATGTAGCATTAAATGATGTTAACTTAACTGATGAATCTATGGAAAGAGTTTCGAAGATTGATGATGCTAGAATATTCTCAAATACTTCTATGCAATCAGGTTTAATGGCATCTGCTACTGCTGATGCTATGAAGAGTGCTGCAGCTAATGAGAATGGTTCAATGATGGGATTCATGGGAATGAATATGGCTCAAGGAACTGGGGCAACTATGATGGGTGCAATTAATAATAATGGCGAAGTAGAAGCTAAAGAAACTAATACTCCAGAACCAGGAACTTTATTTAGTAAAGAAGATGAAAAAACAGAATTTTGTCCAGATTGTGGAACTAAAAAAGTAGGTAAATTCTGTACTAATTGTGGTAAAAAATTAGAAGATTAAAAAAGCATAGCGATATGCTTTTTTTATTTTAAAATATTTTACAATTGTCAACAAAAAAAGGTTGACACTAGATATCTGGTGTGATAAAATGATTCTTAGTGAACGGAGGTATATTATGGCAGTTAAATTAAGATTAAAAAGAATGGGATCTAAGAAAGCACCATTTTATCGTGTTGTAGCAGCTGATTCAAGAAGTCCAAGAGATGGTAGATTTATCGAAACTGTAGGTACTTATAATCCAATTACAGAACCAGCTGAAGTTAAAATAGATGAAGAAAAAGCTTTAAACTGGTTAAGTAAAGGTGCAATTCCTACAGATACTGTTAGAGATTTATTCAGAAGTCAAGGAATTATGGAAAAATTCCACAATTCAAAAAAAGTAGCTAAATAATTATGAACATCGTTGAATATACAGAATTTTTAGTTAGAAGTTTAGTTAAGGAACCAGATATGGTTTCTGTAAAACAATTTGATGATGAAGAAGAAATAACAGTAATTCAAGTATTAGTAAATGAAAATGATATGGGTACAGTAATTGGAAGAAACGGAAATATTGCTAAAGCAATAAGAACTTTAGTTCAAGCTGCAGCTCATGATAAAAAAGTAAAAATTGATATTGATTCATTTTAAGAAGCTTAGGCTTCTTTTTTTGTAAACAAAAATCCTTATTTCTTGAATAAATATATAAATTATATTATAATAATTATAGATGTTAGGAGGACACAATATGAAACAAAGAGTTATAAGTATAATCTTTATGTCTATTATTGTTATCCCATTATTTGTAATAGGTGGTATGCCTTATAATATTGGAATTGCAATACTAAGTTTATTAGGACTTAAAGAATTTTTAGATATCAAGGAGTCGAAGAAAAAACTCCCATTATTTGTAAAAGTTATTTCTTATGTATTCTTATTATTAGTTTTATTTACGAACAAAGGAAATTCAATAAGAAGTTTTGCAATTGACTTTAGAATTATAAGTGGTTTATTTTTTACATTTTTAATTCCTACAGTTTTATATCATGATAGAGAAAAATATAGTGTTAATGATGCTATGTTTATGTTAGGAGGAATATTCTTCTTATCTATGTCAATGGCATTATTTATGCGTATGCGTACTTATGATTATAAGACGATGATTTATTTAATATTAATTGCTATAATTACAGATACCTTTGCTTATATAACAGGTAAATTAATAGGTAAACATAAATTACTAGAAAATATTTCACCTAATAAGACAGTTGAAGGTACAATAGGAGGATCAATCTTTGGTGTATTTGTTCCTTGTATGTATTACATTACTGTAATTCATCCAGAAGTATCAATAATTAAACTTATCTTAATGACAGGTTTCTTATCTATTTTAGGACAATTTGGAGATTTATTCTTCTCTGCTATAAAGAGATATTATGGCAAGAAAGATTTTTCTAATTTAATACCAGGACATGGAGGAGTATTAGATAGAGTCGATAGTTTAATATTTATATTACTAGGATTCATGTTTTTAATATCAGTTATTTAGGGGGCACATATGACATTAATCTATTTTATTTTAATACTTGGTATAACTATATTTATTCATGAATTAGGTCATTTTATATGGGCTAAGAAGTCAAATATATACGTCTATGAATTCTCAATAGGAATGGGTCCAGCTATAAAAACTTGGAAAAGAAAGAATGATGAGACAGAATATTCTATTCGTTTATTTCCAATAGGTGGATATGTTTCTATGGCAGGAGAAGAAATGGATGATGATGATAATATTCCAGATGAACGTAAGTTACCTAATAGACCATGGAGACAGAGATTTATAACTATAGCAGCCGGTATTATTCATAATTTTATTTTAGCTTTAGTAGTATTCTTTATTGTAGGTCTTGTAGTGGGAGCTAGTGGAAGTACTGCTAAAATAGTATCTATTGAAGAAAATACACCAGCTTATAAAGCAGGTTTAGAAGTTGGTGATAAGATAATTAAACTTAATGGTAAAAAAGTTGATACAGATAGTCTAATGCTTAAATTAGCTATTAATGATGGTAAAAGTGCTAGATTTACCGTTAAGAAAGCCGATGGTAGTTATGACAATATTGTTGTAAAACCAGAAAAAATAGAAAACGAAGATAAAACTACTTCATATAAATTTGGTTTTGGTATGGGTAGTGATGTTAAGAAAGGTATTCTTCCATCAATCGGATATGCCTTTAGAAAATTTAAATCATTAATTGTTCAAATGTTTTATACAATTGCTTATTTAGCAACAGGCAAATTAAGTTTTGATAATATTTCAGGTCCTGTTGGTATATATACAATAGTTGGGGAAACTGCTAAGACAGGATTTATCAATGTTGTATATTTATTAGGATATATTTCTCTTAATGTAGGATTTATGAATTTCTTACCAATTCCAGCTTTTGATGGAGGTAGATTATTATTCCTTATTATTGAAAAAATAAAGAGAAAAAGAGTTAGTCCTAGATTTGAAAATACAGTTCATGCGATAGGAATGGCTTTCTTACTAGCATTAATGATTTTTATAACATACAATGATATAGTTAAAATATTTTTTTAAAGCATAGGTAACTATGCTTTAATTTTAGGAGGAAATATGTTAAAAGTAGAAAATGTTACAAAATATTATGATACTTTTAAGGCAGTAGATAATTTATCCTTTACTGCTCAAGAAGGTGAAATATTTGGCTTATTAGGTATTAATGGTGCTGGTAAAACTACAACATTCCGTATGATTATGGGTTTACTTGAACCTACTAGTGGAAATATTACTCTTAATGATAAAAAGATTGATTATAGTGTTACAGATAAAATTGGATTTTTAACAGAAGAAAGAAGTTTACTTCTTAAATTAACTGTTAAAGAGCAAGCCCTTTTTTATGGTAATTTAAAGGGTATGAAAGATAAAGATATTTTAAAAAGATTAGATGCTTTACTTACTAAGTTTTATCAAAAAGAAAAAGATTTTGATTTAGAAAAATTTAAAAATAAAAAGATAAAAGAATTATCTAAAGGTAACCAACAAAAAGTACAGTTTATTCTAGCAATCTTAAATGATCCTAAATTACTAATCTTAGATGAACCATTTTCGGGATTAGATCCATTTAATATTGAATTATTTAAAGAAGAAATAAGTAATATGGCTAAGAAGGGAAGTATTATAATATTCTCTTCACATCGCATGGATCATGTCGAATTATTTTGTAAGAAATTAGTTGTTTTACTAAGAGGTAAATCGGTATTAGAAGGTAACTTAAAAGATATCAAAGAAAAATATCGTAAAAAGAATATTAAAGTAATAGGAGACTTTGATATTGATAAAGTTAAAGATATAAAAGGTGTTGTTAGTGTTACAAAACTAGGAAATGAATATGAGATAAAAATTGAAGATAAAAGTGTTGCTGATAAAGTATTTAAAGTGATTTCTAAAGCTGATAATATATCTAAATATGAAATTGAAGAACCAAGCCTAAATGAAATATTTATTACTAAGGTAGGTGAAGCTTATGAAGAGTAAATTAAACTATCTTATTAAAACTAGTTTGGCTAGAAAGCTTAAATCTAAATGGTTTAAGATTGCTAACATCTTACTAGCAATAATTATAATAGGTGTTGTTAATATTGATAGTATTATTAATACTTTTGGAGGAGACTTTGATAAGAAACAAAAAATTTATATAGTTGATAATACTAAAGAAACATATGATGTGTTTAAAACAGAAATGTTAAAACTAACAGGTTCTAAAACTGAAGAAGATATGAAATATGAAATCATTCTTTATGATAAAGATAAAGAAGTAGAAGAATATCTTAAAGATAATCGTAAAGATTTAGTTATTGAAATTAATAGTAGTGAAGAAAATACTATAGATTATAAACTTATAAGTAAAGAGTATATAGCCCTCTTAGATAGTCAGTATTTACAAACAGCGTTATATAATACAAAAGTAAATATAGCTATTTTAAAATCAAATATTGATGCCGAGTTACTTACAAGTATTTATGACAAAGCTAAAATTGAAAGAATTATTCTAGATAAAGATAAAAGTTCTAAAGAGGAAAATATGGAAGTTATAATAACTACAGTTTTCCCAATTGTTATCTTACCTGTATTTATGTTAATAATTTATTTAATACAAATGGTAGGAGCAGAAATAAATGATGAGAAGACAACAAGAGGTATGGAAATAATTATATCTAGTGTTTCTCCTACAACACATTTATTTTCAAAAATCATCGCAGGTAATTTATTTGTTATTATGCAAGCCGTACTATTATTCTTATATTCATTTATTGGTATGAAGATAAGAAGTTTAGTAGGAGGAGACGCTATTACTAACGGTGTGATGGGATATGTTGGTGGTGTTATAGATAGTTTAAATGGATCAACATTTATGAGTAAGTTAGTTTACTTACTTCCTCTTACAGTAATATTACTTCTTTTAACATTTATTATTTATTCTTTACTAGCAGGAATACTTGCTAGTATGACAACAAATAATGAAGACTTTCAACAACTTCAAACACCAATGATAATTACTTTATTATTAGGTTATTATTTAGCTATGTTAGCAGGAACATTTAAAGGAAGTATTTTGATACGTATCATATCTTATATTCCATGTATATCTGCTATTTTAGCCCCATCTTTACTTGTTATGAGTGAGATAGGTATAATTGATGTAATTATCTCAATTATCCTTGCTTTCGGCTTTATATTTGTCTTAATTAAATATGGCCTTCGTATTTATAAAGTAGGGATTTTAAATTATTCATCAAGTAAGCTATGGAAAAAGATGTTTAAAGCAATAAAAAAAGGATAGAATTAGTAATAATTCTATTCCTTTTTATTTTAAAATATATATAGATATGTTATAATATTTTGTAGGTGATAACATGGATGAAGTTTATAATAACAGCATATTATTAATAGGGCCACCTAATGTAGGTAAATCATTATATGCAGCTCTATTAAGTGAAAAATTAAATCTTCCAGTTGTATCTTTAGAAGGTACAAGAGATAAGTATTATAATGAAATTGGTTATGATAAAAAATACGCGAATAAATTAAAAAAAGAAGATGGTATTTTAGCAAGATATAAATACTGGAAAAAATTTGAATCATACCATGTATCAAAGTTTTTACCAACTATTAAGACACCTTCAATAATTAAATTTGAAGCTAGTCAAACAGTTTATGAAGATCAAGAATTATTTAATCCTGTTATCAAAGTTATGAAAAAATTTAAAACAATAATTTTACTTCTTCCAGACATTGATTTACAAGATTGTTGGTCAAAAATAAATAAGAATGGTAAAGTACCTTTAGGTTCAGATTTATCAAAACTTAATTGGCACTTAGTAAGTAGTCCTTGTAATACTTTTTTAGCAACAGATACAGTTTGTATTTGTGGACGTAGTAATGATGAAATATTAGAAGAATTACTTCATATTGTAGAAAAAAAGAAAACTAGTAAATAAATTTACTAGTTTTTTAATAGGTATATTATTTTGCTAAAGTTAAATTTGAAAAAACTTCATCTTTATCATAGCCACAATTGATTAATTTAATAGCATCGTTTAATTCTTTTTCAAATGTTCTACGTTTTGTCTCGTTCTTAAGAGTACATGTTTTTTCATATGTATTTAATAACTCTTCATTATCTTTTAATATGTTTTCGCATTGTATTTTCTTAAAAGTATTATATAAAGTTTCGTCATTAAATAATGTACGAATCGCAATTATTATATTAATAATAGGGATAAGAGCTAAGATAAGTAAATATACATTTAATACATCTTTATCTTTAGTAGTATCCTTAATATTTAAATCTAAATTACTTAATTTATTTGATACTTTTTTGAAACTTTGTTTAGTTATTAAATAAGAAATAATAATACTTCCTATATAAATTATAAACATAATTACACCTCTTCTTTTTTTCGATGCAGTATATATTCTACCATAATAATAAAAAAAGTCAAATTCACTAAGTAAATAAAAAATCGAGATAATATCTCGATTTATTTATTAATGGTGTCCCCAGTAGGACTCGAACCTACCTCTATCCCTTAGGAGGGGATTACTCTATCCAGATGAGCTATGAGGACTAATCTGCCCTGTATAAGCTAAATAGAATAAAGAAATATAAATAATTAATAGCGGTTCTAAATATTGGACTATAAGAATGATAAAATTCATAGAAAGCTACACCCTTATCAACAATACTTACTAACCAACTTTCTAAATATCTTGGAACTGCTAGATTAATAGGAAACATATGTGTTCTTATAATGTTCTTTTCACGATCATTTAGATCAAATAATTTACTAGCATTTATTAAAGCATATTTAGGATGAGTGAAGGTAGATATAAATCTTTCAAAAGAAGTTCTATCTTCATAACTCATAAAGAAGTCATGTAGTAAACCTGCTCTTGCTACTTCTTTATATTTTAAATTTAGCTTTTTCGCAGCAAGGTAAGAATAGTAAGATACTTTTATAGAATGATCTAATCTATTTGTTCCATGATGCTCAATAGTACTAAGTTTATTAAAATCTTTATTATCTAAGATATCAGATACTAAAGAGATATATTCATAATCATTTATGTTCTTCATTTTCTCGCCTCGCTCTTTAATTATAACATATATCTTAGTAAGATATATATATCCTAAAAAAGTTTACATAATTAATTTTACAACAAGATAATTCTTTTTGCAAATTAGACTATTTTAATTTACAGGATATTATGTTATAATTTTGCTAGTAAGGGTAGTGATTAAATGGAAGGTTTTAATGAGATTATTGAGGAAAATAAATCCAAGATTATTGTTATTGCAGTAGTATTAGTATTAGCGATAATCATATCAATAGTAAATATATTTATACCGGATACAGCAGAGCGAGAAATAACTTCGGAAAAAGAAACTAAAAATGTTATTGAAGAAATTGCAACTACATATTATGAAAAAGTAATTTTTCCAAATATGACAAATAGTGAATTTGAAAAATATGCATCAGAAGGTTATTTTATAAATTTAAGAGATTTAACTACTAAAGTAAAAGGAATAGATAAAGAAGTATTTTTAAAAGATGAAAACTTTTGTGATTTTACAACAACATATGTAATTATCTATCCTCGTAGTTTAGACAAAAAAGAATACACAGTTAAATCTAATATTAGTTGTGTAGATAAAACAAAGGAAAATGTATAATGGAGGCATTTATGAAAAAGAAATTATTATACGTATTTATATTTGCAATTCTGTTCTTTATTGCTCCAAATATTACTAAAGCAGCAGAATTAGTAGGGACAGGAGCTTGTTCTTATACTATGGAACAGGGAGAATTAAAGGATTCTTATAATGGGGTTTTAGAAGTATATTGGACAGATTTATATATTAATGAGTCAAATGCTAAAAAGAAAGCATTACTTTGGTATGGAACATCTGTCCATCAAAATGCTCATTACATGGGCTACCAAGATTTTTCGCAGGCAAATAATATTTCTTCAGGACCATTTCCATCTGGTATATCTGCAGGAAAAGTTGACAGTTCTTTCTTTTCGATATATGAATCTACTGGTAAATGCCCAAGTAAATTTGTAATCACAGCTGGAACAGAACTAGTTTTTATTAATAGTGATGATCAAGCTAGCTGGTGCGGTAGTGATAATTCAGCTTGTAAAGCTATAGGTAAAAATTCTGGTCATAATATTAAGAAAATTTATACTAATGAATTACAATGGAGAGATGTTTGGACTTGTACACACTGGAGCGATAAGAATTATACTGTATCAGCAGATATAACTTTATTCTTTAATGAAAGTGGTAAACTTCAATTTACGATGGAGGTTCCTAAAACTAGTTCTTCATATAAAGACGCAAGTGAAACTCCTGTAACTAAGGATGTTAAAACAAATGATTCTCGTTACGGCGAAATGTACACAACAGTTAAAAGTTTAGTGGAAACTGGTAAATTAAATAGAAATGGTTTCTTTAGAACAGATAAAGGAAGCGAAAAATTTGAACTAGGTGATAGTGGTGTGGCTAAAGACACATGTGATTTGAGTTCGGATGCCGCATATAGTCAATCTTATAATTGCACAAGATATGAAGATATTCAAAATGAAATTGAAACAGAATTCAATAAAGTGAAGAATGCTCATAATTCTATAGATACAAAATTAGCTAGTCAAATAGAAAAAAAGATTCCACCATCAAGTTCTGGTGCGACTCCTTATTATATTGTTAAAGATTTTTCAAAATTAAGTTTAACACAAGTTAATTCATATAGTACAACAATTGATAATTACGTTTCGGGAGATAATTTTGAAAGTGCAGTAGATGCTTTCCTAAGTTATCTAGATGGTATAAAAACAAAATTGTGTGCTAGTCAAAGTGGGGTATTAGATGCATATTATAGTTCGGTAAGTAGCTATAACAATATGCATGCCAGTGCTTTGCAAGCTGCTGCTAAAGCTAAGGAAAAATTAGCTGAAAGAGCAGAAGAATTAGGTGATGCAGAATTAGCTGATGATCTTAAAGATGATGCTAATGAACTTTCTAATACTGCGACTGATTTAAAACAACGTATAACAACAACTTTAAAAGACAAGAAGAGTCAATTAGATGGTAAAGATTTAGGATTTACGATTACTTCTACTGGCGGTTGTGGCATAATAAGTTCTGATATGAAAACATTCTTAAATACAATTTTATGGTATATAAGAATAGCTGGTGTAGTACTTGCAATTATCTTATCAATGGTTGATTATATTAAAGCAGCTTCAAGTTTTGATGACAAATCAATGTCAGCAGCTAATAAGAAGATGCTTACTAGAGTAATTTTAGTAGCGGTATTATTCTTAGTACCAGCATTATTAGAATTTGTTCTAGGATTATTAAATATATCTACAACAGCAGGAAGTCTTGCTTGTTTAAAATAGTTAGCGAAAGCTAACTATTTTTTTGATTATTATGTGAAAATCTTTATATTTAAAGTATATTTGTGTATAATATAAACAAGGTGATAAAAATGGTATATTTAGATTATTCTGCTAGTACACCAGTAAATGAAGATGTACTTAATAGTTTTAATAGAGCTTGTTTAGATTTTCCTGGTAATCCTAATTCGTTACATAAATTAGGAACTAATAGTAAAAATCTAATTGATCAAGCAACAAATCAAATAGCAAATATTATTCATGTTAAACCAACTGAAATAATATATACAAGCGGTTCTAGTGAATCAAATAACTTGGCTATTAAAGGAATCTGCTTAAGATATCAAAATAGAGGGAAGCATATTATAACAACACATTATGAGCATTCTTCTATTTATGGACCTTTAGGTTATTTACAAAAACAAGGATTTGAAGTAGACTTTGTTGAATCTAAAGAAGATGGAACAGTTGATTTAGATCATTTAAGAAGTTTAATGCGTGATGATACTATCTTAGTTAGTATTAACGCTATTAATAGTGAAATAGGTATTATTCAACCAATTAATGAAATTGGTAAGATAGTTAAAGAATATCCTAAATGCTACTATCATGTAGATGTGACTCAAGCAATGGGTAAGATTGATATTGATTTTTCGAATATTGATACTGCTTCTTTTAGTGCTCATAAATTTTTTGGTTTAAAAGGAATAGGTATTTTAGTTAAAAAAGAGAATATTGTTATTGATCCAATTATTCATGGTGGTAAATCAACTACTATATATCGTAGTGGTACACCAGCGCATCCACTAATAGTATCAATTAGTAAAGCTTTAAGACTTGCAACAAGTGATATCGCAAGTAATTATGAATATGTTACTAAATTAAATAATCGTTTAAAAGATAAACTTAAAGAATATAAAGATGTATACATTAACTCAAATGATAAATGTTTACCTTATGTCCTTAATATAAGTGTAGTTGGAGTTAAACCTGAGACATTTTTACATGCTTTAGAAAAATATGATGTATATATTTCTACACAAACAGCATGTTCTAGTGAAAAGAATATTTCTGCTAGTGTACTTGCTTTAACACATGATGAGGCAAGAGCTAGTTCATCACTTCGTATAAGTTTATCCTATGTAACAACAGATGAAGAGATTGATGAATTCTTAATAGCATTTGATAAATGCTATCATGAATTAAAGAAATAGGTGAATTATGAAGATAGTTAAAATAGGGGCTATGTGGTGTCCTGGATGCATAATAATGCAAAAAGTATGGAATAAATTAAATGAAAACTATGAACTTGATATAACTAGTTTAGATCTAGATATGGATAGTGAAGAAGTTGAAAAGTACAATGTAGGGAATACTTTGCCAGTTATAATTTTTTATAAAGATAATGAAGAATATAAAAGATTAGTTGGTGAAAAAAGTTATGAAGAAGTAGAAAGTGTAATAAAAGAGATAAATGAAAAGATTTAAATTACTAATATTTACATTATTACTTTTTATACCTATGTTGGTATCTGCTAAGAGTACATATATTGATAGAGTGTATGATATAGTAGGTGAAGAAAAAACTAATAATTTAACAATATATTTATTTCATCAAGAAAGTTGCCCACATTGCCGTAAAGAAATGGCCTTCTTAGATGAATTAGAAGAAGAGTATAAAGATAAAATCACAGTAAGAAGATATGAAGTGTCAGGTAATAAAAAGAATGCTGAATACATGAATTTGGTTAAAGAAAGATTTGAAAAGCATGATCAATATGTACCTTTTACAGTAATAGGTGATGAATCTTTTACAGGCTTTGGTGATTCACGTAAAGAAGAAATAAGAAGTATAATTGATAATTATCTAAAAGAAACTAAAAATACAGAAAAAACATTTTCCTTACCTTTATTAGGTAAAGTAAGTGCTAAGGATGTATCTATTCCTTTAGTAGCGGTAGTATTAGGTTTAATTGATGGATTTAATCCTTGTGCTATGTGGGTATTATTATTCTTAATAAATATGCTATTTAATATGCAAAATAAAAAGAGAATGTGGTTAATAGGATTTACTTTCTTATTTACTAGTGCATTTGTATATTTCTTAGCAATGCTAGGACTATCTGTAGTACTATCATTTACTGCTGTTATTTGGGTAAGAAGAATAATTGCTTTAGTAGCTTTAGTAGGTGGAATACTTAATATAAAATCTTATATTGAAACACCTAAAGATGGTTGTACAGTAGTTGATAGCAAAAAACGTAAGAAGTATTTTACGAGAATAGATAAATTTACTAAAGAAAAAAGTATTATCTTTGCCTTAATAGGTGTAATTGCTTTAGCTATTAGTGTTAATATGGTAGAACTTGCTTGCTCAGCAGGTTTCCCAAGTATATTTGTATCTATAATGGATTTAAATAATATCTCATTAGTTAAAGAAATATTATATATTTTATTATATGTATTCTTCTATTTATTAGATGACCTAGTTGTATTTGTTATAGCTATGGTATCATTAAAATTATCAGGAATTACAACTAAATATAATAGATTATGCCATTTAGTAGGTGGAATTATAATGATTTTAATAGGTTTATTATTAATCTTTAAACCAGAATGGATAATGCTCAATTTTTAAGAACAAAAAAGTATTTTTTTGTTCTTTTTTTATGATATAATGATAATAGGTGAGAATATGAAAAAAGGATTTACGTTAGTAGAAGTGTTAGCCGTGATAACAATTATAGGTGTTCTTGCTTTAATTGTTGTACCAGGCGTTGATTCAATTTTAAAATCTAATAGGGAAAAGCTATATGATGGTCAAATTAATTCCATAATAGATGCTGCTAAGACAGCTACGCCATATTTAGCTAGTGAGATACCGGAAGAAGATGGAGGATATCTTGATATTACATTAGGATATTTAAAATTTATGGAATTACTAGATGTAGATGTAAGGGATCCAAGAAATGACTCTTGCGTAAGCAATGATACTGTTATTCGAATTACCCGTATTAAGAATTCATTTAAGTATACTTTACTTAAAGACACTTATACTTATGATGACAGTAGTTGTAGTGAAAGCAATCTTAAACCTTATAATGGTGAACCTGCTAAAGGTGATCCGAGGGACTAGATATGAAAAAAGGTTTTACGTTAGTTGAAGTACTTGCAGTTATTACTATCTTAGGAGTACTTGCCGTAATAGTAGTTCCCGCAGTAGATAGAGGTATTAAGAACGCTAAAGATGACGCTTATAATAAGCAAAAAGTTTCCCTATTAAATTCTTTAGAGGCTTGGACTAAAGATAATTATGATAGATTTTATAGTAATGATGAAATTGTAATAACACTTGCCGAATTAAAACAAGCAAATATTGTTGATTCTGATATTCGTAATCCTAAAACAGAAAGTTGTTTATCAAACGCTATGCGTTTTGTTATTAAAAAAACTAAAAATACATATTCTTATAAAATAAGTGGTGATAAACTTCTTGATGGTTCAGAGGATGATTGTAGTAGTGCAATTAATAATTTGTATTTAGAGTTACTTGGAGATAATCCTGTAACATGGAATCCAGATACAGGTTATGTTGAACCGGGAGTAAAATTTAAAGATTTTAATAGTGTAGAACATATAATAACAAGTGAAAATGTTAATTTAACTTTTAATGTTCCTACATATGCATATCAAGATGATAAGACTAAATTACTTGTTGAGTATATAGTAGAAGGTGGTAAATCTTATATCCAATATACTTTAACAACAAATGGTTTAGTATATTCTAAAACGAGAAATGTTAATGTAATAGACACAACACCTCCAGTATTAGAAATAGGAACACCAATTACAACTTCATTCCGTACTGTTTTACCATTTAGCAAAAACTATGATTATGAAACTGGTATTCGTGAAACAATATGTGAATATGGTAAAGATTTAACTTATGGAAATGTAGGTATGGTTGATAATAATAGTTGCCGTTTTGTTTCTAATGGTGAAAATATGTATTACCGAGTTACATCAGTAAACTATAAAGGTTTATCTACAATTGTAACGGGTTTAACTGAAACAATATCAAAATATAATTTAACTATTACAACAGAAAAAAATATAACTAATAGTGATGATGTAGTAATAGGAAGAGAGTATAAAATTGAATCAAATGTGTTACCTTCATTCTTAAGTTTCCAATATCGAATTATTTCTAAATATGATTCAAATTCTAGTACTGATTGGGACCGTCCTGATACAAAATCAACAGATGATGATGAAACAGCTGAAATTGGATATGCTACAGTAAAAACACACTCATCTATAGAAACTCCAACATATATTTATGCAAGAATATATAACAATATTACAAGAGAAGTAATAGATGAGACAGTTTTTGTAGAAGTTAATTTAGATTTAATAGCTCCTAAAATTAATGCTACCCAAATTATTCCAATGGGAACTAACACTTATGCAATCCCATTTACTGTAGAAGATAAGGAATCTGCAATTACGGAAGTAGGATGTAGATATTATGCTGAAGGTGAATCTGAACAGTATGGTGTTGTACAAGATAATATATGTATTATAACGACAACATTAAAAGAATTCTATTCTTATATTCAAGCAGAAAATAGTAATGGTTTAGTAGGTAAAAGTACACCTATATATCAAATTACACCTCAAGAAATTAGCATAACACCAGATTCAACTGGATGGGCTTACGAAAGAGATTTAACTGTAAGAGGAGCAAAAAAAGGTTATACGTTGCAGTATAAAAGGGGTAGTGGTTATAGTTGGACTGATATAAAATCAGGGGGTACTGTTTATGTTACTACAACTTCAACACCAACTAGTCCTACAACTGTTTACGTGAGATTATATAATAAAAAAACATACTCAACAGATAGCACACTCACTTATACTGAAACTCAAGTTGACAGATCTTTCCCAGCGCTTACTTTAGGTTCTATTACTGAAACTGATAGTACAATAACTGTCCCTTTTACTGTATCTGATTATGAAAGTGGATTAAAATCTATTAGTTGTACTTATAATAGTAATAATGGTTCAACTTGGACCTATGCGTATAGTCAACCAAGTGTTGAAGTAGGGAAGAATTATTTGACGGGATCATGTGTTTATACTAAGAGTCAAATTGGAAGAGGAAATAAATACTTTAGAGTTGTAGCGTTTAATGTTGCCTCCCCAACCTTATATCAAAATAATACTAATGCAAGACAAACTTCATATTTTGTGGGTGAATCTTTAAAAGTAACTTCTTCAAAAACAGGGTGGGCAAAGACCAAAACTATGACTTTAAAAGGAGTAGCAGAAAATTCTGAACTTCAATATAAATTAGTAGTATCAAGTGATCATTCTAAAGATGTAGATTGGACAACTAAAGCGAGAGGTTCGATTATAACATTAAATAGTGCTGCAACACTTGATAGTCCTACTTATATATATTTAAGGTTTAAGAATACGGTAACTAATACTTATTCAGACACATATACTTATACTGAGACTGCTATTGATCCAACAGATCCAATAGTTACTTTAAGTACTGGCGTTGCAACACATACATCTATTACAGTTCCATTTACAGCAGAAGATCCCGAATCTGATATTGCAAGTACTGTATGTAAGTATGGAACAAGTAATGTTGAAACAAGTTCTAATGCTTATAATAGAACTGGTTCATTAGTAGATGGTGCTTGTGTAATCAGTAATATTTCAGGTAATATTTATTATAAGATTACTTCGACTAACGGAGCTGGTTACTCAACAAGTCGAACTAGTTCTGCAATGGTAGAAGCATTTAAAGCAATAACAATTACACCTAATGGTAGTAATTGGGCTACAAGTAGGGAGATAACAATTACTTCTGAAGACGCAAGTCAACTACAATACAAAATTGTGGTTGGAAGTGACACTACACAAAATGTTGATTGGACAAATATAGTTAAGGGCGGAAAGATAACTTTAACTCATGAAGCTAATACAGCTAAACCAACAACGGTTTATGTACGTCTTAATGAAGGAAATGAATATTCCGAAACAGCAACATATATTGAAACAAAGATAGGAGAATCAGCAAGTAACGTTTACTATACACCTGTAGGTGGTAGTGAGATTACAGTAGAGCAAGCAATAAGTGATTTATATAATAGATTAGGGGAGTGATAATATGAGAAAGTTCTTAAAGAAATTAGGCGACTGTATTTATGTTATTATTATCGCTTTCCTTCTAACTGTTGCTGTGCAACATACTTTTGCGGCAGCTGTTCATATAGACTCTGCAAATGTTAGTGTTGATGCAACTAATATCGAAGAATTAAATGATGGAGCAAGCGTAAAAGATGCACTAGATGGCTTATATGTGAAAGCAGCTGCTAGAGAAAGTGCAACTTGTCCATCATATTATACTTGTATAAGACAAAAAAATACTCCTGATGTTGGAGACTATATTCAAATGACGCCAACAATAACTCGTTTTACAACTGATAGAAATAAAACAGGCTATCTTAGTTATTTAAGTACATCTACAATTTATCCTAGTAGAGTAAACATGTGGCGTGTTATAAGAAAAAATAGTGATGGTACAATAGAAATCGTTTCTGCAGAGCCTACACCGGAGACTGTAGCATTTGCTACTATAACCGGTTATGTAAATTATATTGGATATCTCAATGTTTTAGCTAGTAAGTATGAAAACAGCAAATATACTATAGGATCAAGACATATGGGGTATAGTAATCAAACTGAGTATATTACAGATACTTCTAAATTAACTACAAGTGAGTCAAATGCTTGGACATGCGCTACCGGTGAAAGTTGCCATCCGGAAAATCAAGAAAATCTTGGTGGCGGTGATTTTGGTTATGTAACAGATTATAATTTATTAAAAAATATAAATGCTATTAGTATGGCAAAAGATTATTATGTTGCTTCTAGATATGTAGACTACGGTGATTGGTTTGAATGTAGAACAATTGAAGATGGATTATTAACTTCTGATGCTGTAGCATACTGGTCAAGTGGAAAATTAGAAACTTCATTTTCAGAATATTCACTTCGTCCAATATTGATATTAAAAGCTGGTATTAGTTATACTCCAGCAGCCGGAGTTGCAGATGATCCGTTTATTCTTGAGTAGGTGATAATATGAAAAATACAATGGATAAAATATGTATATTATTATTTATTTGCGTTATATCGCTGACAATAGCTGTTGCATCATCAACATATTCTGCCGACTCAATTATTTTAAGTGATAATTCAGCATTGCAGAATGCAATAGAAGATTTATATAGTAAAAAAACAGATTGCCCAGCTGGATATAAATGTTTTTTGAATCATAATATACCACAAGTAGGTGATTATGTTCAGATGACTCCATCGCTAACAAGTTTTACAACAGATAAAACTAAGACTGGATATAGTTCAGCACAAACAATTTATCCAAGTAAATTGACTTTATGGCGTGTAATAAGAGTTAATAGTGATGGTACAATGGAAATAATCTCTACTAATAGTTCTTCAGAAAAAGTAACTTTTTATGGTAAGGCAGGATATATGAATTATATTGGATATTTAAATTTGTTGGCTAGTAAATATGAAAACAGTAAATATACTGCTGGTTCAAGATACATTGGATATAGTAGTCAAACTGAATATATAACAGATACTTCTAAATTAACTCAAACTTCTGTTCCTTGGACCTGTGATACGGGGGCAAGTTGCCATCCGGAGAACCAAGAAAATCTTGGTGGAGGTGATTCAGGATATAATACGGATATACAGTTGGTAACATCGGTTTTTAAAACTCTTACTACTGGTTCGGGAGCTTACTATTTAGCTTCCCGATATTATGATTATTCAAGTAGTACTTCATGGAGATTTAGGATACGTACAGTTTCTGAAGGTGCTGTTGGTAATACTTATACATATTACTATTCCAGCAGTAAATTTAGAGAGACCAGTAGTACATCATTAACTCTTCGTCCAATATTAATATTAAAAGCTGGTATTAGTTACACACCATCTTTAGGAACAGAAACTTCCCCATTTATTTTAGGATAGGTGACATTATGAGAAAGACATTCAGAAAATTAGGACATTATATATATGGTCTTATTCTCGCAATTATATTAGTAACAGTTATACATGTAGTAGCAGGTACAAAAATAGATTCAAGTAGTATCAGTGTTGATACTACAAATATTTCAAATTTAAGTGCTAATGCAACTTTAAAAGATGCATTAGATGCTTTATATGTTAAGGCAGAAGCAAGAGAAAGTATGGAATGCCCACCATATTATATGTGTATAAAATTAAAATCAACTCCAGAAGTTGGTGATTATATTAAGATGACACCAACACTTAGAAGTTTTGCGACAGATAAGACAAAGACTGGATATGGTTCATCACAAACAATTTATCCATATAAAGTTAATTTGTGGCGCGTTATAAAAGTAAATAATGATGGAACAATAGAAATGGTATCTAATGAGCCTTCTAGTGAAGAAATTGATTTTTATGGAAAAGCTGGTTATATGAATTACATAGGTTATTTAAATGTATTAGCTAGTAAGTATGAGAATAGTAAATATACTGTAGGATCAAGACACATGGGCTATAGTAATCAAACTGAATACTTAACGGATGATACAAAATTAAACGAAATGAGGCCATGGACTTGTAGTACCGGTGAAAGTTGCCACCCGGAAAATTATGAATCCTTAGGTGGTGGTGATCTTGGATATGTAAATGATATTAACTTGGTCCAAAATGTGTATGGTAAGTTGAGGAGTACATATAAATATTTTATAGCCTCTAGGACTTATGAAGGAGCAACTTCTGGTTTGTGGTATTTTCGCCCAAGATATGTCGAAGATAATTTAAAAGCAGAAAATCTTGTTTGGGGATATACAGATATTTCGGGTGCGTATAGTTATTTCCATCTTCGCCCAATATTAATATTAAAATCAAGTATTAATTATAAGCTTAGTGCTGGTACAATTAATGATCCATTTGTATTAGAGTAGGAGGATAAAATGCGGAAACTAAGTAATAATTTTTTTGTTTTTTTGCTTGTAAGCATTATTTTGATGAGTACTGCGATTGCATCATCGTTATATTCTTCGGATTCTATTGTGTTATCAAATGGAACAAGCGTGCAATCTGCTTTGGATACTTTATTTGCTAATAATAGTGATTGCCCATCAGGATATAAATGCTTCTTATTACATAACACTCCACAAGTTGGAGATTATATTCAAATGACGCCGACAGTTACGAGTTTTACAACGAGTAGAACTATGACTGGATATTATTATGGTAAAAAAATTAATCCAAGTAAGTTAAAATTATGGCGTGTTATAAAGGTTAATAATGGTGTGGTAGAGATGATTGCAGATACTCCTGCGGAAGAAGAAATACAATTTTATGGTAAGACTGGATACATGAATTTAGTAGGGTATTTAAATGTATTAGCCAGTAAATATGAGAATAGTAAATATACTATAGGATCAAGATGTGCAGGATACACTAATCAGACTGAGTATATTACTGATGATACAAAATTAGTTCAAACTACTAAACCATGGAATTATACTACTGATAGTAATCGCTATCAAATAGAAGAAGAACCTTTTGGCGCAGGTGATCAATGGTCAAATAACACCGATTTTAATTTGATTAAAAATGTGTATGGTACAGTTAATAGCATTTATGATTATTATTGGGCATCAAGGTATTACAATAATGTTGATACTTCACTTGAAATGTGGGATTTTATAGCAAGGGTAAATGCTAATAGCATCCATGCGGATACTGGATTTCTTTATTATTTTATTCACGGGAAGTACACTGAGTCTTCTGTGACTGCCCATCTTCGCCCAATATTGGTATTAAAAGCAAATATTAATTATGTTCCTAGTGCTGGAACATTAGATTACCCATTCATTTTAGATTAGGAGGTAGATAAAATGAAAAAAATGATGAAATTAGGTATAGTAATGCTAACTGTTTTAGTTCTTTTTACAGGATGCAAGAAAAAAGAAGAAAAAAAAGAACCAAATATTAATGTAAACACTAATGAAGAAGTAGTTAAAGAACAAGATGTTGATGGTATCACTATCAAAGGAGTTTCTTTAGTTATTGAAGATGGAATATCATATTATGTAGCTGAAGCTGTTAATAATACAGATGCAGATTATAAGTTAGAAGAATATGAAATTATAGTAATTGGTAAAGATGGTAATGTAATAGTAACAATGCCTGGCTATGTAGGTGATGTAATACCTAAAAAAGGTTCTAAAACAATTAAAGCTTCAATAAATACTGATTTATCAGAAGCTGTTGAAATTAGATATGAAATAAAAAAATAACAATTTATTGATTGTTATTTTTTTTATAATTATAATTTAATTTAAATTCTTTAGAATTAACGATATTGCCTTCTTTATTAACTGTTTGTTCGTAAGTTTTACTATTTTTAATTTCTTGTTCAATTTTCTTTAATTCTATAGCTTGTTTTTCTGTTAAAGTTTCAGGTAGTTTTAGAAAATATATTTGGTTATTCAAATTAAGAATTACTACATTGCCTAAAGCAGCAAAATCATCGGCTATTTCATCACCAGTTAGATTGTAATTTATGCTAATATTAAAACCAAACTCTTCTAATCTTTTTATTATTTTAATTAAAGTCTCTCGATGGGAATTTCTGTAGGACAAATCAATACGTTTGCCATCAAACTTTTCTACATCTTTACCGAGAATAACTGTTACCAATTCTTTCATACTACACCTCGTAATTAGTATTATATTAATTGTAAATTAATTTGTCAATTATATTTATTATATATGGAAATTGTTATATAATTGGTATAGGAGATGATATTATGAAGATTACTGATGTATATGCAAGAGAGATTTTAGATTCAAGAGGTAATCCAACTGTTGAAGTAGAAGTAACTTTAGAGAATGGTGTAGTTGGAAGAGCAGCTATTCCTTCTGGAGCATCGACAGGAGAAAGAGAAGCTTTAGAACTTCGTGATGGTGAAGATAGATATATGGGTAAAGGAGTATTAAAAGCAGTTAAGAATGTTAATGGTCCTTTAAGAGATTTAGTAATAGGTATGGATGCTTATGATCAAAGAAAACTTGATTATGCGATGATTGATTTAGATGGTACTAAAACAAAATCTAAATTTGGTGCTAATGCTATTTTAGGTGTATCAATGGCTAATTTAAGAGCAGCAGCTATTTCTAATCGCTTACCATTATATAGATATGTAGGAACTGGTAAAATACTACCTGTACCAATGATGAATATAATTAATGGTGGAGCCCATGCAGATAATAAACTAGATTTCCAAGAATATATGATTATTCCTCAAGCTAAAACTATTAAAGAAAGAATTAGAATAGGATCAGAAGTCTTTCATAATTTAAAGAAAGTATTAAATAGTAGAGGTTTAAGTACAGGCGTTGGTGATGAAGGAGGATTTGCTCCTGATTTAGATAGCAACAGTGAAGGCTTTGAACTTATTATGGAAGCTATTAAAAAAGCTGGTTATGAGCCTGGTAAAGATGTAAAAATGGCTATTGATGTAGCAGCAAGTGAATTTTATCATGATGGTATTTATGATCTAGCTGGAGAAAATAAAAAACTTACTACTGAAGAATTAGTAGAATACTATGAAGAACTAGTTAGTAAATATCCAATTGTTAGTATTGAAGATCCAGTTGATGAAAATGACTGGGAAGGCTTTAAATTAGTAACAGATAGAATAGGAAAGAAAGTTCAAATAGTAGGTGATGATTTATTTGTAACTAATAAAGAATACCTTAAGAAAGGTATTGATATGGGAGCAGGTAATGCTATCTTAGTTAAAGTAAATCAAATAGGTACAATTACAGAAACTATAGAAACAGTAAATTTAGCTAAAGAAAATGGTTATAAGACAATTATTTCTCATCGTAGTGGTGAAACTGAAGATACGACTATCGCCGATTTAGCAGTAGGACTTGATGCTGGACAAATAAAAACAGGATCAATGTCACGTACTGATCGTATTTGTAAATACAATCAATTAATCCGTATAGAGGAAGAGTTGAGTAAATAATGGAAGATAATAGATATACAAGAGAAATAATTGGTCGTATAAATAAAGGTGAATTTGCTAATGAAGCAGAATTTAAACAATTCTTAGATAATGTAGTTCGTATGGTAGATTCTAATCAAGTTATTAAACAAGATTTTTATAAATTTGGAATTTATGATAAAGAAGATACTGCACATAAGAATTTCTATAATGCATTTATGGAAGAATATCATAAAAAATATCCTGTTACTAATATCAATGTTGATGGAATTAGAAAGATTAATGTTGATGGAACAGAATATTTAGAATTTGAAGATAGTGAAGATAAGACTCATTTAATAGATGATACTAGGGAAGATAAAACTATTGTTGAACAGGTAGAAGAAAAACAAAAAGAAAGTTTAGATTATCAAGGCTTGAATGCGGAAGATAATAAAGATCAAGTATTAAGTGCAATTAGAGATGAAAGAAAAGAATATGATTTAACTAGTACAGTAACAGCAAACACTGCAGTGATGAGTCAAGAAGATAAAAAAGAACATGAAATGATAACTTCTAATTTAAAAGATAGAGAATTAATATATAATACTGAAGCTGGTATATATGTTGATAAGAATAGTGGAGAAAATTATAATGTTATCGAAACTTCTACAGGAGATAAGAAGATTAACAAAATAGGTGAAACAACGAGTGATGCAGAAAAGATTGTTCATCTAGATAATGAAACATATAATCCTACAGGAGTAGAGCAACCTATTGATAATGAGGTTAAAGAAGACGATGAAATTGAAGATGTAACAACATTAAGTGATGCTGATTTAGAGATACTTCTAGCAAGAAGAGAAAAATTAAAAGCTGAATACTTAAGAAGATTAGAAGCTGAAAAAGAAAGAAGAAAGGCACTTAATGTTAATGTAGTTGCTGAACCTCAACTAGAAAAAACTAATAAAGTTAAACAATTAGTAATGACTCCATATAACGGTTTTGTAAGTTTTGTTACATTAACTATGATAGTAACAGCTTACGGAGTTGGATTCTTAATCTATTTATTTACAATTATTAAATAAGAAACAAAGTAATTTGTTTCTTTTAATTTGGTAATATGTTATAATTGTTTTGTAAGGGTAGGTAATATAATGGGAAGAAAAAAGAAGAAAAAACAAGTTGAAAAAACAAGCAATGCAGATTTATTTGGTTTATTTATCATTTTATTATCTGTGATAGGAATATTTAATTTTGGAAAAGTTGGATTTTTTCTAAGATGTGTAGCAATGTTCTTTGCTGGTAAATGGTATTTAGAATTAATGATTATAAATGCTTTTATTGGTGTATATATGCTATTTAAAAATGAAAGACCTAAGATATTAAGTTTTAAATCAATGGGTTTAATATTCATGATTGTAGCAGCTTTAACACTTACAAATCTGACTTATAAGAATTATGTTGGTATGGATATGATTAAACATAATTTTAGTGATTTATTAAATTATTATAAAGGAACTACAACAGTTATTCCTGACGGTGGAGGAATGATTGGTAGTATCTTCTGTAGTTTAAGTACTTACTTTTTAGATGGCAATGGTAAGAATACAGGAACTATGGTAATTTCTATAACATTTATTGTTCTTGGATTTGCAATGTTTACAGGTTTAACTATTAAAGATATAGTTAACTTTGCTAAAGAAAAGGGAACTTACCTAAAAGATAAAACATTATCCAAGAAAGATAAGATAGAAATATCTAAAGCAGAAGATGAATATGAAGAGGATGACAAGGTAATTGTTTCAAGTATCGATGAACTTACACATCCTAAGAAACAGGTTGCTGAGACTGTTTCTTCAAATGAAGAAGAAATTGTTGAAGACATAGTAGAAGAAAACACAAGTTACAGCTTACCACCTTTAACACTACTTAATCGTCCAACTAAAGGTAGTGCTAAAGAAAATGAAGCAAGTATTAAAGAAATTGTTCCACAACTTGAAAATGTTTTAGCAAATTTTGATATTCAAGCTAAAGTAGTTGCAGCGCATGTAGGACCTGCAGTTACGCAATATGAACTTGAAGTAAAAGGTGGAACTAAATTAAATAGAATTCTTAATATTAATAGAGAAATTGCTTTAGCACTAGCGGCTAAAGAAGTAAGAATTGAAGCTCCAATACCTGGTAAATCAACTGTAGGTATTGAAATACCTAATCGTAAAACAACAATGGTTACAATTCGTGAAGTTCTAGCTCAGATGCCAGAAACCATGAAAGATTCACCACTTGCCGTAGTATTAGGTAGAGATATTATGGGTAACCCACAATTCTGTAAGATTAATAAGACACCACACTTACTTATTGCTGGTTCAACTGGTAGTGGTAAGTCAGTATGTATTAACTGCATTTTAACTTCAATATTAATGCGTACTAAACCTGATCAAGTAAAATTAGTTTTAATTGATCCTAAGAAAGTAGAACTTGCTCCATATAACGGAGTACCACATTTACTTGCTCCTGTTGTAGCGGATGCTAGAAAAGCAAACATTGCTCTTAAGAAAATGGTTGCGGAAATGGAAAGACGTTATGACATGTTTGAAGAAACAGGAACAAAAAATATCGAAGGTTATAATGCTTATGTAGAAAAGAAAAATGCAACACTTCCTGATAGCGAAAAATTACATAAGATGCCATTTATCGTAATTGTAATCGATGAGTTAGCGGATCTTATGATGGTAGCTGCTAAAGAAGTACAAGATTCAATTATGCGTATTACACAAATGGCCAGAGCTGCTGGTATGCATTTAATAGTAGCAACACAAAGACCAAGTACTGATGTAATTACAGGTGTTGTAAAAGCAAATATTCCATCACGTATATCATTTGCGGTATCTAGTGGAATAGATTCAAGAACAATTCTTGATCAAATAGGTGCAGAAAAACTTCTTGGTAAAGGAGATATGTTATTCTTGCCTCAAGGAGAAAATACACCAATGCGTATTCAAGGTGCTTATGTTGATGATTCTGATCCAACATCAAGTGAAATGTTTAAAGTTATTAATTATACAATTAATCAACAAAAAGCTAAATATGATAATACATTAACTATGGATATTGAAGAAATGAATGCTTCTTCCTCATTTAAAATGGGAGATAATGAAGGACAAGATTATGATGCTGGTGAAGATCCATTATATGCTCAAGCAGTTGAATTTGTTATTGAGAAAAAGGGTGCATCTACTTCTTCATTACAGAGAAGATTTAGAATTGGTTATAATAGAGCAGCATGTATTATTGATAAATTAGAAGAAAGAGGAATAGTAGGACCAGCAAATGGTTCTAAACCTCGAAAACTTTTAGTTGAAATTGAAAATGATGATAAAGAATAGAAGAATTTAGTTCTTCTTTTTCTTTGTTTTCCTTTATTTTATAAGGATATTATGTTATAATTAGGATGGTGATTAAGATGGCAAAATATGATGAGAGCTCAATTAAGATACTAGAAGGACTAGAAGCTGTAAGAAAACGTCCTGGTATGTATATTGGGTCAACAGATAAAAGAGGATTACACCATTTAGTATGGGAAATAGTCGACAATTCAATAGATGAGGCTATTAATGGTTTTGGTAAAAAAATTAAAATAACAATGCATAAAGATGGTTCGGTATCTGTTAGTGATGAAGGTCGTGGTGTTCCAGTTGGAATGCATGCTTCAGGTAAGAGTACACCAGAAGTTATCTATACAGTATTACATGCTGGAGGAAAATTTGAAGAAGGTGTATATAAAGTATCTGGTGGACTTCACGGTGTAGGTGGTTCAGTAGTTAATGCACTATCTGAATGGATGGAAGTAACTATCAAAAAAGATGGATACGAACATTATATTAGATTTGAAAATGGTGGTAATACAGTTATTCCATTAAAGAAAGGTGAAAAAACTAGCCGTACTGGAACAACTGTAAGATTTAAACCAGATCCAAAAATCTTTCCAATCACAACATTCTCTTATTCAACAATAACTGAAAGAATGCAAGAAAGTGCTTTCTTACTTAAGGATTTAACAATCGAAGTTATTGATGAAATCGAAAATAGAAGTGAATGTTTCCATTACGAAAATGGTTTAGGAGCATTTGTTGAATATATCAATGATGATAAGAAAGCTCTTCATAAAGTAGTAATGGTTGATGGAACAAAGAATGGTATTAATGTTGAAGTTGCTCTTCAATATACTGATAGTTATTCAGAAAATATTGTTTCATTTGTTAACAATGTAAAAACTAATGATGGTGGTAGCCATGAAGTTGGTTTTAAAACAGCAATAACTCGTGTATTTAATGATTACGCTAAAGCAAACGGATACATTAAAAATAAAGATAAAGCTTTAGAAGGTTCAGATACAAGAGAAGGCTTAACAGCAATTATATCGTTACAAATACCGGAAGAATTACTTCAATTTGAAGGACAAACTAAAGGTAAGTTAGGTACTCCTGTTGCTAAGTCGGTTGTTGAAAATATTGTTTATGAAAAATTACAATATTACTTAGAAGAAAACAAAACAGTAGCTACTGATTTAATTGAAAAAATGTTAAAGAGTAGAACTGTTAGGGAAGCTGCTAGAAAAGCGCGTGATGAAGCTCGTGCTGGTAAATCAAAAAATAAAAAAGAACAAGCTTTATCTGGTAAGTTAGCTCCTGCCCAAACAAAGAATCCTAAAAAGAATGAGTTATTCTTAGTCGAAGGAGATTCTGCGGGTGGATCTGCTAAAGGTGGAAGAGATAGAAAATTCCAAGCTATTCTTCCTTTAAGAGGTAAGGTATTAAATACTGAAAAAACTCGTATGGAAGATATCTTCAAGAATGAAGAAATTAATACAATGATATATACTATCGGAGCTGGTGTTGGTTCAGATTTTGATGTAAATGATTCTAACTATGATAAGGTTATTATCATGACCGATGCCGATGACGATGGAGCACATATTCAAATTTTATTAATTACTTTCTTCTATCGTTATATGAAACCATTAATTGAAGCTGGTAAGCTTTATATAGCATTACCTCCTTTATATAAAATAGATTATGGTAAAGAGCATTTATATGCTTGGACAGATGAAGAATTAAATGAAATTAAAGAAAATAAGGGTGGTCGCCCAGGCGTTCAAAGATACAAAGGACTTGGTGAAATGAATGCTGATCAATTATGGGAGACTACTATGAATCCTGATACACGAAATTTAATAAGAGTAAATATAAATGATGGAGCACTTGCGGAAAAAAGAGTTAGTGTTTTAATGGGTGATAAGGTTGAACCTCGTAAAGAGTGGATTGATCAAAATGTTGTATTTACTCTAGAAGACAATTATAAGATATAGGTGATAACATGCAAGATGACGTATTAAAAAGAATTCACGATTATGCCCTAGAAGAAATAATGGGTGATAGATTTGGTAGATATGCTAAATCTATTATTCAAGATCGTGCTATACCTGATGTTCGTGATGGATTAAAACCTGTACAAAGAAGAATATTATATGGAATGTATAAGGATCATAATACTTACGATAAACCATATCGTAAGAGTGCTAAAACAGTTGGATACATAATGGGTAATTACCATCCTCATGGTGATAGTTCAATCTATGATGCGATGGTACGTATGTCACAATGGTGGAAACAAAATACTTGTTATGTAGATATGCAAGGTAATAATGGTTCAATGGATGGTGATGGTGCAGCCGCAATGCGTTATACAGAGGCTCGTCTATCAAAAATATCTAATGAACTATTAAGAGACATTGATAAAGATACAATTAAATGGGCTCCTAATTTTGATGATACCGAATTAGAACCTACAGTTTTACCTGCTAGATTTCCTAATTTACTTGTAAATGGATCAAGTGGTATTAGTGCTGGTTATGCTACTAATATTCCACCACATAATTTAGGGGAAATAATTGATGCAACTATTAAAAGAATTGATAGCCCTAATTGTCGTTTAGATACAATTCTAGAAATAGTTAAGGGACCAGATTTTCCTACAGGTGGTATCGTCGAAGGTAAAAGTGGTATTATTGATGCTTTTACAACTGGTAGAGGAAAAGTAATAGTAAGAAGTAAATATGAATTTGTTAAAGAAAAATCAAAAGAGCAAATTATTATTACAGAAATTCCTTTTGAAGTTAATAAAGCATTATTAGTTAAAAAAATAGATGAAATTAGAATTGATAAAAAAATAGATGGTATTAGTGAAGTAAGAGATGAATCAGACCGTACTGGTCTTCGTATTGCAATTGATTTAAAATCAGGAGCAAGTCGTGATTTAGTAGTAAATTACTTACTTAAGAATACTGAACTACAAATAAGCTATAATTATAATATGGTTTCTATAGTTAATAGAAGACCAATGACTTTAGGAATTATTCCTATCTTAGACGCTTATATCGCACATAACAAAGAATGCATTTTAAATAGAACAAACTTTGAACTAGCAACAGCTGAAAAAAGAATGCATATTGTTGAAGGTCTTATTAAAGCATTATCAATTTTAGATGAAGTAATTAAGATAATTCGTGCATCTAAAAATAAGAGTGATGCTAAGACTAATTTATGTAAAGAATTTGGTTTTACAGAAGAACAAGCTGAAGCAATTGTTGTATTACAATTATATCGTTTAACAAATACTGATGTGGTTGCTTTAGAAGAAGAAAAAGATGCTTTAGCTCGTGAAATTGAAAGATTAAGAAAAATTCTTGATGATGAAGAAGTATTAAAATCAGTTATGAAAGATGAATTACGTGCTGTTAAGAAAGAATATGCTACTGAACGTAAAACTGTTATTCAAGATGAAATAACTGAGATAAAGATTGATACAACTGATATGATTAGTAAAGAAGATTGTATTGTTGTTGTAACTAATGAAGGATATGTAAAAAGAGTATCTCTTCGTAGTTATAATAAAGATGAAGATACTCTTATTAAAGAGGGTAGTTGCATAATTGGAATGTATGAAATGAATACGTTAGATACATTACTTCTATTTACTAATTTAGGTAATTATTTATATGTACCAGTTTATGAACTTCCAGAACTTAAATGGAAAGAGCTTGGTAAACATATAAGTAACGTTATTAAAATTCAAGAAGAAGAAAAAATTATTTCTTCAATACCTGTTTATGATTTTAATGAAGATAAATATATTACAACATTTACGAAAAATGGTATGGTTAAACGTACTAAGTTAGATGAATTTAAGGTTCAACGTTATAGTAAACCTATTAACTGTATGAAGCTTAAAGATAATGATGAAGTTGTAAGTGTTACTGATTCTTGTGGAACAGAAATATTTATCACAACAAACAATGGTTATGGATTAAGATATGATGTTAACGAAGTAAGTCCTGTAGGATTAAGAGCAAGTGGTGTTAAAGCAATTGCTCTTAAGAACGACTTTGTTGTAACAGCAACTATTTTTGATGGAACAGCAGAATACTTAACTGTTATTACTGATAAGGGAACAGGTAAACGTATTAAGTTATCTGAGTTTGAAAAAATAAGTCGTGCTAAAAAAGGTGTACTTATGGTACGTGATGTAAAGACAAACCCATATAGTATCATTAATACATTTATTGTTTCAAATAAAAGTAGTGTATTAGTTAAAATAGGTAATGACTTTGAAACTATTAAACTTACGGAACTTCCTATCACAGATAGATATTCAACAGGTACACAATTTACTAAAGGTAAAGTAAATGAAGCATACTTGAAAGAAGAATTATCTTCTAGAGAATCAGATTCTATTCAAGTAGTTAAGGAAGAAGAAGTAGTTAAAGAAGATATTGATCTTAAAAAAGTTGATGAAAAGATTTTAACTATTGACGATTTCTTAGATGATTTCAAATTTTAAAAGAATGTTTTATACATTCTTTTTTTATGCTATAATGAATATAGGTGAGAATATGAAAAAAGGATTTACATTAGTTGAATTAATGGCAGTAGTTATAATTTTATCTGTAATAGCGGTAGTATCATTTACAAGTTTAACTAAAAGCATAAAAGATGCCCAAATAAAAGAAGAAAAAACATTTGTAACGAATGTTACTAATGCTTCTTCTACATATATAGAAACTAATTTAGATGATATTGATGAACTTAAAGAAGTAGGGGGAGAATATACTTTTACTTTAAATGACTTAATTTTGGGAGATTATCTTCCTAGTGATATTTCTAATCCAACGGATTGTGATAATGAAAATATTCAAATTAAAGCAACAAAAAATAGTCGTAAAATTATAGAATATGAAGTGTCTTGTACTAATCCGGTTGAAGTATATGGTGAATAAAAAAAGGAAGTTTTAAACTTCCTTTTTTATTTTAAAATTTTCTATATAAACCGATTGCTTTACCTAAAATAGTAACATTATCTAAAATTATTGGGTCCATAGTATCATTTTCAGGTTGTAAACGGAAATATCCGTTTTCTTTATAGAATGTTTTAAGAGTAACTTCATTTTCATCATTCATTGCAACTACTATTTCTCCGTTACGTGCAACATTTTGCTTTTGAACAATAATTATATCGCCATCTAAGATACCAGCATTGATCATTGATTCACCACTTACTTTTAAAGTAAATACTTCTTTATTATTTGGAACTAAGTAAGCTGGTAAACTAAAGAATTCATCTGGATTTTCGATAGCTTCAATTGGTGAACCTGCTGTTATTTTACCAAGTAATGGTACTTCGATAACATCTTCATCTTTATTTTCAAATTCATTTTCTACTAATAATTCAATAGCTCTATTTTTTGAACCGTCTCTCTTGATAAAACCTTTTTCTGCTAATTTAGCTAAATGGGTATGTATTGTAGCAGGTGAAGATACACCTAAAGATGAACCTATTTCACGAACAGTAGGTGGGTATCCGTGCGATACAATATATTCTTTTACATATGTTAGTATTTCTTCTTGACGTTTAGTTAATTTACTCATAAGCGCCTCCTTATTATTTCTTACATTTTTATATTAACACATAAAAGTGTAAATGTCAAACATTTGTTTGTTTTCTTCTTGACGTGAACACTTGTTCGCTATATAATGGAATTAAGAAAGGAGGAAACGAATATGGAAAACGTTTCAGGAAGATGGTTTTTAATAGCTATCATATTATTTTATGCTTTATTCTTTTATGTTGGAGGTGTTGCTTTAAGACATTATTCTAGTAATGAAAGTAATATTCTTATTAATAATTAGAAGGTACATTTACCTATATATATGATATAATTGTATTATGAAAATAGGTGAATGTTTATGGATGAAAAAATTATTAATAATATTAAATCTTTAGCAATCGATATGATAGATAAAGCGGGAAGTGGGCATCCAGGTATTGTACTTGGAGCTGCCCCAATTATCTATACATTATATTCAAGACATATGAATGTAATACCTAATGATAATAATTGGTTATCAAGAGATAGATTTGTTTTATCTGCCGGTCATGGATCTGCTTTATTATATGCAACATTATTTATGGCCGGATATGATATATCGATGGAAGACTTAAAACATTTTAGAAAACAAGGATACAAAACTCCTGGTCATCCAGAATATGGAGTTACTCCTGGAGTAGATGTATCAACAGGTCCATTAGGACAAGGTATTGCTACAGCCGTAGGCTTAGCACTAGGGGAGAAGATGTTAGAAAATAAATTTTCTTTAGAAAAGGAAGGAAAGATATTTTCAAATAAGCCACTCGTAAACTATAATGTATTTGTTTTATGTGGTGACGGGGATTTAATGGAAGGTATTAGTTATGAGGCTGCAAGTTTCGCAGGTACATTAAATCTTAATAATTTAATCGTATTATACGATTCAAATAATGTTAGTTTAGACGGAGATACTTCTAATACATTTACCGAAAATGTTCTTGATAGATTTAAAGCTATGGGATGGTATACATTAAAAGTAGGTGACGGGAATAACGTTAATGAAATAGATAAAGCTATTAATGCTGCTAAAAAATCATTACGACCTACTATCATTGAAGTAAAAACTACTATCGGTTATGGTTCTTTAAATGCAGGAACCAATACAGTCCATGGTAAATTATTAGAAAAAGATGATTTAGCACAGTTAAAGGCAAGTTTAGAAGTTCCTAAAGAACCTTTCTATGTTAATGAAGAAGCAAAAAAATACTTTACAAGACTTATTTTTGAAAGATCAAGTGTTAAACATGATTTATGGAGTAGATTATTTAGTGAATATCGTACTTTAAATCATGAATATGATAAAGATATTGTAGATATTTATATTAAAAATCAAAACGTTGAATTAATTAATGGTGAACGTCAATGGATTTTTAATTATGAAGAAAAAGAAGCAACAAGAGATAGTAATCACGAAATTATTAATGAAATAGCAAGACAGGTGCCAAACTTTGTTGGTGGTAGTGCTGATGTTGCTAGTTCAGTAAGAACTAATTTGCGTGATTTAGGAGAAATTAAGGATGGTCATTATACCGGTAAAAATATAATGTTTGGCGTAAGAGAACATGCAATGGGAGCTATCTTAAATGGGCTAGCTTTAACAGGTTTTAAAACTTTTGGATCAACATTCTTAAGTTTTGCTGATTATATGAAACCAGCTATTCGTATGTCAGCTTTAATGGATTTACCAGTTAACTATATATTTAGTCATGATTCAATAAATATTGGACCTGATGGGCCAACACATCAACCTATTGAACAACTTGCTATGTTAAGATCAACACCTAACTTAAATGTATTTAGACCAGCCGATGCTAATGAGGTATTAGGTTCATGGCAAGTTATGCTTAATTCGCATAATCCTAATGCTTTGATACTCTCTAGATTAGAGCAAAATAATTTAAAATGTACTAATCCATTATTGGTTAAAAATGGAGCTTATATCGTAAGAAAAGAAAATAGAATATTACATGGTGTTATAATTGCAACTGGTACAGAGGTTACATTAGCCCTTAATATTGCAGAAACATTATTTGCTAAAGAGGGTATAGATTTAAGAGTTGTAAGTATGCCTTGTATGGAAATATTTATGAATCAACCTAAAGAATATAAGGAAAGCTTAATACCAATGGGAGTTAAAGTTATGGTAATTGAAGCAGGATCATCTTTTGGATGGCATCAATTTGTTTATAGTGATAAATACTTATTTACCGTAAATGACTTTGGTTTAAGTGGAAGTAGAGATGAAGTTTTAAGAGCATGCCATCTTGATTTTAATTATATTTATGAAAGTATTTTAAAACTATATAAATAAAAGATATTAACAAGTGTTAATATCTTTTTTATTTGTTAAATATTAATTTAAATTTAATATATATTTTTGAAAAGAAAAATATATTATGATAGATTAAGAAAAAGTAAATACGTTTTAAAATACTTTTTATATGTGAAGAACCTCTTAAATATTTATTATTATAATATTTATTAAAATAACTTTTTACATATTTATTTATATTTTTTAAATTACATTTCTTTTTAAAATATGTTTCATCATAGATAAAACTTTCAAGGAGATTAGTAATAAAAATATATTCTATCTCGTTGTAATATTCTTTACCTAATTTCTTATATAAAGTTTCATAGGCTTTTAAACGTTCATCAATTTTATCTGGAAAATAAGTGCTTAATACTGAATCTTTTCTTTGAACATAATTATATAGATAATTATCAATAAATTTAATATTATTTGTTTTTAAGACAAGTTCTGGCATAACATGTAAGTCTTCAAATATTAAATTCTTAGGGAAAGGATTCTTAGTATATAATTCTTTTTTACATATCTTATTCCATACAAATCCTGAAGACAAGATATACTTTATTTTTACATCATCAAAGCTACCAAAACTATTAATTTTAATGACTTTATCATTAAATACCTTATTATAATTAAAAACAATAATATCGTAATTACTTTCCATATATTTGGATAATATTTTAAGACTATTTTTTTCAATATAATCATCACCGTCAATAAACCAAATATAATCACCGGTAGCAAGTTTTAAAGCATTATTTCTTGCGACTGATAATCCTTGATGTTTCTCATTAATAACGGTAATATTATCATATTTACTTAAATAATCAACACATATATCATATGTTTTATCGGTTGATTCATCATTAACAATTATAATCTCATAATCCTTATAATTATTACTTATAATACTTTTTAAAAGCTTATCAAGATACTTTTCAACGTTGTAAACAGGTATAATAAAACTTATCTTTTTCATATTTACCTCTTTCTAATTTAATTTTATAGTATTTTAAATCTTTATTCAAGTTTTAATCTTGAAATGAGTTATATTTTCTAGTAAAATACTATTAGAGGTGAAAATATGGAACTATTATTTGATATATTAAAAATATTAGTAGGATTAATAGCTGGTGGTGTTATTGGATTTTTCATTGCCAGAAAATATTTAATGAAATATATGAAAAAGAATCCACCAATCAATGAACAAATGATTAGAGCGATGATGAGTGGAATGGGAAGAACTCCAAGTCAAAAACAAGTTAATCAAATGATGAAACAAATGAATAAATTTATGGATTAATAATTTTTAGGGGGGAATTGGAATGAAAATTATACAAGAACAATATGATGTACTTACAAGAAGACATGAAAGAGCTATTGAAGATGCGAAATTTGCTACAACAGCAAGACAAAAAGAAATTTCAAATAACGAAGTAAAAAGCTATGATGCTATTTTAAACGAAGTAGAAATACTAGAAAATCCTAATAGTAACACAATTACTTTAGGTAGTAAATTTAGTGTTATTATGAGTGATTATGGTTTCAAACAAGAAGGTAAATATGTAATTAGTGAATCTGCTATTGGAGCTGGCGGTTATGAAGCAGTATTACCTAACTCTCCAATGGGACAAGCCGTAATTGGTAAACAAGAAGGAGATAAATTTTCTTATGATGTTGTTGGAAAAATTTATGTAGGTAGCATCGGAAAAGTATATACAGCAAAACAAAAGACTATATAATTAGTCTTTTATTTTGGAGGAGGTATTTATGAAAATAAAATACGAATTAATCAAAAATGATAAAGATTCAAAAGCGCGTTTAGGAAAATTACATACTAACTATGGAGTTTATGACACTCCTATGTTTATGCCTGTTGGAACTTTAGCTAATGTAAAAACATTAACTCCTGAAGAACTACATGCGATGAATAGTGCGGTTATTTTATCGAATACATATCATTTATGGTTAAGACCGGGTGAAGACGTTGTTGATCATGCGGGAGGTCTACATAAATTTATGAATTATGATGGGCCAATTTTAACTGATAGTGGTGGTTTTCAAGTATTTAGTTTAGCTAAACCTAAAGATATAAGTGAAGAAGGAGTTAGTTTCAAAAGTCATTTAGACGGAAGAAAATTATTCTTAACTCCTGAATTATCTATTCAGATTCAAAATAAACTTGATAGTGATATCGCTATGAGTTTTGATGAATGTATTCCATATCCTGCTAGTTATGAATACGCAAAAGCAAGTACAGATAGAACATTACGTTGGGCTCGTCGTGGAAAAGAAGTATTCAATAATGAAAGACAATCATTATTTGGAATTGTTCAAGGCGGTGAGTATCAAGACTTAAGAGAATATAGTGCTAAAGAAACTGTAAAGATTGGTTTTGATGGATATTCTATCGGTGGAACAAGTGTTGGTGAAGACAAAGTTACTATGTATAAAATGATTGATGATGGTATTAGATATTTACCTCTTGATAAGCCAAGATATTTGATGGGAGTAGGAGATCCTATTGATATTCTAGAAGGTGTTATAAGAGGAATAGATATGTTTGATTGTGTTTTACCAACGCGTATTGCTCGTCATGGAAATGCTTTCACTAAGTATGGAAAAATGAATATTAAAAATAATAAATATAAAGAAGATTTTACACCAATTGAAGAGGGTTGTGATTGCTATACTTGTAAGAACTTCTCTAAAGCTTATGTAAGACATTTAATTGTTTCAAATGAAATGTTAGGTGGTAGATTACTTTCTATCCACAACATAAGATTCTTAATAAGAGAAATGGAAGAAATAAGAGAAGCTATTAAAAACGATAATCTTTTAAATTATAAAGAAGAGTTTATTAAAAATTATACATCGAATAAACATCGTGAAAAATAAAAAAGACTAACTAGTCTTTTTTTATTTTCTTATAGCGGTTATTTATGATATACTTATTATGGTGATAATATGAAAAAAATAATAATAAGTTTAATTGCAGTAGCATTTTTATTAACAGGTTGTGGTAAAAGAAAGTTAGATATAAATTATGATACTGTTTATAATAATTTAAAAACAGAATATAAAGATTTTGAAAAAATAGATAAAGAAACTATTGAAGGGACTTATGGAGTTGATTTATCTAAATTTGAATCTTATATGGTAGTTATGGAAGAGGATGCCGCAGTTTCTAAAATGTATGCAATCTTTAAATATGGTAGCAACAAGGAAGATGCTTTAGATGAAGCAAATTATTTTGTTGATCAATATAAAGCTGCCTGGGATAACGGATATTTTCCTAGTGAAACAGCATTAGTAAAAAAAGGAATGACTTACGAAGAAGATAACTATTTTATATATGTTGTAAATAGTGATCCAGATAAAGTTTGTGATTTAATTACAAAATAATAGGAGGGGAGAATTATGGTTTTTAGTAGTATACCTTTTCTCTTTTTCTTTTTTGTTATATTTTTAATTGCATATTATTTAGTACCTAAAAAGATAAAAAATTATGTTCTTTTAGCATTTAGTTTAATCTTTTATGCTTGGGGAGAACCTATATATGTATTTTTACTTATTTTATCTTCATACTTAGGTTACTATTTAACTTTAAAAATAGCAAAAGAAAAAGATAAAAAGAAATATCTAATAATTGCGATAATCGTAAATATTTTAGTACTAGGATTCTTTAAGTATGCAGACTTTTTAATTCAAATAATTAATTATTTATTTAGAGTTAATATAGGCAGTCTTAACTTAAGTTTACCTATTGGTATAAGTTTCTTTACTTTCCAAATAATGAGTTATATTATTGATGTTTACCGTGATGAGGTAAAAGCAGAGAAAAACTTCTTTGACTTTTTAACGTATGTATCAATGTTTCCTCAATTAATTGCGGGACCTATTGTAAGATATGAAACTATCACTAGTGAATTACATAATCGTAAAGTTACTTTTAATTCTTTTAGTAATGGTTTAATTAGATTTATGCGAGGTTTATTTAAAAAGGTGTTACTTGCAAATAATATAGGTTTATTATTTACAACAATAACTTCTTTAGAACCTGAATTAATGTCAACAGGCTTAGCAATTCTAGGAGTTATATCATTTACTCTTCAAATATATTTTGATTTTTCTGGATATTCTGATATGGCTATAGGAATGGGTAAGATGTTAGGATTTACATATTTAGAAAACTTTAATTATCCATATATAGCAACATCAATAACGGACTTTTGGCATCGCTGGCATATATCATTATCTACATGGTTTAAAGATTATTTATATATTCCTTTAGGTGGAAATAGATGTGGTGTATTAAAGAATATCCGCAATATATTAATTGTTTGGATGTTAACAGGATTATGGCATGGTGCAAGTTTAAATTTTGTACTATGGGGTTTATATTATGGTATATTTTTAATTCTAGAAAAATTCTTCTTAAAAAAATTGATTGATAGATTGCCAATTTATTTAAGACACATATATACTTTAATAATTGTAATGTTTGGATGGGTTTTATTTGCGATAACTGATTTTAATGCTTTAGGGTCATATTTAAAAGTATTATTTAATATTGGAAATATTGATTTTGTAAATAAAGCATTCTTCTATTATTTTAAAAATTACTTTGTTATTTTGACTCTAGGAATTATCTTTAGTTTACCAATAAGTACTAAAGTAAAAGATTTAATTAAAAAAATAAAATATCCAAAATTAATAAGTGTTTTAACAATATTAATATATTTATTATTATTCTTAGTAACGATCTCTTATTTAGTAAGTGATACATATAATCCTTTCTTATATTTTAGATTTTAGGTGATCTTATGAAGTATATTAAAAAGATAATAGTTTTAACGATAAGTTTAATATTTGTATTACTATTTATTTTACAAATATTTTTACCTAAGAAAGAATTTTCAAGTAAGGAAAATAGGATGCTTGCTACTTTTCCTACTTTTACATTTAAGAGATTATATGAAGGAGATTATATTAAAGAATTAGAGGATTATTTAGTTGACCATTTTCCATTTAGAGATATGTTTATGAATATTCATTTAACTAGTGAAAGAATCTTATTAAAAGATGAAATTAGTGATGTATATTTTGCACAAGATGGCTATTTAATAGAAAAATATAATAAACCAGTTAATACTAAGAAAATAATTAATAGATTAAATAAGTTTTATGAAAAATTAAATTATGTCAATATGAATTTAATGCTTGTTCCAACAAGTATTCAAATCAACAAAGATTTATTACCGAATAATTCTTTATCTTATGATGAATTAGCTACTATAAAAGAGTATTATGACAATATTAATTTTGATTATATTGATATAACAAGCACTTTAAAAACACATAATAGTGATTATCAAATGTTCTACAAATTAGATCATCACTGGACTAGTTATGCAGCGTATTATGCTTATAAAGAATATGCCAAAAATAATAATATTGACTATATTGATATAAGTAAATTTAATATCACTAAAGTAACAGACTCTTTTAGAGGAACTCTTAGTTCTAAAACTAGTGATTATCTAATAAAATCAGATTCAATATATAAGTTTTCTTTAGATAATGAAGATTATACAGTTAAGTATGTTGATACTGATATTCAAACTAATACTTTATATGCAGATAAATATCTAAAAGAAAAGGATAAATACTCTTACTTTTTAGATAATAATCATTCGCTAATTGAAATAACAAATAATAATATAAAAGGGAATAATGATTTACTTGTTATAAAAGATAGTTATGCTAATTCTTTAATCCCATTTTTAGTAAATCATTATCATAAAGTATATGTGATTGATCCAAGATATTATAAAAAGAGTATAAGTGATTATGTTTTAGAAAATCCTAATATTAAAAATATTCTATTTATTTACAATATGATTTCATTAGATACAGATAGTGGTATTAAATCCGTACATTAAGATACAAGTGATTGTATCTTTTTTTCTTTATATATGGTATAATTATTTTATATGATATGGTAGGTGTATTATGAATAAAAAAGGTTTTACATTAATTGAAACATTAGCGGTAGTTATTATTTTAGGACTAATTAGTGCTTTAGCTCTTCCAAAGATAGGTGATATGCTTTTAAGTTCACGTTATGAAAAAGAAGATGCCGAAAGGGAGTTTATTTATGATTTAACAAAAGATTATGTAAGTACTAAATTAGCGCCAGGCGTTATGTATGCAGAAGAATGCTTTAAATTAAGTGATCTTGTTAAAGATGGATATTTATCTTCGAAAGATGCAAATAGCAATTCTTTTTACAAAACGCGAAGTAACGAATATTTGAATGTAGAAATTTATGGGGGCACTTATGATTTCTATTTTATTGATGTTGATAGCCCTTATTATGATGGTCATTGTAGTAGTAGTTCGGGACTTACTAAACTTAAAGGTAATAAAGAGATGACTATTGATATAAATTCAGAATATAATGAACCGGGATTTGATATGTATGGTAAGTACAGTTTTATTACTAATCCTTCTTGGGAAGTTACAGTTTTAGGTTGTGGTGATAGTCGCTTTTGTACAGAGATAAATAGTTATAATTCATCAGTAAATGAAATTACAGATATAAAATTAGATACATCTGAACCAGCAAAATATGTATTAATTTACACAAATACTTATTTATCAAATAAAAATTCAGTAACTGAGAGAACTGTAACAGTAAAGGATATATCAGCTCCTATTATTATAGTATCGCCTCAGGATGTAAAAATACCTTATTATGAAACTGAATTTAATGCATATGATTATATTTTAGTTTCAGATAATTATGATGTAGAACCAAAAGTAAATATTAAGACTAATTTAGCCTTAGGTATACCAGGAACTTATACAATTACTTACACAGCAACAGATGAAACAGGTAATAAGGCGACGGCTACTAAGAAAGTAACTGTTATGGGTCCAGGCTATGGTGAAGAAGAAGCAAATGAAACAAGTGATATCGAAACTATTGGTTAGAAACTTAGATAGGAGGCATTTTATGAAAAAGGGATTTACGCTAGTTGAATTAATAGCAATAATTACTCTTCTTGGATTAATTATTGTTATTGTTGTACCAGTAACTAATTATATCATTGATAAAAGAGAAAAAGATGCCTTTAAAGTGAGCGTTTATGGCCTTCTAACAGCGGTAGATGAAGAATATGCTTCTAACGGAAAAACGTTCCCTTCAAACGGATTAAACGCCAAAAATATTGATATAGATATTAATAATAAAGAGCAATTTACAAAGGGTAAAATAACATATAGAGATAATACTTATTATGCAGATAGAATATCAAATGGTAAGTATTGTGTTAGTGGAACAAGAAATGATTTAAAAATAGTAAGCTGTAGTATTCATCTTGTTGATGAAGATTTATATTTGAATTATAATTTTGCCTGCCCAATGGATGAAAAAGAATGCGGACATGGGGATTATATAGATCCACACCAACTTATTTCCGTAACTTTTGGATATGATGATGCTCCAAGTGAATATTATTATTCGTATGATGTTGGTTCAAAGCCTGGAATGATAACAGCTTATTTAGTTAGAAATGGAAATATTCGTGATAGATCTATATGTCCTCCTAATGCCGTGTGTCCTGGGGCACCACCAGAAACCCCAGCGTTTGATTTATATGTAATATCGGATTATAAAATATTTGCTCCGGGGGATAGTGAAGAATTATTTTACGATTTTGAGAATGTAAGAAAATATGAATTTAATAATTTTGATACAAGTAAAGTTTACAATATGACTTTTATGTTCGAATGTAATTATTCCCTTGAGACTTTAGATTTGAGCAGTTTTGATACAAGTAATGTTGAGAGTATGATAAGTATGTTTGAGGAGTGTTATTCCCTTGAGACTTTAGATTTAAGTAGTTTTGATACAAGTAATGTTACTAATATGGATTGTATGTTTGAATATTGCGAGTCGCTCAAAAATTTGAATATAAGTAATTTTGATACAAGTGATGTTGAGAGTATGGCAGGTATGTTTAGGGGCTGCTATTCCCTTGAGACTTTAGATTTAAGTAATTTTAATACAAGTAATGTTACTAATATGGGTAATATGTTTAATGGCTGCTATTCCCTTGAGACTTTAAATTTAAGTAATTTTGATACAAGTAATGTTACTAATATGGGTGGTATGTTTTCAATAGATGAGGAAGGTGAAGATGAGGCAAGTGAAGTAAGAGCAACCTTAGATTTAAATTTAAGTAATTTTAATACAAGTAATGTTACTAATATGGGTGGTATGTTTGCAAGACGTAATGTAAAAAATTTAAATATTTCAAATTTCGACTTTTCCAATGTTGAAAATATTAGTTATATGTTTGAAGAAAATCCATATTTAAATACAAGTTTTACTTTAAATTTTGATGCTTCTAATGGTAATTATAATAGTTTCTTAAGAAATGCCGCACAGTATGGACAAGTAAATATTAGATTAGACTGTGGTAATTATAGTCCTGCTAATATTGAAAGTGTCTTAGCTACGGCTAACTATAGTAATAGAGTTAATGTTACTGAAGTTTCATGCCCTGCTAAACATACTATTACAGTTAGTGATTCAACTGTAACACCATCATTATCTCGTGCTTATCCAGGAACTAATATCACATTAAAAGCTCAGAATAAAAAAATTGTTAGTTTTAAAATGAATGGTACTTTGATTAATGACAGAAAATTTACTATGCCTTCTATTAATGCTAATGTAACAGATATAGAGCTTACCGATCAAATATATGTTGAGTCAGAACATAATCCATACGCAAATAACATTGATAATGTTGTATATTATGAAAATACTTTCCCTGGTGCAACAAGTATTGAAGTCATCCTTAATTATGCTACTGAAAGTACAAGCTATGATTGGGTATATGTGTATGGTTCAAGTAGTACGTTTGGTAAATATGGTGGATTCGTAAATAAAGGCGAGAATTTAACCACTAATATTACTGTTCCAGGCAATTACATTAAAATTGTATTTAGAACTGATAATATTGTAAATGAATATTATGGTTTTGATGCTACTATCGCCCCCGTTTATTAGAATAAAAAAGGTATGATATACCTTTTTTTAGTGATATAATTTATATAGATAGTGTATTTGCACATATAATGAAAGTATGCTATAATGATTTAGGCTTTTTTAATTTAAAGAAAGGAGTTTTATGAGTAAAATTAAAATATTTGGACTTGGTGGATTAAATGACAATGGTAAAAATATGTATGTTGTTGAAGTAGATAAAGATATATTTATCTTTGATGCAGGTCTTAAATATGCGGATGATAAAATGTTGGGTGTTGATTATATAATACCTAATTTCGATTATTTAAAAGAAAACATAGATAGAATACAAGGTTTATTTATTACACACGGTCATGAATTACAAATGGGAGCTGTAGCAGATATATTAGCGGAATTACCAAATTTAAAAGTTTATGGTACAGCTTTCACAATTGATATTATTAAACAAGATTTAGATAGTGGTATAAATACGGATAATTTAATTGAATTAAAACCACATCAAAAGAAAACATTTGGGAAGAATAGTATTTTTCCAATTAGTTTAACACATTCAGTACCTGAAGCAGTAGGTTATGCTTTATATACCGAAGATGGTATTATTTTCTATACGGGTAATTTTGCTTTTGATTCAACAATGATAGGAGCATTTAAAACAGATATTGGTAAATTAGCATATGTTGGTAAACAAGGAGTTTTATGCTTACTTAGTGAGTCTTTATATGCTGATAAGAAGGGATATACATCGCCTCAACATCGTGTAGGTAATGCTTTTAGTGAAATATTAGGTAAAACTGAAGGTAGAATTTTATTTAATATTTATGATTCACAAATATCAAGATTACAAGAATTATTAGCTGAGATAGAAAAAACTGAGCGTAGAGTTGTTATTTTAGGTAAAAATTTACAAGCAATGGTAAATAATTGTATTGAAAAAGGATATCTTAAATTCGATAAAGATAGATTTGCTAATATTCATGAAGTAAATAGTGAAAATGTAGCAATCTTAATATCTGACGATCGTGAAAAACCTTTTTCTAATATGAAAAGAATTATAAGAGGAACAGATAAATTTATTAAACTTACAAGTAATGATACTGTTGTATTTGCTTCACAAGTATATGATGGTATGGAAAAAACTGCTACAGATATTTATGATAGTGTAGCGCGTATTGGATGTAATTTAATTATTTTATCTTCTAAAAAATATTTATCGTTACATGCATCTAGTGAAGATTTACTATTGATGCTAGATTTAATGCAACCTAAATATTACTTCCCAGTAATAGGAGAATATCGTCACCAAGTAGCTAATGCTGACTTAGCACGTCAAATAGGATATAAAGATGAAAATATCCTATTAAAGTTAAATGGAGAAGTAGCTACATTCGTTAATGGTGAACTTGTTGAAACAGGAGAAAAAGTGCCTTTCGATGATATTTTAATCGATGGTAAGACTGTTGGTGATATTGGGGAAGCTGTTATTAAGGATAGAGAAGCATTAAGTGATAATGGTATTGTTATTGTAACAGCAACTATTGATAAGGTTACTAAGAAAGTACTTGCGGGTCCTGAAATTTTAACTAGGGGATTTATATATGTTAAAGATAATATAGATTTAATTAAAGAAGCACAAAATATATCATTAAATGTTATTAATGAATATATAAATAATACATATGTAGATTTTGCAAAAGTTAAAAATGGAATCAGAGATAAAGTTGGTAAGTACTTATATGAACAAACTGAATGTAAACCAATGATACTTTTAGTATTACAAGAGGTATAATATACCTCTTTTTTATGTTATAATTAATCTAGGTGGTGAAATAATGGTAGCTAATTTCGGAACATTAGGATCAGTAGTTGCTATAGGTGTTATCTTTTTACTAGCATTTGCAGCATTAAGATTAATATCTGGTTTACTAAGTGCAGGATTTATTGGACTATGCTTATCTTTAGTTTCATATTTTGTATATGACTATATATTTGCAACAGTACCTGTCGTAGCAGCTATCGCTTTTGCATGTTCATTATGTGGACTTTCAAGTAAAAGTGTAGCTGGTAAAGTAGTAGCAGTTTTTGGTCTATTAATTTCAGGATATATTATTTTAAGAAATTACGGTATCTTAGTTTAAAAACATATTTTATATATGTTTTTTTGTTGAAAAATAATAGCAAATATGCTATTATTTTTTAAGTGAAAGAGGGATATTATGAATTTACCAAATATGAAAGAAGCACAAACTCGTACAACAGATAAAACTAATTATATATATTTAAATAATAATGCAGATAAAGCTTATGCTGGTAAGAAATACTTTATAAGAACTTATGGATGTCAAATGAATGTTCATGACAGTGAAGAAATATCAGCTCGTTTAGAAAATTTAGGTTTTAGTAAAGTAGAAACTATTGAAGAAGCTGATATCGTCATTTTAAATACTTGTGCAATTAGAGAAAATGCCCATGATAAATTATATGGCTTCTTAGGTAGATGTAAGCACGAAAAAGAAAATAACAATAAAGATTTAATAATTTGTATATGTGGATGTATGCCGCAAGAAGAGAAAGTTGCTAATGACTTAATTAAGAATCATCCTTATGTTGATATTGTTTTTGGAACACATAATATCTTTGAACTTGAGGATATGTTATTAAACAAAATGGAAAGACAAGATATTAGAGTTTACTCTAAAGAAGGGGAAGTATATGAAAATATTCCTTACAAGAGAGATTCTAAATTTAAAGCTTGGGTTGATATCCAATATGGTTGTGATAAATTTTGTACATATTGTATAGTACCATATACAAGAGGAAAACAAAGAAGTAGAAAATCTGAAGAAATAATTAAAGAAGTAGAATGTTTAGTAAAGAACGGTTATAAAGAAGTTACTTTATTAGGTCAAAATGTTAATGCTTACGGTAAAGATATTAATGACTTATCATTTGCTGAATTACTTCTTAAAGTAAGTGATACAGGTATTGATAGAGTTAGATTTGTAACTAGTCATCCTTGGGATTTCTCTGATGATATGATTAACGCTATTGCAAGTAGAGATAATATAATGCCTTATATTCATTTACCTCTACAATCTGGATCTAGTCGTATTTTAAAATTAATGGGTAGACGTTATACAAAGGAAGAATATATAACTTTATTTAAAAAGATTAAAGATACTATTAAAAATGTAGCTGTTACAACAGATATAATTGTAGGATTTCCTAATGAAACAGAAGAAGATTTTAATGAAACATTAGAAGTTGTTAATGAATGTAAGTATGATAGTGCCTTTACATTTATTTATTCACCTCGTGAAGGAACTCCGGCAGCTAAAATGCAAGATGATATTTCATTAGAAGTTAAAGAAGAAAGACTTCATAAATTAAATGATTTAGTTAATAAATATGCTAAAGAAAATAATCTTAAGTATGAAGGTAAAATTGTTAAAGTATTACTTGAAGATTATAGTGAAAAAGATAAAAACTTATTAATGGGGTATACTGATACTATGAAACTTGTTAATGTAAAAGCTGATCCTAAATATTTAGGAAGTATTGTTGATGTTAAAATAACAAGTGCTAAAAGTTGGAGTCTTGATGGAGAAATAGTAGAAGAGAAATAGAAATATTTCTCTTTTTTGACAATTATAAAAATACTAGTATAATAATGGCATAAATGAGGTGGAATTATGCAAAGAAAAGGTTATGATGTATGTCGTCCTTTAGTAGGAAGTTATTTAACTGAAATAACAACAAATAATAATCGTCACATTGATATAGAATTAAGATTAGTACCTGATAGTATTTTAGGATGGGATGCTAGTAGTTATACAATTACTGATGATAATGTCTTAGTAACATCAGAATTATCTGATCGTAAAGATATATTAAATATATATGTTGATACTTTAAGACAAATGTATCAAGAACTTACTTATGCTCCAACTAGCGAAAGTGCTAAAATCGATACTTATGTTAAAGTAGACCAAACTGCATTTAAATTTGATATTAAATATGATACTGATAAAAATAGTAGTTTAACAATGCACATTTTCTATCATGGTAGTTTTTACTTAAATGTTGCAACAGCTAAAGACTTATTAAGAACATATGTAGCTTTAGCAACAGAAGTTAATAAGCAAGAATTACATGATGAATTAGGCAAGAGTTTAGGAGAAAAAACAATTGATCTTAAACTACGTGCAAGAAATAGAAGAGATAATGAAGAGAAGTAATCCTTCTCTTTTTTGTTGACTAAGCTAGATATAAATTATACAATAGATAATTGTAGGTTTAAAAATATAGCAAAATTACTAAAAATGCTTTAAAAAACTGGGTATTTAATATATAATATATCTAGACGTTAAGCATGGAGGTACTGTTATGGATTTAGAATTTCATAGTCTTGAAGAATTATATAAACGTATTAAACCTGCTCTTAATACAAAGTGTATAGAGATGAAAAGATTAGGCTATACTTATATAACAGATGAAGATATTTGGAATTATCTAAAAGAAGTAAAATGGAAAATCGCAGTAGATTTAAATCTCTATCAAATGGTAAGTGATGTACTAAATACAGAAGCTGTTTTAATAGATGACTATTTAAAACAAAAACTAAATATGAAAAATCGTAAGATTTATTTTGAGGAGGAAGAACATGAAAAAGATTAATAACACAAGTAAAAGAAATAATCTTATAAAAAGTTTAATTATAGTAGCTTTAATCTTTTTAGTAATGGGTTTAGGACTTAAACCATTATTAAATGATTTAAAGTTTGGCTTAGATTTACAAGGTGGGTTTGAAATACTTTACCAAGTAGAAGGAGCAAATGGAGAAAAAGTAACTAGTAGTATGGTTACAAGTACATACAAAACTATTGAAAGAAGAATTAATGGTTTAGGAGTCTCTGAACCAGAAATAATTGTTGAAGGGGAAAATATTCGTGTCCAATTACCGGGTGTTAAAGATTCAGCTACTGCTAGAAAAACATTAAGTTCTGTTGCTACATTATCATTTAGAGATTCTAGTGATAATTTATTAATGGGTAGTGATGTTTTAGTTAGTGGACAAGCCAAAGTATCTCAAGATGATCAAGGTCGTCCAGCTGTAGCATTATCAGTAAAAGATAAGGAAACATTCTATAATGTAACAAAGAAAATATCTGAAACAAAAGATAAATTAATTGTTATTTGGCTAGATTATAATAGTGCAACTGATAGTTATAAAACTGAAGCTTTAAAGAGTAATAATACTAATGGTAAAGAAGGATGTGGAACTAACGGTTCTAACTGTTTAAGTGCCGCAACTGTATCTCAAGGATTTGCTAGTGATGTAATTATCCAAGGTAACTTTACTACTGAAGAAGTAGAAAACTTAGTTACTTTAATTAATTCAGGATCACTTCCAACTAAATTAACTGAATTATCAAGTAAAAACGTATCTGCATCTTTTGGTGAAGATTCACTTAGTTTAACTGCTAAAGCAGGAGTTGTTGGAATTTCTGCAATTATCTTATTATTAATTATTATGTATCATTTTGCTGGTGTAATAGCTAGTATAGGATTATTAATTTATACATTCTTAACTATTTTAGCATTCTGGTTATTTGGTGGAGTATTAACTTTACCTGGTATCGCTGCTTTAGTTATTGGTGTAGGTATGGCTATTGACTCAAGTGTTATTACATTTGCTCGTGTTAAAGATGAACTTAAAAATAATACAAGTTTAGAAGGAGCAATCAAAAAAGGTAATAAGAATTCAATTACATCTATTTTAGATTCAAATATTACTACACTTTTAGTAGCAATCATTTTATTCATCTTTGGTGAAAGTAGTGTTAAAGGATTTGCTACAATGTTAATTATAAGTACAATAGTAACAATGCTTGTAATGGTTCTATTAACAAGATCATTATTAGGATTATTTGTTAAAACAGAAATGTTTGATAAAAAATTAAATTTCTTTATTGGATTTAAGAAAGCTAAGAAAGAAAGAAAGAAAATTGATTTCATTAAACTTCGTAAATTTGCATATACATATATCGCAGTTATTGTTGTAGTAGGAGTATTTACAATTTTCAATAACGGATTAACTCTAGGAATTGATTTTAGAGGTGGTTCAAGTATTAGTATTTCTAACGAAACTGGTTTAACTGGTGAAGTTATTAAGAAAGATGTTGAAACATTAGGATATACTGTTTATGATGTTGAGCAAGTTAATGAAAAGAACGTAATTGTTAAGATAAATGAAAATTTAAAAGAAGATAAAGTAAACGAAGCTGAAGAATTTTTTGAAAATAAATATGAAGCACGTACTGATATTGGTGTAATATCTAATGTCGTTAAAAAAGAACTTGTTAAGAATGCAATTATATCTGTAATCTTAGCATGTATCGGTATCATTATTTACGTAGGTTTAAGATTCAACTTTAACTTTGCATTCTCAGGAATTGCTGCTTTAGTTCATGACGTATCTTTAATTGTAATACTATTTAGTTTATTAAAATTAGAAGTATCTTCAATCTTTATCGCTGCACTTCTATCAATAATTGGTTACTCAATTAATGATACAATTGTATCATTTGATAGAATTAGAGAATTATTACGTAAAAAGGGAACTGTTAAGAATAGAGAAGAACTTAAAGATATTGCTAACGAAAGTTTAAATCAAGTATTAAGTAGATCTATTACAACAACAGTAACTACATTAATGCCAGTAATTGCTCTTATCTTCTTAGGAGCTCATGAAATATATAATTTCAATATAGCTTTATTTATTGGATTATTAGCTGGTACTATTTCAAGTTTATTTATTGCAGCACCAATTTGGTATGATTTAGAAAAACATGTAATAGGAAAACCTAAAAAGAAAAAATGGTATGAATAATACCATTTTTTTATATAAAAAAAGAACTATTTTAATAGTTCTTTTACTTTGTCTGTATTTTTAAAATTAATCTTAGCTATTTCGTATAATTTATCAAAACCATATTTCTTAACTACTTTAACAGCTTTCTCATCAACAGCAGTAGATGCTCCCTTAGGAAGAAGTTCATCAACACTCTTAGATATTTTAGCAAATTCTTTTAAGAAGACATATCTACTAATTAAGGAAGCAGCTGCTACACTTAAACATTTATCTTCTGCTTTTGTCATAAATGTAATATTACGAACGACATTATTACTTTCTTTTAAATAACTAAAATATACATATTTTTCTGCGAATTGATCAACAACAATATAATCATAAATAGGGTATTTATTTTTTAGTGTTGCTAAAGCTTTATTATGTAAGATGGCTTTTAATTTATTCATATTATAACCATCTTTATATTTTTCATTATAATCTTTATTTGAAAGAATTATACATTCATAAGGAATGGTATTTATAAACTGAGGAACTACTTTAAGTATTTGTTCATCAGTCATTTTTTTAGAATCTTTAACTCCTAAACTTTCAAGTAAAGGAATATTTTTCTTTTCTACGTATGCTGCACAAACAACGATAGGTCCAAAGTAATCACCAGTACCGACTTCATCGGAACCGATAGAAGTTGAATTATATATTTTAGGATCGACATATGTTGTTTCTTTTTCTTTCTTTTCTTTATTCTCAGAATTAGTTACTTCTACTTTTTTTAAAGGATTATTATGACGTTCTCTTTCAATCCAAAATTGACTAGATAAGTCAGCATCTCTTCCTTGGAAAACAGCTTTTCCTGATTCATAAAGTGTTATTACAGTATCAGCATCATCAGCTTGGAAAATAGCGTAGGGAGGAGTTTTTTCTCTTTTATAGTCGTTAAAGAACTCATCCATCTCTTTTTTTGTTTTTTCACTTACTTTTACTGTTATTGTCACACCGCTCACCTCTATAATTATATTCTATCATAAAGACTTTATTTTTAAAATATTTTATAGTATAATTTACATAGTAGGTGATAAGATGAATATTATAGATGGTGTTATTATTTTAATCTTAATTATTGGAGGAATTATAGGTTTTAAGAGAGGATTACTTCCTGAACTTGTATCCCTTGTTAGTTTTATTTTAACGGTAATTTTAGCTTTCATTTTAAAGAATCCATTATCAGAATTTTTATTTACTAAATTGCCATTCTTTAAATTTGTAGGAGTCCTAAAAGGAGTAACAATCGTTAATATTCTTTTATATGAAGTAATTGCCTTTGTAATTGTGCTTGGAGTATTATGGATTGTTGTAAAAGTAGTTTCTTACTTATTTAGAATAATTGAAAAATTACTTAAAGTTACTATTATCTACGGACCTGTATCTAAAATATGTGGTATGGTTCTAGGAATAGTAGAAAATTATATTTTAGTATTTATAATTCTTTATATTGTGTCTTTACCATTCTTTAATATAAACTTACTTAGAGGTTCAAAATTAAGAGAACCAATCTTATATAAAACACCAGTATTAACTGGATATGCTAAAAAGACTGCTAAAGTAGGGGAAGAATTATGGACTTTAGAAGAAAAATATCAAACAGCTTATAACGCTAATAGCTTTAATAAAGAAGCTCTTGATTTATTCTTAAAATACAATATCACAACAGTTTCTTCAGTCGATAAATTAGTTGAACTTAATAAGATTGAAATAGATGGTGTTGAAGAAGTATTAAGTAAATATCGTAAAGCATAGATTTCTATGCTTTTTTTATGATAAAATATCTTTGGTGGTTATATGCAAAGATATTTTGGTACAAAGTTAGTTGATAATAAGTTTATATTAAATGAAGATGATTTATATCACATTAAAACGGTAATGCGTATGAAGGAAAATGATCTTATTGAAGTAGTATATGATAAGAATGAGTATATTTGTACTTTAGATAATGAATATAATGCTTTAATAAAAGAGAAACTTACTAAAAAAGAAACAAAAGATAAATTTATTACTTTAATAGTTCCTTTACTTAAGGAACAAAAATTTGACTTAATACTTCAAAAAGCAACTGAACTTGGAGTAAGTAGTATTATTCCTGTTAAGATGGAAAGAAGTATTATTAAATTAGATAATAAAGATATAAGTAAAAAGATAGAACGCTGGAGTAAAATATGTAAGGAAGCTAGTGAACAATCGAAGAGAGTTGATATCCCAGAAATAAGCAAAATTCACTCTATAAACGAGTTAAAAGATATGCCTGGATTAAATATAATTTGTTCGACAAGTGAAAAGAGTTTAAATATAAAAAACTTTTTGCAACATACTAAAAATTGTGATAGAATTAATGTAGTAGTAGGTCCGGAGGGAGGCATATCTCCTAAGGAAGAAGAATTACTTGTGAGTCTTGGGTTTACAAGGGTAAGTTTAGGTAATCGTATAATGCGTGTTGAAACTGTACCTTTATATATCTTAAGTATATTTAATTATGAATTTATGGAGTGATAATATGTTAGATTCATTAACTAATCAAGATATGATTATTTTATTTGTTTTAATAGGACTTATAATTGTTGTAGGAATACTATGCATTATATTTTCTTTAAAAGGAAATAAAGTAGAAAAGAAAGTTGTAAAAGAGGAAAAGAAAGTTACTAAAGAACCAGATATTAAAATGGCTTTAGCAACAGAAGATATCCCAGAAATAAGTGAACAAGCTCCTAAATTAGAGAGTATGTTTGAAAGTATAAAACAAGAGCAAGAAGAAAATAAGACAGATGAGGAAATAGAGATTATGCAAGATGAAAAGAATAAATCAAGTATTGAAGAAATACTAGGGGCAATGAACGAAGATATTGAAAGACAAAAATATGAAAAGATTGATCGTTATGAAGAAGATCAAGAAGAAAATGCTGTAATTAGTTATCAAGAATTAGTAGAAAGAAAAATGGCTCTTCAAAGTGAAGAACCAGTTAATGAAGTAAAAGAAACTATTGAAAAAACTACTTATGAAGAAGATGGTGATAGATTAAAACCTGTTGAATATAAAAAGGTTGAACTTACATCTTCAACACCAGAATTTAAATCAAGTGATTTTATTTCACCAATATATGGTAGACAAGCAAATACTGCTAATTATCCAACAGTTAAAAAAGTCGAAGAAAAAACTGTTTTATCCGAAGATGAAACAGATGAATTTCTAGATTCTTTAAAAAAATTTAGAAGTAGCTTATAAGCTACTTTTTTTGATACATTAATTTAATCTTACGACCTTTAGAAATAATCAGACCGTCAGTATTAAGATTTTTTATTTCACGCATCATAGCTGATCGATCAGTTGCTAGGTAGTTTGCTAAGAAAGATAAACTGTAGGGAATAGTAAATGTTCGAACCCCAACTTTTTTAGCCATCATATCAAAATAAGTTAGAAGTCTATCGCGGATAGTCTTTTTTATTAAGATTTCAATACGTTCATTTTTAAGAGTGGTTTGTTCTGATATGATTTTTAAGAAGTTTTCAATGAACTTAATATAGTAATCATTTTTAACAATTTCTTTATTAGTAATATTATCAAAGTCAATGAAAGTAATATTAGTTTCTTCTCTTGTTATAATAGTACATTCTTTATTTAGAATAGAAGATGATATAACTGAACCAAAGATATCGTTAGGACCTAATTCATCAAGTAAAAATGTATCACCGTTATAATTACTAATACTAATTTCAATACTACCACTATTAATAATACCAATCGTATTTTTACGATTCATATAAGAAATAATGTTAATACCTTTTGTAAACCTCGTAGGTAAACCCTCTAAGCTTTTTAGGATTTTATCCTTATTTTTATTACTAATTCCTTCAAACAAATTTTGCATGTTTACACCTTCTAATAAAAATTTAACATTTTTATTAAAAAGTTGCAAGTGCAACAATACAAAAAATAAAATATTATTTATAATTAATTCATAAGTATAGGAGAGGGTAGTATGAAAATAATTAAAAGAGATGGACATATGGTAGATTATTGTCCTGAAAAAATTGAAAACGCTATTGAAAAAGCAAATAAAGAAGTAGAAGAAAGTGAAAGAGCTTCATCTATTCAAATTAAAAATATTATTAAGTATATAGAAGGTTTAGGTAAAAAGAGAATCTTAGTTGAAGATATTCAAGATATTATTGAAACTAAGTTAATGACTATAGGTAAATTTGAACTTGCTAAACACTATATTACATATAGATATACAAGAGAACTTGTTCGTAAGAGTAATTCTACTGACTTAGCAATTAAAGAATTAATTGATGGAGAAAGCGAATACTGGAATACAGAAAACTCTAATAAGAATGCTAAAGTAGTTACAACACAAAGAGACTATTTAGCTGGTATAACAAGTACTGATATTACAAAGAGATTTTTACTTCCTGAAGATATTGTAAAAGCTCATGATGAAGGCATTATCCATTTCCATGATGCTGATTATTTCGCACAAAATGCACTTCATAACTGTGATTTAATCAACCTTGAAGATATGCTTCAAAATGGAACTAATGTTAATGGAGTTATGATTGAAAAACCACATAGATTTTTAACAGCTGCTACTATTGCAACACAACTTATTACAGCTGTATCATCTAGTCAATATGGTGGAGCTACAATTACTTTAACTCATTTAGCGCCATTTATTCGTGATAGTAAAAAAGCTTATGAGAAAAAATATAAAGCTCGTAAATTAACTAAAGAACAAATTGAAAAGTTTGTTGCGGAAGACTTAAAGAAAGAAATTACTGATGGTGTTCAAACTTTCCAATATCAAATTAATTCAATGACTACAACTAACGGACAAGCTCCATTCTTATCAGTATGTATGTATTTAGGTGAAACTAAAGAGTATAAAGAAGAACTTGCTATGTTAATTGAAGAGTTCTTACATCAAAGAATTCTTGGTATGAAAAATGAAAATGGTGTATATGTAACACCAGCATTCCCAAAACTATTATATGTTCTTGAAAAAGATAACTTAAAAGGTGGTAAATATTACTACTTAACAGAATTAGCTGCTGAATGTACTGCTAAACGTATGGTACCAGACTATATATCTGAAAAGATGATGTTAGAACTTAAAAAGAATGAAAATGGTGAAGGAGATTGTTATCCATGTATGGGATGTCGTTCATTCTTAACACCAGATAGATCAATTAGTTTAGGAAATATTGCTCATGCTAAAAACTATGTTCCAGGTAAAGGAAAATACTATGGTAGATTCAATCAAGGTGTTGTTACTATTAACTTACCTGATGTAGCTTTATCTAGTGATAAAGACATGGATTTATTCTGGAATATTATGGAAGAAAGACTTGAATTATGTCACCGTGCATTACAACTTAGACATAAACGTTTATCAAAAGCTACTAGTGATGTAGCACCAATTTTATGGCAACACGGAGCATTAGCTCGTCTTGAAAAAGGTGAATCAATTCATGAATTATTACATCATGGATATTCAACTATCTCTTTAGGATATGCTGGATTATATGAATGTGTTAAATACATGACTGGACATTCACATACAGATAATGGTAAAGGTAAAGAATTTGCACTTGCTGTTATGCAAAAACTTAATGATAAATGTAAAGAGTGGAAAGAAGCAGAAGATATTGATTATTCTGTTTATGGAACTCCTATTGAATCAACTACATATAAATTTGCTAAATGTTTAAGAGAAAGATTTGGTGTAATTAAAGGAATTACTGATCGTAATTATATTACTAATTCATATCATGTTCCTGTATTTGAAGAAATAGATGCATTTACGAAACTTGCTTTAGAAAGTGAATTCCAAAAATTATCTCCAGGAGGAGCTATTAGTTATATTGAAACAGCTAACTTAGCTAATAATATACCAGCTGTTCTTGAAGTAATGGATTTTATTTATAATAATATTATGTATGCTGAATTAAATACTAAATTAGACTATTGCCAAGCTTGTGGTTATACAGGAGAAATCTTAATCGATGATAATCTAGAATGGTACTGTCCAAACTGTGGTAATAGAGATCATGACAAATTAAATGTAGCAAGACGTACTTGTGGATATATTGGAACTAATTTCTGGAATAAAGGTCGTACTGAAGAAATTAAAGAAAGAGTTATCCATTTAGATAACAAAGATGCTTAATGCGTTACAATAAAATACGTAAAATGGATATAGCTAACGGAGAAGGGGTACGTGTATCTATCTTCTTCCAAGGCTGTATCTTTCATTGTGAAGGATGTTTTAATCCAGAAACATGGGATTTTAAGTGTGGATTAGAATTTACTGATGAAGTAATAGATGAAGTTATTAAACTTGCAGATAATTCATATATTAAAGGGCTTTCAATATTAGGGGGTGAACCACTTCATCCAACTAATATTGGAGGTGCTACAGCTCTTGCTAAAAGATTTAAAGAAGTTTATCCTGATAAAAATATTTGGTTATGGTCAGGATTCCTATATGATAATGTTAAAGATAATGAGATATTTGATTATATCGACGTAATGATTGATGGTCAATTTAAAATAGCGTTACGTAATCCTAATTTAAAATGGAAGGGTTCAAGTAATCAAAGAGTAATTGATATCAAAAAAACTAAAAAGAAAGGTGAAGTAGTTTTATACTGTGATTAATATGGCAACTAAAGTTAATATCAAAAAATTATATGCAGATAGTAAAATGCCTACAAGAGGTAGTGAATATGCTGCAGGGTATGATGTATATGCTCGTTTAGAAGAAGATAGTATTGATATTCTTCCACATACAACTATTAAAGTAGGTACAGGAGTAGCAATTCAACCTCCAAAAGATACTTTTGGAGCGGTATTTGCCCGTAGTGGTTTAGCTACTAAACAAGGACTTAGACCTGCTAACTGTGTAGGAGTATGTGACTATGATTATACCGGAGAATATATCGTAGCTCTTCATAATGATAGTGAGGAAACTAGAACTATTAATAATGGCGATAGAATTGCGCAAGTAGTTTTTATCCCTTATGTTAATGTAGTTTTTAATGAAGTTGAAGAACTTGAAGAAACAGAAAGAGGAGACTCAGGTTTCGGTTCAACAGGAGCAAACTAGAGATTATTTGATAATCTCTTTTTTTGTGGTATAATCTTAACGGTGATTTTTATGAAGTTTTTAATTGTTACTTTGGGTTGTAAGGTTAATACTTATGAGTCAAATGTAGTTCGTGATAGTTTTTTAAATGAGGGTTATGAAGAAGTTAAAAGTGATGCGGATATTGTTGTCATAAATACATGTACTGTAACAGATACAGCGGACTCTAAATCACTTAAAATAATTCGTCAAAATATGCGTAATAATCCAAAAGCAATCTTTGTTGTTATGGGATGTTTTGCGCAACTTAACAAAGATACACTTGTTGATTTAGGAGTACAAATTATTTTAGGTAACCATAATAAAAGTAAAGTTCTTGGATATGTCAAAAAATATCTTGAAACAAAGGAAAATATTTGTGAAATACCAAATATGAATGAGGTACCTTTTGATGATATGAAATTAAATAATTTTAATAAGACAAGAGCGTTTGTTAAAATTGAAGATGGTTGTGAGAATTTTTGTTCTTACTGTATAATTCCATATACAAGAGGTAAAGTACGTTCTAAAAGAATCGGGGATGTCGTAAGTGAAATTGAAACTCTTGTTAAAAACGGCCATAAAGAGGTTGTTTTAACAGGTATTCATACAGGACATTATATTGATAATGATGTTCATTTTAGTGATTTACTAGAAAGAATATGTAAGATAGATGGTTTAGAAAGAGTAAGAATATCATCAATTGAAATAACTGAATTAGATGATAATTTTATGAAAGTACTTAAGAACAATCCAAAGATTGTTGATCATATTCATATTCCTATTCAATCAGGATGTGATAAAACATTAAAAGATATGAATCGTAAATATGATGTTACATATTTTATTAATAAGATTAATGAAATTAGAAGTATTCGTAAAGATATTGCTATTTCAACAGATTTAATTGTTGGTTTTCCGGATGAAACAGAAGAAGATTTTAACGAAACTATTAATACAATTAAAAAAGTTAAATTTAGTAAGATTCATGTATTCCCTTATAGTAGAAGAAGTGGAACAAAAGCGGATCTTATGGAAAATCAGGTAAATGAAAATACTAAGCATGCGAGAGTTAAAAAGATAATTGAATTATCTAAAGAACTTGAAATTGAATATATGAACAAATATATTGGTAAAGAAGTAGTCTTTATTCCTGAGATAAGAAAAGATAATGCTTTAATAGGGCATACAGGTAATTATTTAAATGTTAAATATATAACTGATAGGGAATTAACACATGATGATATAAGTGTAAAGATAGATAGTGTCGAATACCCTTATGTTATTGCAAAATAAGCCAAAATAGATTATAATTAAGATAGTAAAGGGAGGTTTTAAAATGAGTAGAGAACAAATAGAAAACGCAAGAAGAAAAAGTGTTCAAAAAGAACCAGTACGTGTTTCGAAAAGAAAAAAACCATTAGCAAGAATGTTTATTGCTGGTGCTTTAGCAGGTATGTTACTTAGCGTTCCTGTTTATACAACTATGAATAATATTGAAGTAAGTCAAACATTAGAACAAACTAATGATTATGCTATGAGATTAGTAAATTCTAATACTCATCGTACAGCAGATAATCAAGGATATTATTATGATGAAGAAAAAATAGCAGAAGGATTACTTAAAGATCCAACAATGTTTGATGCTAATGTATATGGTGTTTATGGACATATCGGATATAATCAATCAAATCGTATGGAAGAAATGAATCAAGTAATGCACTGGGTTAGTTTACTTAATAAAGATGAAAACCTAGTAACTTATAATAATTTCGAAGAATATTATCGCGAAAAAGGTTTCGTTGATAAAGAAGGAAACTTCGATGTAAAAGCATTCCAAAAAGCAGCTTCTGATTTAGTGCAAGCACAAGAGATCTTAGATGGTTCATCATATCAAGGAGTAGGTAGATAATGAAAGAAGTAGACGTAATTAAATTAGAAGATGGCATTGAATATGCTGTTGTTCAAACAATTGAAAAAGAAGGAAATACTTATTTATATTTAGCAAATGTGAATGATGAAAAAGATTTTTGTATTCGTAAATTAATAATGCAAGATGGTGAAGAAGCAATAATTGGACTTGATGATGATAAAGAATTTGATAAAGCATTAGGTTATTTAAATGAAATATTTAATTAGAAGTCCTTTTTAGGATTTCTTTTTATTAGGAGGGTTTATGGAAATAGTTGGTATATTTAAAAAAACAATATATCAAACTGATAAAGGATATATTGTTGGATTATTTCGAATAAAAGAATGTAGTGAAAAAGAATATATTAATACAACCGTAACATTTACGGGTTTTTTCCATGAACTAGTAATCGATGATCAATATACTTTTACAGGAGAATTCACAACGCATAGTAAATATGGAAAACAATTTAGTGTAACGAGTTATGCGAAAGTAAAACCTACAGATAAAGTAGGAGTTATTGAATTCTTATCTAGTGATTTATTCCCAGGAATTGGTCCTAGTATGGCAAAGAGTATTGTTGATCGCTTAGGTAGTGATGCTTTAAATATTATTTTAAATAATAATGAAGCATTAGATGGTATACCTAAATTAACTTTAAAAAAGAAAAATACAATCATTGATACTTTAAATAAGTATGAAGAAAGTAATGAAATATATGTATATTTAACGGAGATAGGTTTTAATATTAAAGAAGCTATGATTATTTATAATCGTTTTAAAAAACGTACTAAAGACATTATAAATAATAATATTTATGATTTAATTGAATTAGATGAACTTAATTTTCCTAAGATTGATTTAATCGCAACAAGTAAGGATTTAGTTCATGATAAAGCTAAGAGGATAGAAGCATGTATAATTTTTGTTATGGAAAGTCTCACTTTTGAATCAGGAGATACATATCTAGAATATGAAAATATTTATAGTGCCTTAGAAAATTACTTACATGAAGAAATATTAATTGATGATTTTGATAATTATTTATATGATCTAGAAACAAGTCATAAGATAATTTATTATAATAAACATTATTATTTAAAAGATATGTTTGATAATGAAAACTATATTGCAGATACAGTAGCCTATTTATCCAGTCGATTAACAGAAAAAGTAGAAGATGTAGATTTAATTATTAAAGCGATAGAAAAAGATTTAAATATTGAATATAACGATGACCAAAAAGCTGCGATTAGACTTGCTATTAATAATGATATAGTTATTATTACGGGAGGTCCAGGAACTGGTAAAACAACTATTATTAAAGCAATTACTGAAGCATATCGTCGTATAAAAGGCTATTCAATCGGTGAATTTGATAAAAAATTAGCTTTACTTGCTCCAACAGGAAGAGCAAGTAAGCGTATGAGTGAAGCAACAGCTTATCCTGCTTCAACTATTCATCGTTATTTGAAATGGGATAAAGATAGTAATCGTTTTGGTGTTGATGAATTTAATCCTAATCCGGAAGAACTTGTTATTGTTGATGAAGTAAGTATGATAGATACTAATTTATTTGCGTCTTTACTTCGTGGTATTAAACGTAATGTTAAACTTGTTTTAGTAGGAGATTATAACCAACTTCCTAGTGTTGGACCGGGAGAAATATTACGTGATTTAATTGATTCAGAAATGATTAATACAGTTTATTTAAATTTACTTTATCGCCAAGAAGAAAATTCTTATATAAATACTCTTGCTATGGAAATAAGAGATAATGAAATAAGTGAAACTATTAAAGAAAAGAAAGATGATTTTGTATTCTTAGAATGCGATAGTAATTCAATTATTCATAATCTTAAAGTTATTTGTAAGAGGTTAATCATAAAAGGCTATGATTATAAGAGAGTTCAAATAATGGCACCTATCTATAAAGGAATAAATGGTATTGATAATTTAAATAATGAACTACAAGAAATATTTAATCCTAAGAGTCCTAAAAAGGACGAATATGTTTCGGGTGATATAATTTATCGTGTAGGAGATAAAGTCTTACAATTAGTTAATATCCCAGAATTAAATGTATATAATGGCGATATTGGAGTAATTCTTGCTATTGAATTAGTTAAAGGTAAAGAAGTGTTTAAAATTGATTTTGATGGGAATATAGTTATGTATCCTGTTAAAGAACTAAATAAAATTAAGCATGGATTTGTTATTAGTATTCATAAGAGTCAAGGTAGTGAATTTGAAATGGTAGTTATGCCAATATGTCCTTCTTATAAACGAATGCTATATCGTAAACTTCTATATACTGGGGTAACAAGAGCTAAGAGAAAATTAATAGTTATAGGAGATTTAAATTCATTCTTAACTTGTGCTAAAAATGAATCTAATATCGTAAGAAATACTAGTCTTAAAGATAGAATTATTAGTGTAATTAATAAAAAATAGAATATAAAAATTTTATAAGAAAAACTAAATTTTTAAAATTAAATATATTTATAAATAAAAAATAGTAAGATTTAAACATTTTACTATTTTTTTGTTTTTATAAATAAGTAAAAATATAACTTTTGCAAAACCTAAAAAAGTTAAAAAAATAAAAAGGAAATCAGAAAAATACTTTGTATGTTATAAGTAGGAGGTAATAATATGTATCCACATACAAAGCAAAGTGGTGTTAAAGATTGTGCGTCAGCATCACTACAAATGATTATAAAATATTATAACGGGTATGTATCAATTGATGATTTAAATGAACTGTTACATACAACAAAAAATGGTACTACTGCCTTTAATATTATTGAAGTAGCTAAAAAATTAGGATTTAACGCTAGAGGTGTAAGAGCACCTTTAAAAGAAATGTCAGAAGTCAATACAATATATCCCTTTATCATTTATGTTGTAATTGATGATAAGTATAAACACTTTATGGTTGTTTACAAAATTAATTTTAAAAAGAAATATTTAATAGTAGGAGATCCTGCTACTAAAGTAAGAAAGATTACTTTCTTTGAACTAGAAAAAATCTATTCTGATGTTGCGATATTTTTATATCCTGTTAAACCTATAATTAAGAATAATGAAGTATCTCTAAAAAAATTAATTTTAAATATTATAAAAAAATATCACAAAGAATTGTCTCATTTATTTTTTATTTCGTTTATTTATATGATCCTTTCTGTAGGGACTTCATTTTACTTAAAAATCCTTTTTGATAATATTGATGACCATAGTTATATAGATTTGATCTTTTGGGCTTTTTTAAGTTTTAATTTATTTAAAATTATTAGTGATTATTTAAGAAATAAATTATTAATTTTTATTAATGAAAAAATAGATTTAGAACTTAATATGGACGCAATCAATAAAGTTATTAACCTCCCATATCATTATTATCGTAACCGTACAACAGGTGAAGTTGTAACTAAAATAATGGACTTAGATAAAGTAAGAAATATTATTAATAAAGTAATATTAATTATGTTTTTAGATGTTCCACTTACTTTGGTTTCTGCTTTAATTTTAATTATTATTAGTTATAAATTATTTTTTATCTCCTTATTATTCTTAATATTATATGTAATTATAATATTCTTATGTAAAAGAATAATCGCCTCCAAGACTGAAAATGTCTATCAAAATAAAAGTGAAGTTGCTTCTTTTTTAGAAGAAAGCATAAGTGGCTTTGAAACAGTTAAAAATCTTAATGTCGAAGATAAAATTATCAAAAGATATGAAAATAGATATGTAAGATATTTAAAAGCTTTAATTAATATGGATAATTTTTTAAATATCCAGATACATCTAAAGGAACTAGTAAGTATAACTAGTGAACTTATATTATTTTTTATTGGTGTTAAACTAGTAAGTAATAATTCATTAAGCGTCGGTTCGTTACTCGCCTTTAACTCCATTTTAGTTTTTTTTCACGCTCCTGTAAGAAATATTGTTGATTTAGATGTAAGCTTAATTGAGGCTAAAAGAGTTTTAAAGAAAGTATATGAAATGTTTTCAAGTAGGGAAGAAAAAACTTTTAAGATAGAAAATCTAGATGATATATCTATAAATAATCTATCTTTAAATTTAAATGAATCCATTATTTTAAAAAATATTAACTTGAATATTAAAAAGGGAGAAAAGATTTTACTTCTAGGAAAATCAGGATCTGGTAAGTCTACACTTTTAAAGATATTGATGGGCTACTTGAAAGTAAAAAGAGATGTAATAAAGTTAGACAACTTAGATATAAATGATGTAAGTAATTTAAAAGAAAAGATTACTTATATATCCCAAAACGAAACTTTATTTACAGATACTTTAATTAATAATATTGGTATTTATGATAGTGATGATGTTAGAAATGTTATTAAAATGTGTTATGTTGATGAAATCATAAAGAATAATGATTTAGGTTATAATATGGTAATTGAGGAGAATGGTTTTAATATTTCGGGTGGTGAAAAACAACGTATTGTTTTAGCTCGTGCCTTACTTAAAAATAGTGATGTTATTTTAATTGATGAAGGATTAAGCCAAGTAGATATTGAATTAGAACGTATGATATTAAAAAATATATTTACTTACTATAAAGATAAAACTTTTATATTTGTATCACATAGAGATAATAATCATGATTTATTCAGTAAAATTATAAAATTAGAAGATGGTGTTTTACTAAATGGATAAGATTGATATTTATAATAATAGTGAAGAAGTTTTATTAAAAAAGGAAGAAAAAATATATCTAAAATTCTTAATATTATATATTATTTTCCTAGTTACCACGACTTATATAGTTTTATATAAGTTTGATAAAAAGAATAATTATATTGGCTATTTAAAAGATAACTATATATATCTAAATCTTAAACAAGATGATTTAGAAACATTCACAAATAATAATGTTTATTATGCTGATAAAAGGCTTAAATATGAACTAATTAATCTTAATTATAAAGAGGGAATGTATGAACTTGTAATTAAAAGCAGTAATAATATTAAAGATCGTATAGTTTCTTTTTATACGTTAAGAGAAAACACTAATTTATATAGTGAAATTATCAAAAAAATATGGAAAGGTTTTAAATGATGAAAGAGTTAACAACACAAGAATTAAAACAAATTAATGGTGGTGCACTTGGAACATATCTATTAGTCGCAGGAATTGTTATATTTATAATTGGTGTAATTGATGGGTATGTAAGACCACTTAAATGTCGTTAGGAGGATTTATGGAATTAACAAACAAAGAATTAAAACAGATTGTAGGTGGTGCTGTAACAGCTGCATTCATAAACGCAATAGCGCGTGGTATTAATACATTTCTTGATTTAGGAAGAAGTGTAGGTACAGCAATTAGAAGAATAGGAACTGGTAAAATATGTTCTCTTTAAAAAAGGATAGAATTAAAGAAATATTAATTGTTTTAGCAGTTATTCTATCGATACCTTTAATAGGTGTCATCACAAATGTAATTTTTACGTACGGAAATTACGTAGGAACTTACGCAAGACAAATAGTAGAAGAAGGAATGTGTAGTAGATAGAAATATCTACTACTTTTGTGTTATAATTTAACTGGTGATAATATGGAATATGAGTATAGCTATAGAGTAAAAGAATTAGATGAATATATAGATTTTGTTTCTAAAAGATATACCTTTGTTAAAGAACAAAATGAAACAAGAACAATCTATCGTAATAATGGAATAATCGCTCGTATTACAAAAATAGATGATGAAATGTATTTAGATTTTAAAGAAGATAAACTTGAGAATAAAGATTTAATAGTAAGAAAAGAATCTAAACAAATTAAGTTTGATAGTTTAGAAAATTGTGAAGATATATTAGAGTTTCTAGGATATAGAAAAGATAATACTTTAGTTCGTAAAAGAAGAATTTATGAAGGGGAAAATATTAAATTTGAAATAGATAGTTACATAGAACCAGAGATGAGTAATGTATTTAGTTTTGAAGGTTTAAAAGAAACTTGTGACGCTGTTTATGAAGAATTAGCGGAATTAAATAAAAAATATAAAGAAAATAATTAGAAAAACGTTTAAAATTAAACATTTTTTCTTGTACTTTGATTTTTCAAGTGCTATAATATCAATAGTTGATGTGAAGGGAGGGATATAGATGACAAAAGTTATAGTTCGTAATGGTAACGTTGATGGTGCTTTAAGAATGGTAAAGCAAAGAAATGCTAAAGATGGCTCCCTTAAAAAAGTTCGTGAGAGACAAGAAGGATATATGAAACCAGGCGTAAAGAATAGACTTGCTAAAAAAGAAGCTATTAAAAACGCTAGAAGAAATAATAGAAATTATAACTAAGAGCTTAAGGCTCTTTTTTGCTAAAAAGGAGGATATAATTTATGAGAGAAACAATTTTAAAAGATTTAGTTGCAGCTATGAAAGCCCAAGATAAAGAAACATTAACAGTTTTACGTAGTGTTAAAGGTGCTATTCAACTTGAAGAGATAAATGTAAAACATGAATTAAATGATGATGAGATGATTGGTATTCTTGCTAAACAAATTAAAACTAGAAAAGAATCAGTTGTTGAATTTGAAAAAGGTAATCGTCAAGATTTAGTAGACGCAACAAATAGAGAAATCGAAATTTTATCTAAATATATGCCTGCTCAATTATCAGAAGAAGAAGTAGAAAAAATTATCGATGATGCATTTAATAAGGTAAATCCAACAGGCCCAGCAGATATGGGTAAAATAATGGGTATTGTAAGTCCTTTATTAAAGGGTAAAGCAGATATGGGTAATGTTTCTAAAATGATTAGAGAAAGATTAACTAAGTAATTTATGAATCAAGATAATCTTAATACTGTAAGAAAAAATTATGAATATTATTGCGCATTGAGAAAGAAAATATTTGATGCGCAAGATAAAGAATGTGTTTTAGAACATGATCCATTAGTAAGAGAATATTTTGAAGTAGAAGATTTAATTAATTATTATAGTGATGAATATTACTTTGAAAAGAAAGAAAAGGAACTAGAAGAATTAAAAAACGAAGAAAAAGTTCGTGAGTATATTCAAACCAAAGATGAATCACTAGTTGAAAACTTTGGTGAAGTATATGAATATGTTGAGAATGTAGAAATACTAAAAGAAGATCGTAAAGCCAAATTAAAAGAGTTATATCAAAGAAAACAAGAATTACTTAAAGAAAAAACAGTTAAGGAATATTTAGCTAATAAAGCATTCCTTGAAGAAGCAACTAAAGAATGCTATAGCGATACTTCGTATCTTCAATATAAAGCTTTTCAAAATATTGAAGATAATGATGCTACTTACGTATGCATAAAGAGTGATAACTTTTATAACTTTGTAAATATGGATAATGGTAAAGAAACTATTATTAGTGAAAAAGACAAAAAGGCAATACGTAATTTCTATGTTAATCATCATGTAATTGATAATCCAGAAATTACTATATTTGGTCTAAATGATATGAAATATTATTATCGCCGTATTTATCTTAGAGATAACTTAATGGATGCTAAAGCATGTACAGAAAAAGCAAGACAATATATTATGAAATATCCAGATAATAGCTTATCGGATTATTAGAAAAAACTGTTGCAAATAGTCATTAATATGTTATAATATTAATGGCTTTTTTAATACACATGAATACTGATTTTTATATCGGTGCCAATAGGTGGTATAAAAAGATGACGTATTCAGAGGAAATAACAAAAGGAGGAAAAAATATGACAGTCGTTTCAATGAATTATTTATTAGAAGCTGGCGTTCATTTTGGACATCAAACAAAAAGATGGAATCCAAAAATGAAAGAATACATCTTTACTTCAAGAGATGATATTTATATTATTGATTTACAAAAAACTGCTAAGATGATTGAAGAAGCTTATGCTGCTTTAAAAGCTATCGCAGAAAATGGTGGAAAGGTTTTATTTGTAGGAACTAAAAAACAAGCTGTAGAAGCTAGTAAAGAAGAAGCTACAAGAAGTAATTCTTTCTACGTTAACCAAAGATGGTTAGGTGGAACTTTAACAAACTTCAAAACAATTAGAAGAAGAGTTCGTCGTTTAGAAGAAATCGAAAAAATGGAAAAAGATGGTACATTTGATGTACTACCTAAAAAAGAAGTTATTGGTTTAAAGAAAGAATATGAAAAATTAAACGTTTTATTATCAGGTATTAGAGGAATGCACAAATTACCAGATGCTATGATTATAGTTGATCCTTCTAAAGAAGAAATCGCTATTAGAGAAGCAAGAAGATTAGGAATTCCTGTATTTGGTATCGTAGATACTAACTGTGATCCAGATATGGTTGATTATGTAATTCCAGGTAATGACGATGCTATTCGTTCAGTAAAATTAATTCTAGGAGTTTTAGCAAATGCTATTTGTGAAGCTCAAGGTGGACAAATCGTTAACTATGTATCTGATGAAAAACAACCAACTGATATTATGCAAAAAGCATTAGAAACAGTTAAAAGAAAAGAAGATAAAAAACCAAATAACAAAAAAGAAGTAAAAGCTCCAAGAAAAGAAGTAAAAGAACCAGTTAAAAAAGAAGAAACTAAAAAACCTGTAGCCGAAGCTAAAGAAGCTCCAAAAAAAGCACCTGCTAAAAAAGCCGAAGTTGATTTATCAACTAAAACAGTTGCTGAATTAAGAGAACTTGCAAAAGCTAAAGACGTTAAAGGTTATTCAACAATGAAAAAAGCAGAATTAATTGATGCTTTAAAATAAATCTATAAGATGATTTTATAATCATCTTTATTTCTAGAAAGGGAAATTAATATGATTACAGCAAGTCAAGTAAAAGAATTAAGAGAATCTACTGGTGCTGGTATGATGGATTGTAAAAAAGCCTTAGAAGCAACTAATGGTGACATGAATGCCGCAGTAGATTGGTTAAGAGAAAAAGGTATTTCAAAAGCCGCTAAAAAAGCTGACAGAATTGCAGCTGAAGGATTAGCATACATTACTATTGAAGGAAATGTAGCTTCAATAATTGAAATCAACTCAGAAACTGATTTCGTTGCTAAGAATAGTGAATTTACTGATATGGTAAAAGAAATAGGTAAAATTATTGTAGATAACGAAGTTTCTACAATGGAAGAAGCTATGAAATTACCATCATCAAATGGAACTGTTGAAGATTTAGTTGTTGCTAAAACTGCTAAAATCGGAGAAAAATTATCTTTCAGAAGATTCGAAAGAATCGTTAAGAATGATAATGAATCATTTGGAGAATACATCCATATGGGTGGAAAGATTGCTGTTTTAACAGTATTAGATGGTGCAAATAGTGAAGTTGCTAAAGAAGTTTCTATGCATGCAGCTGCTATGAGACCAAGCTATGTTAAATCAAGTGATGTTCCAACTGATGTACTTGAAAAAGAAAAAGCTATTATGAAAGAACAATTACTAAACGAAGGTAAACCTGAAGATAGAATCGAAGGAATCTTAGTTGGTAAAGTTAAAAAATATTACGAAGAAGTATGCTTAGAAGATCAAATCTTTGTAAAAGCAGAAAACAAAGAAACTGTTAGTCAATATGTTAAAAATAACGGTGGATCAATCGTAACTATGGTTCGTTATGAAGTAGGCGAAGGAATGGAAAAAAGAGAAGAAAACTTTGCTGAAGAAGTAGCTAAACAAATTAATGGATAAGAGACTTATGTCTCTTATTTTTTTGTAAAAAAGATTAAATTATTAGTCTTTTTTTGGTATAATTAGATAGGTGATAATATGCGTATTATAAGTGGTAAATATAAAGGCCGTAAGGTAGAGGGATATAATATTGATGGTACTAGACCTACTATGGATAGAGTCAAAGAATCAATGATTGCAATGATTCAAAACAAAATAACTGATAGTGTTTGCTTAGATTTATTTGCCGGTTCTGGTAGTATAGGTTTTGAACTTATAAGTAATGGTGCTAAAAGCATTTATTTTGTTGATAATAATTTTAAGGTAACTGATACTTTAAAAAAGAATGTTAAAGAATTAAGAATGACAGAAGATGTAAATATTTTAAAAAGTGATTTTAAGGATGCACTTACAAAGTTTAGTAAAGATAATTTAAAATTTGATATTATCTTCTTAGATCCACCTTATAAAATGAATTTTATAACTCCTGCCATCAAATTAATTAAAGAGTTAAACTTATTAAATGATAACGGTATTATTATCTGTGAATATGAAAATGAAAGTATTGATTACTTAGACTATGAAATTATTAAAGATAAAAAATATGGTTCTAAGTATATATCAATAATAAGAGGTGCTTAAATGAAAAAGATGTATGCTTTTTTACCAATATGGATATTGCTTTTTGTCCCACCAATTTTATTTGTAACTTTATCATATAATATTATTTTAACTATCTTAACAATAGGAATACTATATATATTTACAAATTATAATAAAGAAGTTTTTAATATAAAGAGTAGTTTAAAAATATTCTTAGTTTATATTTTAACTAATATAATTACTTTTGCTTTATTTATCGCAACTGAATTATTTAATTATAATAATAGTATTAAAAATGGTTTAATAATTCCTCTTGAGAAAAATTTATATAGTAAGCCAACTTCATTTATTTATGCTGTAATTGCTGTACTTATAAGTGTAACAGTAGGAACTTTCTTAATAAATAAGATTATTAAAAAATATAATATTGATAAACAAAAAAAGAACATTTTAAAAGTATTACTAATTGTATTTTTAATCCCATATTTATTCTTAATACCAACTACAAGTGTTATTAAAGATAAATTCTCTTCTTTAGAAGAATTTAGAGGTATAAGTATTAAGAGTTCAAGAATAGTAAAAACATTTAAGTATTTACAAACTTCTAAGTATATAAGTTCTTATACTATTGATACTCATGCTGAACCATATACAATAAATCTATATATGAAAGAAATGGATTCATTTATCGCAACTATTGAATATGATGCAGCAACACTACTACATTTAATAGATGATGCTAACGAAGTTAATTTTATCGTAGATGGAAGAACATACAATTTTACAATTAATAAGATTAATGAAATATATGGAAATATCAAGAAAACTTCTTTAGATACAATTAATAAACGTTATACTGATGAGAAATTTAATGAATATTTATATTTAGGTCATGTAGGAGACTTTGATGTATTTGATACATCTGATTTCTGTTTAGATGAAGAACAAATAGTATTTGAATTTAATGAGGAAGCATATTATGTAACATGTGCTGATTTAGATAAAATAATTTTATTTGGTAAAGGAATCGAAATACCTATCAAAGATGCTTTAAGAACAAAATATGTTAGTGAAATAGAATTAATTAATCATGGTATAGTAAGAATGGTTGAACAACAATAAAAGTTAACATTTGTTAACTTTTTTTATTTGAAAATATTTATGCTTTATATTATAATTTATATAGTAGGTGGTAATATGAAAATACTTGTTAGTGATTTTGATAATACTTTTTTTACAAATAGAATTGATAATAATGTTGACTTAGTAAATAAGTTTCGAGATGAAGGGAATTTATTTATAATCGCAACCGGAAGACCAATTTACTTAATAAAACCAGAAATCGAAAAGCATAATATTAAATATGACTATCTAATTTGTAATGATGGAGCTGTTATTTTTGATCAAGGTGATAATATCGTTGATAAAACAAATATTGATTACCAATCTGCTATTCAAATTTATAATATGATTATTCGTAGTAATAATGTTGAACATGTTTATATTGATGCCATTACAGATTTTGGAGACTTAGATGCATCAGATTATAATGGAGTATTAGCGTTACCTTATGACCGCGACGAAGCTTTAAAATTAACCGAGTATATTAATAAAAAATATCCGTCAGTTCAAGCATATATGTCACATCGCTGGATAAATGTTTTAAGTGTTGAAGCTTCAAAAGGAATAGCTATTAAATTCTTAGAAAATGCTAATTCTTGGGATGCTAGTAATATATACGTAGTGGGGGATAATAATAATGACGCTTCAATGCTTGTATATAATAACAGCTTTGGTATAGAAGCAGGTAACCCAGATTATTTAGATAGATGTTTATATCGCATCAAAAAATTTGAAGAAATATTTAAATATATAAAATAAAAATAACTCGTGAGAGTTATTTTTTTAATTCATATACCTTAGGTTTTTCCATTATATTAGGAGTATAAGTAATTTCATTACGAAAATCTTTATAATCTTCTATTTCTTTTTCTCTAGTATTAGTTTTAACTAATTCTTTAACTTCTTCTTTTTCTTCATCACTAGTTATTTCTTTTTCTTCTTCTAGGGAAGATTCACTTTTTTTTTCGTCTTCTGCTTGCTTATAAGCGCAGTAGTAATGAGATGCTGTTAAAGCTTGAATAAAGGCTGTTGTAAGAATTAATCCGTTTAAACTATTAGTAATATTAGCTACAAAATTTAAATATCCCAAAGCAATAGTAAAATATAGGAATGCAGTTTTAATTTTACCTGATATTAAAGTTTTAGGTTTATAATTGCTAAGTTGTGATTTAGTATTAATAAGAGCAATTACTACTTCACCCAGCATATTTATAAGCATTAGCGGGTTACTTATGATAAGTGGTATAAGTAGGGAACCAGCAAATACTTTATCAGTAATAGGATCTAATTTTCTTCCAAATTCACTAGTAGCATTATATTTTCTAGCAAAAAATCCATCGGCAGCATCAGTTAAAACAAACATACAAGTAAATAAACCAGTTAATAATATGTTACCACAAAGCGCTGCTGGAATAATGAAAAATGGAGCTAATAAACGTGATGCGGTAAAGGCATTTGGAATTTGTTTTTTTCTAGTTTTTTTATTACAAAATTCTTTAAAACAAACTTTACCTTCGCTAACAAATTTTTTCCATTCTTTCTTAACTTCTGTGTCTTTCATAAAAATCCCCCTCTATGTGCTTATTATTCTATCATTCTTTTTAAAAAAGTCAATTAAAAAATAGTGTCAAGTATACGCTTCGTTCCTTTAAAAATAAGGAGATTTTTGCTATAATATACTTAGAATAGGAGGTATAAATATGAAATTTGGTAAAAAATATCTATTTTTTCTATTTTTGTTTGCGTTTTTAGTAATGTTTATGCCTCTAACTAAGGCCCATGCAGCTTGGTATTTAGGCTATGCTTATGAAGATGCTAAAGTTACTTTAGGAACTTATAATTCGTTTAATGAAGCTAAAGCTGTAATTACTGCTCAAAAGCTAACATCAACTCTAGAAAAGACTTTATTTATTTCAAATAATAATTTAGTTATGTGGGCTGATTATGCAACTGTTAAAATGGACCGTCCTAAATCAAATGGTTATAACAGAGTAAACGGTGATGGAGATATCATTGTATATGCTAATGCTAATTTAACAGGAAGACAAACTGGTATGGCTGGTGCTTGGGCAACAGATGCTGTATTTATTGATTATAATCCTACATATAACACTGTTAAAATTAAACTAAGTGGTGTAACAGGATGGATTAAAGCTGATGATAGATATATTGTTCCAATCTCAGAAAATTATGGCGCAAGTGATAGATTAGGTAATGGTGGTTATGGTAAAACTAATAACTTACCAAAATTATTAATTAATGCTGGTGATGGTATTAAAGTTCGAACTGAACCTGTTATTAATGCTACTACAGAAATAAGTGGTGCAGTTGTTCATAGGGGAGAAAGATATACTTTCTATCCATCAAAAACAGTAGAACAAAATGGTTATAAATGGTATTACATTGACTATAATGGTACAAAGGGATATGTAGCAACACAATCCGATTGGGCAACAGAAGAAAGAAGCTTCATCTATGATTCTGTTTATTTTGTTCAAAGTAATATTTTACGTCATCATGCTCATGAAGGCCCATCGCATTATGAAGCATGGCAATATCTTGGTGAAGCACCTTTCTACTATCCTGAAGCTGGTAGAAAAGTATACTTCTTAAACAATAATCCAAAAGCTGTAAATAATGATGTAGATATTTTAATTGCCTACAGATATTACAGTTTTGATGGTATTTATTTCTATAAAGACTTTAAAACATTAGTAGATGATTATCGTGCTGGTAATTATAATAATGCGATAAATGCTGGACATCCACATTTTTCGTATTTCCAATATTTACCTTCAAGAGCACCACTTCATCGTTCTGATGCTTCTTTGATTCCAACGATGAATGCTCAAATAGCTGCTAAATTTACAAGTGGTTTAACGCATGAAAGAAGTTATTATTATGATATACCTACCGGAACATTATTACATGATCCAGGTAGAGAATCAGTTATTTATGGACATGCAGATTGGTTTGTTGATGTAGCAAGCAAATATGGTGTTGACCCAGCAAAAGTTTTAGCAGCCGCTTTAACAGAAAGTGGTGGAGGTAATGACCGCCTTGCTATAGCTAAGAATAACTTATTTGGTTACGGTGCATCCGGTGAAGGAAATACAGCATATCAAAATGCTAAAACTTATAATAGTGTTAAAGATTCAATTGATGAATATACTGCTAACTTAGGTGGTAATACAGGATATTCTAATATATATGACTGGCGTTATCGTGGAACTCATCCAGGTAATAAGAATAGTGGTTATAAGGTAAATTATGCTACTGATCCATATGCTGGTGAAACGGATACAACACATGCCTTTTTAAATGATCTTAATACAGGACGTGTTGAAGAGAATAAAAATACATTAGGTATTGCGCAAAATCCATTTACAAAAATTTATAAAGAACCAGATACAACTAAAGGTGTTATCTATGAAACAAAGAATTATGGTTCAGGTGAAGGTTTATATGATATGCCATTTATCGTATTTGATGAAGTAGAAGTAAATGGTCAAAAATTCTATAAAGTTTATACTGATGTAACTTTAAATTCTAATAGAGTAATTGATAATACTGTCACTTATAGTTTCAGTAATTGTTATGGCTATATTCGTGAACAAGATTTATATGTATGGAATAAACAACCAGAAATAAATGTTAGTGATATGGAATTTACGCAAGGTACAGATATAGATTTACTTAAAGGTGTTACGGCTATTGATTATGAAGATGGCGATATAACAAGTAGAATATCTCTTGATGATTCATATGTAAATACTAATCGTGTTGGAGAATATCAAGCAACATATACTGTTAAAGATAATAATGATTTTGGTGTATCTAAAACAGTAACTATTACTATAAGACCAACACATTACCCACAAATTTATTTCGCTGATTTAGAATTAGGTGAAGGACAAAGTTATAATCCTAAAGAAGGTGTAACTGTTATCGATAATTATTTTGGAGATTTAACAGATAGATTAGAAGTAGTATCTAATAATGTTAATATTAACAAAATAGGAGATTATACAATTACATATAGTGTAACTAATGATGATGAAATAACTGCTACAAAAGAAAGAACAGTTCATGTAAGAGAAAATGCAGAACCAGTTATAACTGGTGAAGATGTAACTGTTTATGTAGATGATCAAATTAATTTAATTGATTATATTAGAGCTACTGACCGTGAGGATGGTAATTTAATTACTAGTGTTACTACTTCCGGTACAGTAAATACTGCTGTAGTAGGAGATTATAATGTTACTTATTCTGTAAGTGATAGTTATGGACACTCAGTATCCAAAACAATTAAATTTAGTGTAGTTGAAAAGAATTTCATCAATAAAGATAGTATCTTTGGTTTAACTGAGTTAGAATATAATCCTGCTACTAAATTACTTGATATTGAAGGGCACTTAATTATTAAAAATATGAATAATAAAAAAGATTTTAATATTAAGTATGCGATGATTTTAGAAAACGAAGAAACTAAAGCAGTCTATGTAAGAAATATATCTCGATTAACAGAAAATACTCCTTATGATATTAAGATAGATAGTAAATATGATTATACAGGTGCTTGGTTTAAAGATGGTATTGATTTATCTTCTGTACCAGAAGGTAATTATATAGTTTATATTCGTAGTCGTATGGGAGATTATGAAGCTAAAGTTGAATTAACTGACCATAATTATGTCCGTAAGACATCAAAATTTGAAGTAGATGGTAGAGGATATAGATTAAGAGTTAACTATTATAAAAAGGCAATGCCTATTGAACTATTTATTCGTGATAATGGCCTTATTAGTAAAGTAGATCCACCAACTAGTGATAATATGTATAATGCCTTAGCAACAATTGAATTTAAGGATGATAAGTTACATATTCAAGCAGTTTCACATAGTATTAAAGCTGACTATTCAGAAAATACTTTAATTGAAAGAAATTTAGTATTTGAAAATGTCAAAACTAATGAGTTATATTTAAATACTAATGTAGGAGCTACTAGTAAAGGGCTTTATACAGTAACATTAAGAGTACCTGATGGATATAGTAAGTTAAGAGCTTGGTATGATACATCTATTGATATATCAACACTTCCAAAAGGTACATATGCTATTATCGTTCATACAAAAACTGATAAAGTTGATGATTACGGTGAACTTGATAATATATTTAATGATGTAAATATAACAAAAACAATAGGTGATAAAAAATACACTATTAAAATGAATAGAGAAAAGAGATTTAGAATTGAATTAACTGTAGAGTAGAATTTCTATAATACAGTTTTTTCTTTCTTAAAAATATGGTATAATTAATAAGGTGATTTCATGAAGAAATTAGTATTAAATAGATATACATTAATAATGTTTTTCCTTGTTATTGTTGATCAAATATCTAAAGTATGTGTTTTAGATATAAAGAGCAAATTAAAAGTAATTAAGAATTTATTTTATATAAGAAAAACATATAATACAGGAGCAGCTTGGAATGTTATGATGGGTCAAGAATTCATCTTAATAATGACAGGCATTGCTGCTTTGGTATTAATATATGTATATTTTATAAGAAAACAAAAATTAACAAAAACAACTAAAATGATATATGCATTTTTATATGCCGGTATTATTGGTAATTTAATAGATCGTATTACCAAAGGATATGTAATTGATTTTATTGATATCTATATCTTTGGATATGATTTCCCAATATTTAATATTGCTGATATGTATATTGTTATTAGTGTTATAGCTTTACTTATAAGTGAGTTTAGGAGTAGTGATAAAGATGCAATTTGTAGTTAATGAAGAAAATGCTGGTACTAGATTAGACCAATATTTAGCTAGTAATACGGATTTTAGTCGTAGTAAGATTACATCTTTAATTAAAGATGCTTTAATAGTAGTAAATTCAAATAAAGTAAAAGCTGGTTATATTATTAAAAATGGTGATATAATTGATGTTAATTATGAGGAGAAAGAAATAAAAGCAAATCCTGAAAAAATGGATTTAGATATTGTATATGAAGATGATGATGTCATTGTTGTAAATAAAGCTAATGGTGTAGTTGTTCATCCAGCTGCCGGTAATTATACAGGTACTTTAGTAAATGGTCTTTTATATCATAGTAAAAATCTAAGTGATATAAATGGAGAGTTTAGACCTGGTATAGTTCATCGTATTGATGCTGATACAACAGGCTTACTTATGGTAGCCAAGAATAATAAAGCTCATGAGATACTTGCTAAAGAATTAGAAGAGAAGAAAACATATCGTGTTTATTATGCTTTAGTATGGGGTGTAATTAATAATGAAACAGGTACTGTTGATGCTCCAATAGGTAGAGATCCTCATGATCGTAAAAAGATGGCTGTTACGCCAGATAATAGTAAAAAAGCAGTTACTCATTTTAGAGTAATTGAAAGATATAAGAATGCAACATTAATTGAATTAAAATTAGAAACAGGACGTACACATCAAATAAGAGTACATATGAAATATATAGGTCATCCTGTTGTTAATGATCCTGTTTATTCAGGTAAAAAACTATTTGATAATACAGGACAATGTTTGCATGCTAAAGAACTTGGATTTATTCATCCAACAACAAAAGAGTATATGAAGTTTGATAGTGAACTTCCTGCTTGTTTCACAAACATACAAGAAATATTAAGACAAGAATAGGTGATAAAATGGAAGCAATAAGTGTTAGTGAAAATGATGAAATAGTAATGAAACTATTACATTATTTTGTTACTGAACAAAATTATAATCCAATTATATTACGTGGAGTCCAAAATGAAATTTGGTTAGAAAACTTAGAAAGTGATTATAAGATAATACGTTTAGTATCTAATTATATCCATAATGATGATCAAATGGAAATGGATATGTATCGCACTGAACAAATAATGAAAAAGATTCGTAAAAAGACAATGTCTTTTAGTATGAATACTTTAAGTATTTTTGTTAATATTGGAGAAAATGTTAATACGAATGCTAGTTATAGTGCGAATATTGATTGGATAAAGATAGATGATATTAATGATATTAATAAATTTGAATTTGTATTAGATGAATTCCCAACTATTACAAAAGTTTCTAAATTTAAAGAACAAGGCTTTGAATTATTTATGAAACTTACTAATGAAATAGGTAAGAAAAATGAAGAAGATGCTAAAAAAGCTGAAGATGTTTTCACAAAGAAAAGTCCTGTTATTACAAAGTTATTTATCGCAATTAATATAGCGGTATATATCTTAACTTTAATATATGGTAAAGATTATTTTATAAATAATTTCTCTAATTATGGACCTTTTGTTAAAAATGGTGATATATATCGTCTTTTAACAGCGGGATTCTTACATGTATCAGTTATACATTTATTATGTAATATGTATGCTTTATATGTAATAGGACCACAAATAGAAAGTTATTTTGGTAAAACTAAATATTTAATTATATATTTAGGAAGTTTAATTACTGGTAATTTACTTTCAATTATGTTTAATCCAGGAACACCTAGTATCGGAGCTAGTGGAGCTATCTTTGGTTTACTAGGAGCAATGTTATACTTTGGATATCATTATCGCGTATTTTTAGATGATGTTATTAAATCCCAAATAATTCCGATTATTATGCTTAATCTATTACTTGGATTTATGGCAAGTAATATTGATAGTGCCGGACATATTGGAGGTTTAATAGGAGGTATTCTCTTAGCCAAAGCAGTAGGAGTTAAATATAAATCAAATAACTCAAATATTATTAATGGTATAATAATGGCATTAATATTTATAGGATTCTTAATTTATATGGTATTTTTCCGTTAATAGGAGGGCTTATGGGTAGATATACTTTAATGGCTGATAATAAACCTGTAGAGGGCTATACAAAGGTTAATTTAAAGAAGATAGATGATTTCACAACTACTTGTGATACAGCTAACGAAATTATTGAAAAGTTACATTTAAAAGGGATACATATTCGTAGTCTTCAAATATACTATCGCTATAAAAATAATAGTCGTAGTTTAGATATAGCTTATAAAGATCATGATGCTTTAACAAAAGTCGAAGTCGATGAAAATAGAAAATTAAAGGGAAATCTTTTTAGATCCTATGTTTATTCTTGTTTAAGAGAAGTAAACAGAAATCATGAGTTTTATCAATTACTAATGGAATATCCTTCACTTAGTATGAAGGTAAAAGAATATATTCAACAATGTTATCTTAATTTTAGTGAGTTTAATTATAATAAATTAATTGAATACTTATCTAGTTATTCGCAATTTAGATACCTTGTATTTGCCGTTGAAGAATATAAGATAAGTAAATTGCCCGAAGCTGAAAGAATGGAATATTTAAACCGTCATTTTCTTGAAGAAAATCCATTTGAAGATGGAAGTACTGAATCTACTGCTAGTTCTAGTAGTGAGGAAGAATATATAGATGAAAATGATAAAAGATATAAATATGATCTTGAAAACTTCACAGATGAAGAAATAGAAGAATATGAAAGATACTTAGAAGGTCTACCAGAAACAGAAGTAGAATATACAAGAGGAATATAATTCCTCTTTTTTGTGCTATAATGAAGATGGTGATAATATGCTAGATGGATTTTTAAAATATCTGAGTACCCAAAAAAGATATTCAGCTAAAACAATTGAGAATTATAATTTAGATTTAACTAATTTTATTAATTTCTTTGATGGTAAAGATATAAGAAAATTAGAGTATGATGATTTTAGAAATTATTTAGAATATATGTATAATAATAAATATGCTTCTAAAACTATATCTAGACATATTAGTTCTTTAAAAAGTTTTTATAAGTATTTACTTAATAATAATTATATTAAAGAAAATCCGACATTGTTATTAAGTAGTCCAAAACAAGAATTTAGACTACCTAATTATTTGAATCCTATAGAACTAGAAAAGATAATGGAAACTCCAGATACTAGCACTATTATAGGTAAAAGAGATATTTTAATATTAGAAATGTTTTATGCAACAGGTATTCGTTTAGCAGAACTCATTAATATTAAAGTAAGTGATATTGATAAGAGTAATAGAATGATTAAGATATTAGGTAAAGGTTCAAAAGAAAGATATGTATTTTTTACAACAAAATGTCTTGATTATTTAAATGATTATTTAGATAATAGTAGAAGTATGTTATGTAAGAATAGTGAGTATTTATTTGTTAATCAAAAAGGAAATAAATTAACTGAATCAGGGGTTGAATATATAATTAATAAGATATTTATAAGTAGTGGGATAAATGTTCATTTAACACCCCATGTATTAAGACATACATTTGCAACACATATGTTAAATGAAGGGGCAGACTTAATGACAGTTAAAGAGTTGTTAGGGCATTCTAATATATCAACTACAGGTATATATACCCATGTATCCAATGAACAATTACGTAATACATATTTAAATGCTCATCCAAGAGCTAGAAGAAAGTAGGTTATTTATGTCAAAGTTAATATTCCGTTATGGAGCAATGAATAGTGGTAAAAGTATTCAAGTACAAACAGTAGCCCATAATTATGAAGAGAGAAATATGAAAGTATTAATAGCTAAACCAGGTAAAGATACGAAAGCAGGAGATAAAGTTTCTTCAAGGATTGGTCTAGAAAGAAAAGTAGATTTAATTATTAAAGAAAATGATTCTTTATTAGAATTATATAAGGATGGGAAAATAGATTTTAATATTAGTTGTATTATTGTTGATGAAGCACAGTTCTTACAACCATCCCAAGTTAATGAGTTAAGAGCAATCTCAGAGATTGCTGATATTCCAGTTATCTGCTATGGTTTAAGAACAGATTTTCAAACTAAATCTTTTCCTGGATCTAAACGTTTATTTGAACTAGCTGATATTATAGAAGAGATTCCAACTATATGTAGTTGTAGTAAAAAAGCTAAATTCAATGCTCGTACTTTAAATGGTAAATTTGTTTATGAAGGTGAACAAGTTGTAATAGATGGTGAAACTGATTATGAATATATATCTTTATGTCCTAAATGCTATTTTAAAAATGTTTTAAAACTTAAACTTACAAAAGGTAATTTCTTTAGACGTGTAATTAAAGATGAAGATATTACTAAAATTTTAAAGTTAGGTACAAAAGAATAAAAACAATTGTAAAAAAACGTCAAAAACGTTTTTTTTGTTTGTTAGATTTGTTATAATAGTGTAGTCAAGAAAGGTGAGGTAATATGACAAAATACGTATATTTATTTACTGAAGGTAATGCTGATATGAGAAACCTTCTTGGTGGTAAAGGAGCTAACTTAGCTGAAATGACTAATATTGGTCTTCCTGTACCTCAAGGTTTTACTATCACAACTGAAGCGTGTACTCAATATTATAATGATGGTAGAGAGATTAATGAAGAAATCCAAAATCAAATTAATGAGTATATTGTTAAAATGGAAGAGATAACAGGTAAAAAATTTGGTGATAAAGAAAATCCATTATTAGTATCTGTTAGATCAGGAGCTCGTGCTTCAATGCCAGGTATGATGGATACTATTTTAAATTTAGGTTTAAATGAAGAAGTAGTAGAAGTTTTAGCTAAAAAGTCTGGTAATGAAAGATGGGCTTGGGACTGCTATAGAAGATTTATTCAAATGTATTCTGACGTAGTTATGGAAGTTGGAAAAAAATACTTTGAAGAATTAATCGATGAAATGAAAGAGAAAAAGGGAGTTACTCAAGACGTTGATTTAACTGCTGATGATTTAAAAGAATTAGCAGGACAATTTAAAGCAGAGTATAAAAAGAAAATCAAAAAAGATTTCCCTAATGATCCAAAAGAACAATTAATGGGAGCAATTAAAGCAGTATTTAGATCATGGGATAACCCAAGAGCAAATGTTTATAGAAGAGATAATGA
>JAEEJY010000035.1 GCA_016282155.1 Caryophanales bacterium | reverse complement strand
TTACCAGCATTCTTAGTAGCTTGTCTTTGTGAGTCATTAAAGTAAGCTGGAACAGTAATAACTGCTTTAGTTACTTTTCTCCTAAATAAGCTTCAGCTGTTTTCTTTAAGTCTCCTAAGATCATAGCTGAAATTTCTTCTGGAGTATATTTCTTTCCATTAACTTCAACTTTTTCTTTAGTACCCATTAATCTTTTAATTGAACTTACAGTTTCTGGATTAACAACTGTTTGTCTCTTAGCAGCTCCACCTACAATAGTTTCACCATTTTTAAATGCAACTACTGATGGAGTAGTTCTTTCTCCTTCAGGATTAGCTATAACTTTAGCTTCTCCACCTTCATATACACATACACAACTATTAGTTGTACCTAAGTCAATACCTATAATTTTACTCATAATATTCCTTCTTTCTTTCTACGCAGATACTTTAACCATTGCGTGTCTTATTACTTTTCCTTTTAATAAGTATCCTTTTTGTAATACTTCTATTACCATACCAGGTTCAACACCATCAATATGTTCAGAAATAACAGCTTCATGGTAATTTGGATCAAATGGTTTACTAGATCCATCAATTGCTTGAACACCATATTTTTCTAAAATACTAACTGTATTACAATATATCATTTTAAATCCTTCCAAGAATTTTGAAGTATCTAAAGCTAAATCATTACCATTTAACTTAATAGCTCTTTCAAAATTATCAATAATTGGAAGTAATTCTTTTACTAAATCTTCATTAGCATATTTTATAAATTTAGCATTTTCTTCTTCTAATCTCTTACGATAATTTATAAATTCTGCTTTTGTACGAAGAAGTGTATCTTCTAATTCTTTATTTTTTTCAACTAGAATCTTCATCTCTTCTAATTCTTTATTCTTTTTACTTTTTTTATCTTTTTTATCACAAGTGCACTCTTTACCTTCATTGCATCCACAAGTACAGTTTTCATCACACTTGCATTCTTCGTTACATCCACATGTGCATTTTTCTTTTTCTTCCATCCTACACCTACCTATCATTTATATTCTTGGTAATATAATCAAGTAATGATATTACACGATCATATTCCATTCTCTTAGGACCAATTAAAGCAATTGTTCCTTCTTCCCCGTTAATATTATATTTAGTCTTGATAACTGTTACATCATCATCAAATTCGTTTTCACTACCTATATAAATATTAACGCCATCTTCTGTTTCTTTAATATTATTAACAACATCTTTATCTTCAAATTTACTTAAGATGTCTCTTATCTTATCTACATCATTAAATTCTGGTTGCATTAAGATGTTCTTTGCTCCTCGCATTGTATATGATGGATGCGAGAAATCAGTAAATGCATTATAGAACGCATTATATAAAGCTTCATGTTGTTTAATATAATTACCAATAATTGGTTTTACTTCAAATTCTAGTTTTGAACTTACTTCATCAATTGGTGTACCTACAATAAACTTACTTATAATATCTACTGTTTTTCTTATGTCTTCAGTTCCAACATTTTCTTCAATAATTATATTCTTGTGTTCAACATGACCTTTGTCTGTTACTATTATTGCGACTAAATTGTTTTCTGTTACAGGAACTACTTCAATCTTAGTAACTTTATTTTCATTTGAAGAATTTCCTAAAACTACCGCAGTTAGATTTGTCATTTCTGATATTATTTCTACACTACGTGCAATATAATCATCTAAAACAATCGAACTATTATGTACTACTGTTTGAAGTTTTAACATATCTTCGCCTGATAATTCTTTAGGTTTCATAATATTATCAACATAATAACGATAACCTTTTTCTGATGGGATTCTTCCTGAAGATATATGAGTTTTTTCAAGTAACCCTTCATCCTCTAAGAAAGCCATTTCGTTACGAATAGTAGCACTTGATACATTTAAAGTATCGCATATTGCGTTACTACCTACAGGACGAGCTGTTTTAACATATTCTTCAACTATTAATTTTAATATTTCTTCTTCTCTACTATTAAGCATTTCATCGCCTCTTTTTTAGCACTCTCTTTTATCGATTGCTACTTAAGTATATCACTACCAGTTAGCACTGTCAATAGATAAGTGCTAAAAACCACAAAAAAAAGAACTCAAAAGAGTTCTTAATTATTTAACTAAGCTGCTTTAGTACATCTAGGTCCGTCGTTGATAATTGTTTTTGTACTATTAGTTGTTTCAAAGTTTGTACAAGTAATTCCATCAACTGTGAAACTTACATAAGCATTACCATCTTCGACATATAAATCTTTGAAAGTTGCAGGCATTTTACCTTTAATATCTAATTCTTTTTGAACTGCTACTGTATCTAGGTTACCATCTTTTTTAAATTTAGCATCAAGATTTTCATTTACAGTTGTTGTGCTGCCTGTAGTCTTTACGAAATTAGTAATTGCAGTTTCTCCTTTGATTTCTTTTCTTTGTACATATAAATCATATTGACTAGCAATTTGACTTGCACTAGAAACCCAAGCTCCTTGTCTAGCTTCAACGATAATATCGTTTACTACTGGAATAGCGATTAAAGCAATAATACCTAAAATTAAGATAACAGCAAGTAATTCAATTAATGTAAAACCTTTTTTCATTTTCTTTCCTCCCTTATTTTTATTACACCTTAAGTATAGCAAAACTTTCAAGTCTAGTCAATAAATATTATTCTATTTACATTGTCGTTGTAAATACTAAAAAAGAAGAGAAATTATTTTAATTTCTCTTCTAATATTTTTAACTCATTTTTCTCTTTTTCTAACATATTACGATCATTTTCTACGATGTTAGCTGGAGCTTTATTTACATAATTTTCATTACTTAATAAGTTTTCACGACGAGTTATTGAATTTTGTAATTTAAGAATGTTCTTCTTAATTTCTTCTATTTCTTCTTCAGTTACTTGCTTTTCAAAATAGATAATTGCTTTATATTTACTAGCTTCTACTTTATAAGAATTAATAGTTAATTCTTCATCTGTTAAATTATCTGTTAATTTAAGCATTTTAATAATTATTTCATCTTTAATATTTAGAAGTACTTTAGCATCCTTACCAATAGAGTTTTCTGCTTTTACATTTCTAAAATTAGAAATAAATGTAACTTTTTCATTAACATCTTTATATTCTTCATTAAAGATAAATTCTTTTTCATATTTTGGATAATCAGAAATCATAATTGATTCAGCATCCATAATTGGTAACATCTTATATATTTCTTCTGTTACAAAAGGCATAAATGGATGTAATAATTTTAAGATACCAGTTAAGATATAGCATAATACTGATTTAGTAGTTTTAGATTCACTATTAAATTTAGCAAATTCAATATAACTACTGCAGAAATCATCATAGATAAAGCTATATGTTTCTGATCCAAAGATATTAAATTCATATTTATCCATATGTTTAATACTTGATTTAACAATATTTTCATATTTAGTTAAAATCCATTTATCTTCGCTAGTTAAATTACTAAAATCATAACTATCTAAACCTTCAATATTCATAAGAACAAATCTTGAAGCATTCCATATCTTATTAATATAGTTCCATGTAGCAGCCATCTTAGTTTCATCAAAACGTAAATCTGTTCCTAAAGCACAGTCAGTACATAAGTAATATCTTAAAGCATCACAACCATACTTATCGATCATTTCAAATGGATCAACACCATTACCTAAAGATTTACTCATCTTGCGTCCTTCTTTATCACGAATTAATCCGTGGATAACACAATCTTTAAATGGTCTAGTTCCAAGTAATTCTTCTGATTGGAATACCATACGAGCTACCCAGAAGAAAATAATATCATAACCAGTTACTAAGCAATCATTAGGGAAATATCTCTTTAGATCTTCTGTATTATCTGGCCAACCTAAAGTTGCGAATGGCCATAAAGCACTAGAGAACCATGTATCAAATACATCAGTATCTTGTACCCATCCTTCTTCTTTAGGTGCTTCTTCACCTACATAGTTTT